>OMXV01000095.1 GCA_900315075.1 uncultured Prevotellaceae bacterium | reverse complement strand
CAGGCATGGTTTCGAACGAATAGTCGGGCAGGGTTCGCATACCGCCTATCGATTTTACAGGCTCCATCGTTGGGGCTACCATCTTGTTAATATACTTAGGCTCCTTGCGAAACCCTGTGGCATCGGTGCTCACTGCACCTGGCATGAAACCTATCTCATGCTCGGCATAATTATCCAGCAGTATGTACAATATTTCTTTCATCATTTTATAAATTGTTTTTTAGTACTAATTCCATTTCTTTTCCGCTCCATTCTTCACCATCTATCACATAGGTGTCGGTACCAGTCACAACGAACCCTACCGACTCGTAGCAATGAATGGCCGAGGGATTATTGTCGAACACCCCTAAGGTAATCTTCTGAGCACCCAGTTCTCGTTTCGCATAATCGATAGCGAGACGTAGCATCTGCTTGCCATAGCCTTTGCCCCGTTTCGAGTCGTCAACTATCACAAAACCGAAGCGGATGACAGTCTTATCCTTTGATGGATATCTCAAAAGGATATGCCCAATGACGAGATTGTCAACAACAGCTGTGAGAGGATACATGTTATTGCCATAGTATTGCTCCACCATCTCCTCAGGTTTGGCAGGAAAATCCTTATACCTGTCGGCACTCCAAAGCCGGAAGGCATGCTTATCCTTGCACCAACCCAGAATTGTCTCTGCATCATCGGGATTAAATGGCCGGAGTTGCATTTTATTCATCATAATTATTACTAATACTCTACTTCTATTGAAAGAAGATGTCCATGTCGCCTTGGGCACGCTCATGGAGCTTTTTATAAACAGACAGCGTACCGCCATTCACACAGTTCCTTCCGCATTCCGAAAGGAAGGCTGACCGTTGCTCAGGAGAGAGCCGCTCCAGACCTTTCTCGAAACCCTTGAACCAATTTTCTATTTCCATTTTCTCGTCATATTACTGTGATACCAATCATTTCAAAATTACGAATTGTTTCCGAGACATACAAACATTTGGGATAAACAGCATCGATTTGTGATGAATGGAGTTCATTTTAGCGTTTCGATAAACAATAATTCTGCATCCATACTGAAGTCGAACTGACGATAGTCATCATACGACAGTTGGATGTCTGGGGTGAAAGTCTTCGCCATAGGATGATCCGTGGGGAAACAACTCTGGAGTGAATTGGATACAGAACATTCAAGACCGGTATTCGGCAACTTGAATTGTGTAATCTCCATAAACGTGTTGGGGGCCTGTCCAGAAGGTACGCCTATCACCTTGGCACCCATCTTCCACAGCATGTAAGCGGTATGGAAAGCGGCGCTGAAGGTTTGCACGTCGGTAACTACATAGATTTCTTCTGGTGTGTAGATGGGTTCGCCGTCTTGTGCTTCGATAATGCTCATGTCGGCACACATAAACAAGTCGAAATTGCTGATGCTTGATGATTGATCAATGAAATCGCCCATCTTCAGCGATGTTCCTCTATCCTGATTGAGCTGTTCTAAGGTCATATTGTTCTTTTTGAGCCAGCCGTCCGATACTTTGGTGGCAAAGTGCATGCCTAAGTCGGTTTCCATGAAACGCTTGCCATAGAGCTCATACATCGCAGCATACATAATCATCGTCCAACCTCCGCCATTGCCGCGCAGGTCTATGATGAGGCGAGGACTGTTGGCAGCCTTCATTTCACGTAGCATCTTGGCAAAGACATCAGCCACAATCACATCCGACTTAAGGCCATAGCTTTCAAGATTTGGTATGTCGGCACTCACCACTGAGTTGATGCACACCGCCATCGTTTGTTTGCTGTCATCGACAAAGCGGTATTCGAAGTTCTTATGGGGGAAACGCTCATCAGTAGATGTGCATATAATGTTTTTCCAAAACGGACCGTTGGGGTAGAAGGGCAGACTGACGAGCGTATCCTTGCCATTGGCCATACGGAACTTCATCGAAACCTTTTCCTTGTCAAATGCAGGAAATAACAGTCGCAAAACATTAGCATTGCCAATACGCGTGCATGCTTTCCCCATCAGCCCATAGCGATTCTCTGAAATGACGATCTTGTCGAGGCGGTCAAGTACCGATTCTAATGCTTCACCTTCAACTTCGCGTAGCATCGCCCCCTTCAAGGATTCCAGTCCTGGACTATATCCATTTACGATGATGCCTTCAGGAATAACCTTGAATTTCAGCGGGACCCATTGATCTTCTACTTTCTTTGGCGTGTTATTATGCCCTATATAAGTATGTCCGTCGTGGAGTGCGGATATCAGTCTGGTCACTTCCACCTGCATCTCGTTAAGTGTCATGGAGTCGCGACTAGTTAGCTCATCTCTCAGATGTTTCACGGCCGTGTCAAACTCATCCTTTCCGCCAAAAGCGCTATAAGGATCGGGATGTATTTGCTCCAATTGACTGAAGAAATAGTCGTAATCCTGAAGCAGACTGTCTTGTTTGGAGATATTGCCGTTTGCAGCCTCGAGTCCCAGTGCACTTGTGAGGGTCGCAAGAAACAGTCCTATTGTTATTATTGTTCTCATCATATATGTTTCCTTTTTATTCTCTATGTTTTTTTATATGAACTATTCCGTAAACGACCCTATCTCTATCAGATTGCCATCTACGAAGCAGATGTCTGCCACGCTATCTAGCAATGCTCCAGTCCTGGTAACGCACTTTAGTTTCCGAGCCAGCCCCCCGTCGGCTATATCGCTGATGCCGCAGAGCGCATGCAATTCGGAGCGACGACAGGATATTCGGCAGATGTTTCATTGGTACTCAGCAAGTGTCTTGACCTCACAGCCTTTGCTTTCGTAATCATTTACTCAATTACGAAACTACGTGGATAGAAATCGCTGTAGAAGCGACCGTCGGTGGCAGTGAACTTCAACACGCAGTAGTTAGGATCAGTAACACCGCCAGGATAGTACTCTGTGTCGCCATTGTGCCAAATCATTTCTTTCGAGGTGGCATCGGTCAGCACCTCCATCGTACCTCTGAGCATCATGCCCTTGAAGCCTTTGGCATCACAGAAATAGATGCTGGCCTTGGGATTTGCCTTGTATTGAGCTACGCGTATTGAGAATGTGTTGGTTGTAAAGTAAAAGGTTTTGATACCCTCACGCTTGCGCGGCTTCAACATGGCCTTGGTCCAGGGAAAACCATCTTGGTCAACTGATGAGATGTAAGCGATGGGCAGTTTGTCGGCCATCTTTGCAATGAGTTCTTTAACGCCTGCCAGAGCGGGGTTAACATTCGTGACTACATCGTTACTAATATCCAACGTTTTGCGCCAACGCTTCAGCTGTGGGAAATACGTTTTCATCATACCGATATATTCTTCTTTGGTGATGGGTTTCTCCAACCCCTCGTTGACAGCACCAATACGCTCGGCTTTGCCGCTTTGCTCTGCAAAGAACTGCGCACAATGTTCGATCATCTCTTCCATCGTGCAG
>OMXV01000090.1 GCA_900315075.1 uncultured Prevotellaceae bacterium | reverse complement strand
CTGCTATTGAAACGCATTGGCTTGTCGCCACACCCTTGCCTTCACCATTTTTATTTTGCAAAGTTACTCATAATTTCACGATGCAAATATACGAGAAACCCCGCATAAAAAGGGGTCGTGACCGAATGGGAACAACCCCTTTTTATGTGTGGGGTATATCAAGCAAATATACTCAGCGTGTCGGAAACACGCGCTCTCAAGATCGAATTAATATAACCCATCTTAAGTGCTTTCAGAACACTAATAGAAATGAAGTGGAATCCCACCAAGAAAGTCCTCTTTTCCAAAAGTTTTACCGAAGCCTACAACGTCAAAGAGACCATCGTCATATCCCCAGACAACTATTTGGAGTACCTATAAACAAACATCATCTCCAAATATCATTTTGATTGTTAGTGTGTTATTCAAACAATCACAAGTTTGAGAATTAGTTGGTCTTTGATGAGCCAAGGACTAACATATTAACACATTCAAAGATTGCTTGATTGTTGGATTGCTTGATTGTTGGAGTATTTTGACCGCGTCAGCACTCAAGCAATTACACACTCAAGCATTCAAGCATTCATCATCATTCCTATACTTGCCCAACATAGCTGCAATCTCTTCTTTCATCTCATCCCGAAGTGATTCCGGTTTCAGCACCTCCACCCTGCTGCCCAACGACAGCAATTGCTGCCGGAAGTCAAAAGTCGGACGCACACGAACCGAGAAGACCGAGTATTCCTCAGTCCGTTTCAGCTCTATTTGGGAGTGATGCAACGGGAGCGACCGCAGATAGTTGGCCTGAAAAGCATCCACTTTTATCCAGACACTCTCCACCTCCACCTCTTCCCTGAGAATGATGCCATAGCTGTCCTTAAACATCTCCTCCACATCGAAATCGGGGTCTCTTGTGTATGTCTCCTCTTGGATTTCAATGTTACTAATCCTATCCAGCGCAAAGATATGATGCGGCATATCCTCAGTGTACTTGCCGACCACATACCAGCGTCGTTCAAACATCTTCAACGCATGGGGTCGGAAGTCGGTGTAGTGCGTCACATTGTCGCGCCAATAGGGGCCATAGTCGAACTTCATCATCCGCATCTCCTTCATGGCCTGAAGTATGGCAGGCAGTGGGTCGGTGTGACTCTCTTCTATGGCGATATATTGTGCCAACTCTTGGCTGTCCATCACAATCCGGTTCACGGCAATGGCGTTGAGCATCCACTGTCGGAAATAGCCATTCTTGCCACTGTCGGCTATACGATAACGGTACACGCCGCCCAATACGTAACATTCAATCTCTATTCCGAAAATATCCTTTATCTCCTCACGATGACGATGGAAGGTGCGGTCAGAATAAAGACGACCACCATTAATATCGTCATTGAAATAATAGGCATCTGCAATCTGCTGGAGAGTCAACCCCACATTGCCCGCCTTCATCACGGTGTCGACAAGCCAGATATATTTCTTCAAGGGTGTCATAGGTTGTTCTTGTTGATTAAAAAAAATGAAATCGACATAGAGACTTGCCAGCAATTGCACCATGTTGAGTGGTATGTGCTAATTTTGCGACAACCACTTTACCTTGCCTTCCGCCTTCAGTTTGAACTTGTGCAATTTTTGCACAGGTTGCCTCCCGTTCCAACTCTTCTGCCTTGTAAATGTTGTTGATATGACGAACAATAGAAGTTCTGTCAGTCAGGAAAAGCTCTGCCATCTGTGCTTGTGTCATCCACACAGTTTCATTCTCAAACCTCACGTCAATCTGCGTGTTGCCATCGTCAGCCTGGTAGATGATTATCTTGTCATTAACGTTCTCCATAATCCTATAACTATAAAAGAATTATTATTTTCAAAGTGCAGTACATTCAGCGGCTAATTTGCAGCATGATGGTTCCTCCACCCTTCTTCAATCTCCTTTTGAGTCGAACAGCAAGAAGTCTGCAATGTTTTCAGGCGTGATAACCTGAAATTCGGTATTCGGGTAGGCTTCGGTGAATGTCTTGGTAATGGATGCTTTTGCTCGCGGATTCCATTTCATCTCATAGGCATGCAGTTTACCTCCTGACTCTTCCAGATAGTCTATCTCCTGTTGCTGTTTGGTCCGCCAGAAGTAGCGGTTCACCCACCGATGGTAGTACTCGTTGCTCTTCATCCTTTCGGCAATGACGAAATTCTCCCACAACGCCCCTATATCCTGCCTCACCTCCGGGGCTCTATAGTCGGCTATCAAGGCATTCCGTATGCCGTTGTCGTAAAAGTATATCTTGCGGCTGGCCTTGAGTTCGTGACGCAGGTTGCGCGAGAACGAGGGCAGACGGAATATGATATAGCACTGCTCCAGCAGGGTGATGTAGCGTTCCACCGTCTTGCTATCCATCGAGCTCATCTGGCTCAATTCATTATACGACACTTGCGACCCCACCTGATAGGCTAATGCCCTTAGTAACGTCTGTAGTTTGTCGGGGTGCTTGATGCTCTCCCACGAAAGGATGTCCTTATACAGATAGGCATCTGTCAGCAGCTTGAGTATCTCCACCTCATTGCCGTCATTCATCACCACCTCAGGGTAATATCCATAAACAAGACGACGTGGAAGCATTCGCATCTCCTTTAGCTTCCCGTGGTGCGCCACCATCTCGCCAAACGACAACGGGAACAACTGGTACTCCCATTTGCGTCCAGTCAGTGGCTCGTTCACTTTGTTGGCCAACTCGAATGCAGAACTGCCTGTGGCTATCACCTGGATGTCGCTGTCCGAATCAGCAATCAGTTTCAGCCGCAGGCCGATATTTTCAATACGCTGTGCCTCATCAAGGATTACTATCTTGTTATCTCCAAACTCAGACAGCAGACGGTCTGCCGAAGCGTTGGAAAATAGATTTTGTACCTGCAACTCGTCACCGTTCAACCACAATACACCCTCTTTCTGTCGAAATAATTGTTTCAAGAGAGTGGTTTTCCCCACTTGACGCGCCCCAACGAGAACGATAACCTTACCGTCAAACAACTTGTTTTCAATAGTTTTATATAGTGTCCGCTCAATCATAATCCATTACTATTTACCCTGCAAAGATACAACTTTTTTGGAATAGATTCCAAAAAAGTCATAATTTTTTCGGAATAGATTCCCAAAAAGTAAAAAATATTCGCTTTTGCAATAGTGATTACTTACTTCCCCTAAAATTGCTTGGCAGATTCGGGACGGTTAAACTGAATTGGTTTACAATATTAAGATTCTATCCCTAATCTGGTTTACATCATCACGGATTCGGTTTACACATTTTGATTCTTGCGCCTGTTCGGGTTTACAGTCTGTCAACTTTTTACAGGTTAAGACATTTCTCATATCCACTCCGTAGCATCGATGATATATGGCCTTGGACGCTCTATTTCAACACCGCAATTTGGACATATAATTGGCACTTCTTTGTCGAAATACCCGCCACATTCACATTTAATGTTGCAATACTCAAGATAGCGGTCAGTTGTCAGCAGTTCTTTACCACATTTGTCGCAATGCAAAACATCAAACTCCTTCCC
>OMXV01000089.1 GCA_900315075.1 uncultured Prevotellaceae bacterium | reverse complement strand
GTACAAAAGTACCTAAAATAAAGCAAACCGCAAAATTGGAACCCGTTGATTTAACGTAATTTAAGATTTTTGGGTACAAATTAGTGAAAAACTCGGATACGGTTAGTAGTTGAAAAAGCCGAATAAATGTCAAAATAACACTTATTTAAGGTTCACCTCTTACCTCTCACCTCTCACTTCTTACCTCTTATCTCTTACCTCTCACCTCTAAATAAACAATAGTTCCCTATATTTGGGTAGAGTCCAACATTCGTCGCTCACGGTAAGCTCGAGTTTGTCGATTTCGTAGCGTATTTTTTCCATGATGGGTTCCACGGTGTCGTGGTATGCGATGGCCTTCTCGCGCTCAGTGTTAATACGGTTTGCTACACGGCGTGCTTCCACCAATTCCTCTACACCTTTCTCTATACGCTGGGTTCGTTCGGCTATCTCACGGATAATTTCCTTGTTACGGGCAGTGAGTAAGTCGGCCTCGTCGTAGCTGAAAATCTTATACATATTTAATACGTTCAGAGCCAGCTGACTCTGGTATTGTGTGGCGATAGGTATGATATGGTTCATGCTTAGGTCGCCCATCACACGTGCCTCTATCTGTATTTTCTTGGTATAAGTTTCCCATTTTACTTCGTTGCGGGCAGCCAGTTCCTTGGCGTTCATCACGCCCATACTCTCAAACATTTTTATGGTGTCGGCATCTAAATATCGGTCGAAGATGAGTGGACAGCTCCGCTCTACGTCGAGTCCACGTTTAGCGGCCTCTTTTGTCCATTCATCGCTGTAGCCATTACCATCGAAATGAATCGGACGACAGGTCTTCAGGTCTTCACGCACCACATCAAGAATGGCACTGGTCTGGTCTTCACCTTGAGCGATGAGGGCATCCACCCGCTGCTTAAACTGCGTCAGCGCCTCTGCCACGGCGGTGTTCAGGGCTATCATAGCCGATGCGCAGTTGGCCTCGCTACCAACAGCACGAAATTCAAAGCGGTTGCCCGTAAAGGCAAACGGACTGGTACGGTTACGGTCGGTGTTGTCGATGAGCAGTTCGGGAATCTGTGGGATATCGAGTTTCATACCTTGTTTGCCCGCCATATCGAAGAGATGTTTCTTATCCGACGATTCAATATGTTGGAGCAATTCGGTGAGCTGTTTGCCAAGAAATGAGGAGATAATGGCTGGTGGTGCCTCGTTGGCTCCCAGCCGGTGAGCATTGGTGGCACTCATGATACTGGCTTTCAACAGGCCATTGTGGCGATAGACAGCCATGAGGGTTTCTACGATGAAAACCACAAAGCGGAGGTTGTCCTCGGGGGTCTTGCCTGGGGCGTGGAGCAGGATGCCGCTATCGGTGGAAAGGCTCCAGTTGCAATGCTTTCCTGAGCCGTTGATGCCCGCAAAGGGTTTTTCGTGGAGGAGCACACGGAAACCATGTTTTCGTGCCACTCGCTTCATGAGCGACATCAGCAGCATGTTGTGGTCCACGGCCAGGTTGGTCTCTTCATAGATAGGCGCCAACTCAAATTGGTTGGGGGCCACCTCGTTGTGGCGTGTCTTGCAGGGGATGGAGAGTTCGAGGGCGCGGATTTCCAAGTCTTTCATAAAAGCTTGCACACGGTCGGGGATGATGCCGAAGTAGTGGTCGTCCATCTGTTGGTTCTTGGCAGAGTCGTGCCCCATCAGCGTGCGGCCTGTGAGCATCAAGTCGGGACGAGCATTGAATAGTCCTTCATCCACCAAGAAATACTCTTGTTCCCAGCCCAGATTACAGGTCACTTTTTTGACCTCAGGATAGAAATAGCGACTCACCTCGGTGGCAGCCTTACCTACGGCACGGAGAGCGCGCAGCAAGGGTGCCTTGTAGTCGAGTGCCTCACCGGTATAGGAGATGAAGATGGTGGGGATGCAAAGGGTGTCGTCGATGATGAATACAGGTGACGTAGGGTCCCAGGCGGAATAACCGCGGGCCTCGAAGGTATTGCGGATGCCACCGCTGGGGAACGACGAAGCATCGGGCTCCTGTTGCATCAGCAGTTTGCCGGAAAATTCCTCAATCATACCGCCTTTACCGTCGTGCTCGATAAAAGCGTCATGCTTTTCGGCTGTGCCTTCGGTGAGAGGTTGAAACCAGTGTGTGTAGTGGGTGACGCCGTTTTCCTCTGCCCATTGCTTGATACCTTTGGCCACGGCATCGGCAATGGAACGCTCTAAATGGGCACCATTGTCTATTACATCTACCAACTGCATATAGACGTCGCGGGGCAGATATTTGAACATTTTGTCGCGGGTGAAAACATATTTTCCAAAATACTCTGAAGGACGGAGGGTGGGGGAGACAACTTCAACAGGCTTCTTTCTGAATGCCTCTTCCACTACTTTGAACCTTAGTTTTGCCATGTTTTATTAGAGTTTGTATGTATGGATAATTCCCTTATGAGGTCATTTACCGTGCAAAATTACTGTAAAACGTGGGGAATGCAAAATAAAGTTGCCTTTTTTGGTCAATAGTTCTATAGATTACACAAATAATAATTGATGTCAGAAGCTTTTCCGTCTGTTTGGAATAGTTTTAAGCAGTATCTTTTTCATATAATATCAGCGGCCATCTCACGATGACCGCCGATACAAGATAGTTATTATATTTCATCCTATGAGTCTTATTTATTTACAAACTTCCTTCAGTTCTGGATATATACACCGTGACAAGGTGTCTTATCCACACAGCGACCTTGTAGGTCGTAAAGGTGAGAACCTTCTTGGGTGTTGTTATTTCATAAAAATCTTCATATCATACGCAGCAGTTTTCCCCCTTTTTCAGAGTGCCTTGGCACTTTTTCTCTTTTCTTTTTATTTCTTTTTTGCCCTTTTTATTCATTCCGCAAATTTTGTCACCTACCCACCCCCCGTCCCCCTCCCGACATCGGAAGGGGGCTCAACCGCTCCTACTCGTCGCTCATTCACTAAGGTACTGCTCCCGAAGATAGGTCACAGTAAGATTATTGACGCAACAGAGTTGCGATTGTCTATGTTCGCTGCGCTCACTTTGTTGCTTCCATATTGTCATGTTTTTTATGCATTATTCGTGTGATTCGGTCGATTCGTGTTCGTTTATTTTTTGTTCATCGGGATTTTGTTGCAGCCGAGCAGGTTGTATTCGTGCTCATTCGACAAATTCGTGTTCGTTTCTTTCTCCTTGAATGGCAAAGACAGAAGAACAGAGAGATTTATGCCTTTTAGCGATTGTTTTTTTTGCCCCGAGAAATGTCGGTGGCCATCTCACGACGGCCGCCGACCATACAACAATTACCTTATTTCATCCTATGATTTCCTATTTGATTATGAATTTCCTCCCGTTCTGGATGTAGATGCCCTTGGTTGGTGGTCGGGCATGCCTCGTAGGTATGCGATATTAGAGAAACGGATGACAAAACCTGTATGATATTTGTATTAATTACTGAAGACTGAACGTGATTCCCGCAGAGACACCGAATTTCCGACCGTTGAAAGGATAGTCGAATACTTTGGAGTGAGACACGTCGAAAAGCCCCTGTTGTGCCTGCACGTACAAGCCCCATCTCTCACTGATGTTGTATTTCAGC
>OMXV01000087.1 GCA_900315075.1 uncultured Prevotellaceae bacterium | reverse complement strand
TTTCCATGGGGACAAAGGTACGAATAATAATTGACAGATGTCAACTAAATGCCTGTTTTTTAGCCTATTTTTGCGGTTTTTCTTGTTTGTGTGCGCAAACAGTCGTACCTTTGCACCGTCAAAAGACAAAAAAAGGATAACGATTTAAAGAATTGAGAAAGGAATTAGATTATGACACTATTATTTATGGTAACATTCGTCGTTGCAGTATGTATCTCAGAAGCTGTAAAAGTAAACAACGACATGAACTTAGGCGTTAAGTAACGAAAGTTAAAGAAAAGAAAGCATAGAGAAAGGCGGGTAGGATGTGAATCCTGCCCGTCTTTTTTTGGATGAATGAAAAAAAAATCGTAATTTTGCCCCCATGAAACAAGTTCGACCCAAGAAAAACCTTGGTCAGCATTTCTTGACTGACCTGAATATCGCCAAGGCGATAGCCGATACGGTAGATGCCTGCCCGGAGATTCCCGTGCTGGAAGTGGGGCCGGGAATGGGTGTCATGACCCAGTACCTGGTTGAGAAGCCACGTCCGTTCAAGGTCGTGGAGATCGACCGTGAGTCGGTAGCCTATCTTCAGGAGCATTTTCCACGTCTCTATAATAATATAATAGGTGGAGACTTCCTCCGGATGGATTTGCGTGAGGTTTTCGACGGTCAGCAGTTCGTACTGACAGGCAACTATCCCTACGACATCTCCTCGCAGATATTCTTCAAGATGCTCGACAACAAGGATCTGATTCCTTGCTGCACTGGTATGATCCAGCATGAGGTGGCACTGCGCATGGCCTCACAGCCAGGCAACAAGCAGTATGGCATCCTGTCGGTACTCATTCAGGCTTGGTACAATGTGGAGTATCTGTTCACCGTCGAGCCTGGCGTATTCAATCCACCGCCAAAGGTGCAGAGTGCCGTCATCCGCATGACCCGTAATGAAGTGACAGACCTCGGTTGCGACGAACAATTGTTCCGCCGTGTGGTAAAAACCGTCTTCAACCAGCGCCGGAAGATGCTGCGTGTCTCCCTCCGACAGATCTTCAATGCTAGCCATCCTGCCTCGCCCGACTTCTTCAACGACGACATGATGACCCGTCGGCCAGAGCAACTTTCCATCCCTGAGTTCGTGGAACTCACCAACAAGGTAGAAAAAGAGCTGTTATCGAGCACAATTTAGGTGTGTTCGCACACAATCACCTTGACATACATCAAAAGAAAGCCCTTTTTTATCCAAAAACAGGTCGTAATCCATTGAAGGTTGCGAAAATCGTCGTACCTTTGCATCGTCAAAAGGAAACAATGACATTCTTCAATAGAATTAACACGAACACGATACAGAGGTATTAGTTAAAGGTAAAGATTGATAATAAGGTTTTAGTTAGAGTTAATAGTTAGTTAGGATTTAGGTTTAGGTTTATAAGTTTAGATTGAGATAGGTATTTCTAAGGTGTTAGAAAGAATTGTTAGTAAGGATAACAGACGCAGTGGTGACACTCCGTTTCTTCTCAGAAAAAGGTTTTTAGTTATTCATAGATTGTTGGCGCCGCCCTTGAGTCGTTGATGACCCTTGAGCGGCTTTTTTGTGTCTAAAAGTTTAGTAGTAAGTTATTTACGCCTTGTAGGTCTGACCACTTTCTTTTTTGCAGGTGTTTTCTTCTCTGGCTGGGGCAGGTCCTTTGTCACAGTGGCTTTCAGGATACGAATATCCTCTAGCGGACGATCATTCTTGTCTGTCTCCACGCCTTGGATCTTCTCCACCACATCCATGCCTTCCACCACTTCGCCAAACACGGTATATTGTCCGTCGAGGTGAGGAGTACCGCCAACGGTCTTATACACCTCAATCATCTCTGGCGTCAGTTTCACCTGTCCTTGAGTGGCAGAGTCAAGTTTCTCCTGAACTTTGGCTAACTGCATGTCATTGAGAATCTTACCCCAGACGATATAGAACTGGCAGGCAGAAGAGCGCCTTTCGGGATTCACCTTATCCCCTTCCCTCGCCATCGCCACGACACCACGACGATGGAATATCCGGGGCAGACGGAACTCTGCCTCGGTGGTATAATCAAAATCACCCGTGCCCAACAGCTGTCCTGGTTTGGCATGCTTACTGTTGGTATCGCCGCTCTGAATCATGAAATTCTTGATAACGCGATGGATGAGCAGGGAGTCATAGACACCCATCTTCGTGATTTTCAAGAAGTTATCACGAGTCTGCGGCGTCTCGTCATAGAGTGAGATACGGATATTACCCGCTGTAGTCTCAAGCAGCACTTCTGTCGTCTGGGCTACGCTCAATGACACATGACAGAGGACAAATGATAAAACAATCAGAATCTTGCGCATATTGATTACTTATTACTCTTGTTTCAATTTCAGTTTGTTTGCCCAACCACCTTTGAAGAGACGAACAAGGAAGATGATACCTCGTAAGGTGAGCTCGATGGCCATTGCCGTCCAAACACCCTTGAGGCCATACTTCGGGGCAAGGCTGGCAGCAAGCGTCAGACGGACAAGCCACATCGAGCAAAGACTCATGGCCGCCGGAACCATCGTGTCACCAGCACCGATAAAGACACCATTGGCCACGATAGCAGCTGCGAACATCGGTTCTGCCCAAGCCTCGATGCGAAGGACCTGCGTACCCTGAGCTATCACCTCTTCTACAGGTGACATGATACCCATCAGTTCCGGAGCGAAAATCCACATCAGCACGCCCATCAACGTCATCACCGTAATGCCCAGTCCTACAGACATATAGGCAAACGATCGGGTCAGGACTTTCTGTCCTGCGCCGATGCCTTGCCCTACAAGGGTCGTAGCAGCCTCAGCAATACCGAAGCCAGGCATGTAACAAAGACTCTCAACGGTGATGGCCAGCGAATGGGCGGCAATGGCGACTGTTCCCAATGGAGCCACGATAAGCGTACTTACAACCTGCGCCGAACCCATCAACAAATGCTGAAGTCCCATCGGAGCGCCAATCTTAAAAGCAGTACCCACGGTATTCTCTTTAGGCTTGAAGGAGCCAGGGCGTCCTACGAGTGAGAGCATCTGCGACTTCACCAACAAGAACCAGAGCATCAACGCAGCGGTAATCAGCATGGCAGCACCAGTGCCGATGGCAGCACCCATCACCCCCAAGTTGAATATATATATAAATAGGTAGTTAAAGCAGACATCCAGTACACACATGCCGATATTCAGAATCGAGGGGATTTTCATGTTGCCGGAACATTTCAGCATCGAGCCAGCCAGACCTTCCATCTGGAAGAAGATACCGCAAATGCCAAAAATGGCGAAATAGAGTGAAGCGTCGCGGGCTATCTCCTCTGTGCCTCCCAGCCAATAAGGCAAATAGGGTGCGATGACGAGAGAGATAAAGGTAATCATCAGCGCCCAAATCGTACAACACACGATGGACTGCCGCAACACCTTTCTGGCTGCCTCGAAGTCATTGGCACCGATAAAATGGGCCACTTGTACGGAGAATCCCATGTTTGCCGCCGAAGCAAGGCCACCCATGAGCCACCCAGTTGTTTCCACAATGCCAATGGCAGCCGAAGCCTTTGCTCCCAGATGACCTACCATCGAGGCGTCGATGAAGAACATCACCGTTGCGGAAATCTGCGCCAGAATGGAGGGGATACTCAACTGTACGATCAGCGACAATTTCTCTTGCCGGCTCATCGTG
>OMXV01000086.1 GCA_900315075.1 uncultured Prevotellaceae bacterium | reverse complement strand
TGACGTGACCCCGAAAAGTTGGACGATTAATTAAACATTAATTATTTATCTCTCTATAGTATTGAGCTCGGTATATAGCCGGGCTCATTCCTTTTAATCTCAGTTTTATTCTTTTATTGTTATACCACCATATATATTTCTTGAGTTCTCGTTCAAACTCATCGACAGATTCAAAGTGATTCACGTATAGTAATTCGTTCTTCATCAGTCCGAAGAAGTTTTCCATCATAGCATTATCCAGACAGTTGCCTTTCCTTGACATGCTTTGCACGATTCCATGGTCTTTGAGCATCTTCTGATAAAAAATGTGCTGATAATGCCACCCCTGATCAGAGTGTAATACCAGACCATCTGTGTTGTGATGCTGCTTAAATGCCTTTCTAAGCATAGTAGTGACCATCTCCAGGTTTGGACTGTTAGATATGCTGTAAGAGATAATCTCTCCATTGAACATATCCAATATAGGCGAGAGGTATAGTTTCTTGTCGTTGATGCATACCTGAGTAACATCTGTAGCCCATTTCTGGTTTGGGCTTCCTGCTTTAAAATCACGCTCCAGTACATTAGGCGCAATCTTGCCCACCTCACCCTTATAGGAGTGATAGTGGTGCTTCTTGCATTTCGCTTTCAATCCGAGCTGTCCCATAAGTTTCTGTACCGTCTTGTGATTTACTATCTTACCTTCATTCCTCAATGCGAGACATATTCTCCTGTATCCATACCGGCCATGATTCTCATCATATATGGCCTTTATTCTCTCTCGTAGATTGTCATAGCCATCGCCTTCATCCATATGCGAGAGGTGGTAATAGAACACGGAACGAGCCATCTTCATCCTTTGCAGCATAAACGGCAGCGGATGTCCTTCAAGCCTTAGTTCTTCGATGGCTCTTGCCCAATCGCGCGTAGACGGGCGTTCCTTTCCTCGACTAAGGCTCTCACTTTTTTTAGCAGAGCATTCTCCGTCTTTAGCTCCTGGTTTTCCTTACGGAGTCTTTCAAGCTCTGTCAGTGGCTTACTATTCTTTTTTGGTCTGCCCATACCTAATGGCCTGCCTCGTTTTTTAACACGCTCCAAACCGGGAAGCCCTTCTGATCTGTATATCCTAAGCCAAGCTTTTATGGGGCTTATGGATGGACCGTATTTTATCGAAGCTGCGTGCAAAGTTAAATGATTTTCTGCAATATCAAGCACGATTTTCTTCTTTAATGCAAAATCGGCCTTGATATTTCCACTTTTATGCAAACCAGCCTTCCCATATTGCTGATATTTCTCCCACCAAACCTTAAGTTGAGTGTCGTCAATACCATATCTAGCACGGATTGACCTAAAAGTCCATCCAGATTCTAACAGACGCATATACTTTAGACGGTCTGTGTAATCATGTTTCTTACTTTTTCTACTTGACATAATAAACCCCGAAAGTTTTTTGTCTAACTTTCAGGGTTCACTTCACTTAGGGACTTAGGTATACAAATCATTGAATTACTAGGCAAAAAAAAAAGCAGACTTACTTAGTCTGCTACTTTTTTCATGTTGTGTAATCTTAGTACACCCGCAGGGGCTCGAACCCTGGACACCCTGATTAAGAGTCAGGTGCTCTACCAACTGAGCTACGGGTGCATCAATTTTTGTTGCTTGGTTCAACGCTCTTGCTGAATTGCGGGTGCAAAGGTATGGAGTTTTTTTGAATCCACCAAACTTTTTTTGAGTTTTTTTCAAAAAAAGCAGAAAAAAGGCTCATTTTCCGTTGAAATGAGCCTTTTATTTGAGATTTTAGATGAACAGAATGGTTAATCCAGCCATTACAATGCTTACCATTGACATCAGCTTAATGAGGATGTTAAGTGAAGGTCCGGAGGTGTCTTTGAAGGGATCACCTACGGTGTCACCAACAATAGTTGCCTTATGGGCAAAGGAGCCCTTACCGCCAAAATTGCCTTCTTCGACCATCTTCTTAGCATTGTCCCAAGCTCCACCAGCATTTGCCATGAAGACAGCGAGTGTAAAGCCTCCAGCAAGTCCGCCTACGAGGAGACCTAGGACACCGGCAACGCCAAGAACACAGCCTACAACAATAGGAATGGCAATGGCCAGAAGTGAGGGGAATATCATCTCGCGTTGGGCAGCACGGGTGGAAATCTCTACGCAAGAGCCATAGTCGGGCGTGCCTGTGCCTTCGAGAATACCAGGAATTTCACGGAACTGACGACGAACCTCTTCAACCATCTTTTGTGCAGCTCGACCCACAGCTTCCATGGTGAGTCCACAAAACAGGAAAGCAGCCATAGCACCGATGAAGGCTCCTACAAGAACCTTGGGGTTCATGAGGTTCACTTGGAAGTAGTTCATGAAGTCGGGGATGGTGGCCTGAGCGGCAGAAATGGTTTCACCTTTAACGTTTTCCATCATCACTCCGGCACGATCCATCGCAATCTTGATCTCCTCGATATAGGAAGCTAGCAGGGCGAGGGCAGTGAGGGCAGCCGAACCGATGGCAAAGCCTTTACCCGTAGCTGCGGTGGTATTTCCAAGAGCGTCGAGCGCGTCGGTACGATGACGAACCTCTTCGCCCAGTTCACTCATCTCAGCATTGCCACCAGCATTATCGGCAATGGGTCCATAAGCATCGGTGGCGAGTGTAATACCCAGCGTAGAAAGCATACCCACAGCAGCAATACCAATGCCGTAGAGTCCGTGGGCTAGGCTCTCGCTAGACATAGAGAGGTCGAAACCGTTGGCAAAACCGAAACTGAGTATGATGGCTACACCAATGGTAACAACTGGGATACAGGTTGAAATCATACCCGTGCCTATACCTTTAATAATAACGGTAGCCGAACCCGTCAGACCAGCCTCCGAAATCTTCTGGGTGGGCTTATAAGAGTGAGACGTATAATACTCGGTAGCTTGGCCAATGATGACACCTGCAGCCAGACCGCTGATAACGGAGAGCGACAGGCCGAGCCAGTTTTCGATACCGAGGAAATACAGAATGCCGAAGGTGGCAATGGCAATGAGAATAGCACTGACATTGGTGCCTAGCGACAGCGAGCGCAGCAGGTCCTTCATCGTTGCGCCCTCCTTGGTGCGAACGAGGAAGATGCCGAACAGCGACAGGAACACACCCACGGCGGCAATCAGCATCGGCGCAATGACGGCACGCAGCTGCACTTCAAGTCCTGCAACGGAGAACGCCGCAGCGCCAAGGGCAGCCGTCGACAGCACCGAACCGCAATACGACTCGTAGAGGTCGGCACCCATGCCTGCCACATCGCCCACATTATCACCGACGTTATCGGCAATGGTGGCGGGGTTGCGCGGGTCGTCTTCGGGAATGTCGGCCTCGACCTTACCCACGATGTCTGCACCCACGTCGGCAGCCTTCGTGTAGATACCACCGCCGACACGAGCAAACAGCGCCTGTGTCGATGCGCCCATGCCGAAGGTCAACATGGTTGTGGTAATGGTGATGAGCGAATCGTCAGTGAATCTGTTCAGCGCAATGAACCAGATGGCGATGTCGAGCAGTCCGAGACCTACGACAGTCAGACCCATGACAGCACCCGAGCGGAAAGCAACCTTCAAACCGCTGTTCAGGCTCTGGCGAGCAGCATTAGCCGTGCGGGCAGAAGCGTAAGTAGCCGTCTTCATGCCGAAGAAACCAGCGAGACCAGAGAAGAGACCGCCCGTCAGGAAGGCAAACGGCACCCACGGATTCTGCACATTCAGACCGTAAGCCATGAATGCAAACAGGGCGCAGAGCACCACAAACACAATGCC
>OMXV01000085.1 GCA_900315075.1 uncultured Prevotellaceae bacterium | reverse complement strand
AACGAAGGTAAAAGATTAATCCGGTTTAAGCAAATATTTTCATTATGTTTTTGCTTATGCGTGGCTGCGCCACGCAATCTCGCTGCAAACGTAGAGAAAATTCATGTTCATTTATGCATTTGTGAGGGTGGGAAACTTCAGTCTTTAGCTACTCTTTAACTACCCTTCAATTACCCTTCAATCATACGGATACCTTACTCCCCATTTGAGGCGTAGATCATCCATCAGGCGCATGATGAAGAGAGTTTCCTCGTGCGGCATCTCACGCGGTTCCAAGAGTCCCTCAACAAGTGCTTTGCGACAAGCAATGAACTGATATTCATAACCCGTGATTTGCTTTGGCACCAAAATATCCTCCACAAACTCACGGTCATGGGTATTGACAGTGATACGTTGCGGATTGTTGATATTGTCGATGATGAGATTGCCATCAGTGCCAGCTATAACACCAATATTATCGCCCACGCAGGCAGCACTCGACTGCAAGTTGCACAGCATGCCATCAGCCAATACAAGGGTCATCGCGTTGGTGAGGTCCATTCCTGTTTTGCTCTTCACGCACTGGCTGTCGATGCTGACAATATCGGCAGGGAAGAACATCCTCACAAAGTTGAGAGCATAGACACCGAGGTCGAGCAACGCGCCGCCACAAAGGTCGGGGCGCATAATGCGCGGTTTCTCTCCCATGGAATAGCCTAAGGTAGCTGTGACGAGCTGTGGAATGCCGATACGCCCACTGTCAATCAGATTGCGCACGATGCCCACAACGGGTTGATAGCGTGTCCAGATAGCCTCGGCAAGGAAGACCTGCTGCTCTTTTGCTATACGGAGAATTTCTTCCGTCTGCCTTGCATTAGCCATGAATGCTTTCTCCACCAAACAGGGTTTTCCTGCCAACAGAGCTTCCTTCGTCACATCGAAATGATGCGAATGGGGAGTGCCAATATACACTAAATACACATCAGGGTCGGCAATCAATTCACTGTACGACCCGTATGCCTTGGGGATATTCCATTGCTTTGCAAAAGTCTCTGCTTTCTCCTTTGTCCGCGAGCCTACGGCATAGCACGAACACTCTTTGAGACCATTGAGGGTGATGGCAGCCTTCTCGGCTATCCAACCAGTGCCGATAATACCGACACGCATGATATGCTCGTTGTTCATGGCCGCAGGTTCTGAAGGTTTGACTTAGTCTGTTCCATCATCTCAATCACTCGGTCGCACCATGTGTCGAATTCAGGGTCATCCACCCGCTCCTCTGGATGTTTTTTCAGATAGGCGATGGCGCGACGCACACCCTGGTCGAAGCGCGTAGTGGCACAGAAGCCAGGTACGGCTTGTTTCAGTTTGCTACAGTCGAAGACCACACTTGCTGCCTTGTCGCCTAAAAGGTTGCCCTCGAAGTCGTATGCAGCAGGGGCTATTGTGGCAAGATAGTCGGAAGAAATATAATAAGGTTTGAACTCCACGCCGAGGGCATCAGCGATGGTCTGATAGACTTGATTCCAGGTGAGCGACTCATCAGACATGATTTGGAAGGCCTCGCCGATAGCTTTGGGATTGCCAAGCAGGCCGATGAAACCACGGGCAAAATCCTCATTCCACGTCAATGTCCACAGCGAACTGCCATCGCCATGCACAATAACCCGTTTACCCTCCATCATACGCTTGAGTACCTGCCAACTGCCACGGGTGCCATGCACACTCACGGGCACACCTCGCTCACAGTAGGTGTGGCTGGGGCGCACGATGGTCACAGGGAAACCGCTCTCGCGATAAGCCTGCATAAGCAGTTCCTCGCTGGCAATTTTATTACGAGAATACTCCCAATAGGGGTTGGCGAGGGTTGTCCCCTCGGTGATGACATGATTGCGCACTGGTTTGTTGTATGCCGATGCCGAACTGATATAGACATACTGCTTCGTACGTCCATAGAAAATTCTGATGTCACGAATTACCTGCTTAGGGTCGAAGCCGATAAACTCACATACACAGTCGAATTGGTCGTTACCGAGTTTCCTCACCAATTCGTCTTCATGCAAGTTGATATCCACCATGAGTTGTTTCACACTGGCAGGCACTTCTTCACGCCTGCTGCCACGGTTTACCAACCAGAGGTCGTGCCCCTCTGCCACTAACTGTCGGGTGATGGCACTGCTGATAGTGCCTGTTCCACCAATAATCAATATTTTCATCCTCTTGCCATTTGATAGATTTTTTCCATATCTTCTGCATGCAACACCTTGAAAGCACCACTGGTGATGGTGTTGTCGCGGCTGCACTTGCGTACCATCTCACGGATTTCATCGTCAGTAATATCACGGCCTATCAGTTCACGGATGTTAATAGGCATACCGATATCGTGGTAGAAACGTTCCATGGCCTCGATACCACGAAGGGCGGTACCTTCAGGGTCGGTAAAGTCGTTGGGTACATCCATCACATTGACAGCAAAACGTACGAAGCGGCTCAGGTTCTCGTGCATCACATAACGTGCCCAACTGGGCCAGATGGCAGCAAGGCCTGCACCGTGTGTGACATCGAACATACCGCTCAACTCATGCTCCAACATGTGGGTGGCCCAGTCGTCTTGCTGACCGCAACCAGTGAGTCCCCAATGTGCCACACTGCCGCCCCACATGATTTGTGCACGGTTGCGATAGTCTTCGGGGTCTTTCAGCACGGCAAACACACAGTCTTTCATCGTGCGGAGCACAGCCTCTGCCAACGACGTGGTGAGCGTCATATCGTCGTCGTGGGTGAAATAGCGCTCCATGGTGTGCATCATCATGTCGGTGACACCTGCGGCGGTCTGATAAGGTGGCAAGGTAAAAGTGCGACGGGGATTCATGATAGCAAACTTGGGGCGTGACATATCATTGGAATAGCCTAATTTCACGTCACCATCCTCATTGGTGATAACACTTGCCTCGCTCATCTCACTACCGGCAGCAGGGATGGTGAGCACTGAGGCCACAGGGAGCATCGTCGTTGGCTCGCCCTTGCCCAGGTAGAGGTCCCAAACATCGCCATTGTAGCACACGCCATAGGCGATAGCCTTGGCGGAGTCGATTACACTCCCGCCACCCACAGCGAGAATGAAATCCACACCCTCACGCTTACATAATTCTATTCCCTCACGCACCTTAGAAAGGCGGGGATTGGGCACAACACCGCCAAGGGTGACATATTCCACGCCGCCTTCCTGAAGTAAAGTGCAGATTTTATCGAGTAGTCCAGAACGTTTGGCACTTTGGCCACCATAGTGTACCAACACTTTCGTACCTCCGTATTTCTTTGTCAGAAGGGCAACTTGCTCTTCAGATTGTTCACCAAACACCACTTGGGTTGGTGCATAATAGCAAAAATCTTTCATATTGTGTAATTTTTTTGAAATTGGTTAGGTTTTTCAGTTATTAGGTACAAAGATAATGCAAAATTTCGATTTAATAAATGAAAAGGCAATATTTCTTTTTCTGAACATTAAGAAATATATCAAAAAAGCTGAAGTTTCGCAAGTCCTCAACTTCTAGGTTATGAGGTCTTTAGGTTATGAGGTTATAAGGTGAGATTTGCCCAAATATGTCGTTATCCATACATATATCACCTTAAAACCTATAAGCGTAGCAACCTCAAAACCTCAAAACCAAACGAAACAGGAGCTTGCGAAAGTTGAGTCAAAAAAGCTTTTCACAACCACCCCGCCCCCTCCTTATCCTAAGTACAGGATTAGCGGCTCTAAAACGAAGCGAAAATAACAAAATGCGGCGGGCTGATACCCCGGCGTTTTGCCGGGGTGCGCATTTTGTCACAAGTTTTTAG
>OMXV01000084.1 GCA_900315075.1 uncultured Prevotellaceae bacterium | reverse complement strand
AGCTGTAGCAAAGGCTGACAGCATAATGGCTACCGTGTACTCCAGATTGAAGTTCTCGTAGTTCACCAGCTCGAAGGCAATCTTCTGAAAGACATTCGGAAACACACCCAGAGGAATTCCTGTCTTAGCCACATCAAATACATCGGCATGAATCTGATTAGCCAGTTCGTCAATGTCAATCATCATAATTCAACTCTCCTTTCAGCATGGCTAATACATCATCATAGCGGTAATACACCTTACGCCCTCCTACCTTGATGGCTTTTAGCCTACCTTCATTATTCCATCTCCACAATGTAGGCAGACCGACATCAAGAATCTTGGCAGCGTCCTTTCTGCTCAGGAAACGCTCACCGTTACACATAATAGATTTAATCACTTCACCTTTACTGGTGATGTCACTTGACTTAGGCTCAGAAAGAGCTACTGCCTCTTTATGTGCCTGCTCATGTACCATAGCCTCATAGTCAGCCTTGGTCACAACTACTAATTGATTCGCTAAATTCTCATTCATATTTTTGTGATTTTAAAAATGATTTCGCTGAAAACGTGATGCAAAGTTATGAAATCATTTTCAATTAGAAATTGCAAAATACACTGATATTCAACGCTTTATGTGCAGTTTTGCTAAACTTCAGCAAACTTCAGTGAAGTTTAGCGGACCACCTTTGACAAACATGTGGAAAAGGCATAAAAAAACTCCATAAGCAATGCCTATGGAGTGAGAAAATATCCTATGGAATGTTACTTCTTGGCGTTGGCTTTAGCTTCTGCCAATTTCTTATCTTTATGAACCTTCAGTGTAGATTCTAGGATTGTGATAATATCATTAAGGGCGGCGTCCGTATCGTCTTTGTGTGCACTCTTGCCTGTATCAAATGAGGAAATACTACCAATAGCTTCCTCAGAAAAATAGTAAGCCATCTTTTTTCCACTGGGTACAGACGAAAGCCATTTCAGATGCTTGTCTGCTGCACTGATCATCGTTTTTGCTGCAAATGCACCTTCTTTTCTCTTGTTGAGGACATCGTCTATCACATCATAGATTGGCTCATTCTTATGGTCATCCGTTACAAACCTAGCAACGAATTGAGATTTCAGAACTTCTTTGTTAACCGAAGAATCTGGATTTCCACTTTCATCAACATAAATGGGTTTAAAGAACTGCAAGCCGAAATCGACTACCAATGAAAGGAAAGACCAGATGAATACAATTAGCGATGGAACCAGAATATACCCAGCCAATTTCCGTTCGACAGATGTAATCGGCTCGCCAGTAAAGAACATGACTGCCGTAACGATGACTACAGGCAGACTCACACCGAGAGATGCCTTAATCATCATGTCATAAGTTTTTGAATCAATCCAATTTCTCATTTTGTTATCCTTAAAAACTAATATCAATTACCCTTGGAACTTGCAAGGTTTCTGCCTGAACTTGCAAGGTTTCTTGAATTCCTTGCAAGTTTATTTCACAAACATGATACTTGGTTCCACGTCCACGTCTTGACGATACCTTTAATCTATTGTCACCCAGTGCCCATTCTTACGACCTCCTTCCCGTTTCAGTCGACCATATTGTTGTAGTTTACTTATATTGAATTTCACTCCATCTTCTGTTATGTTGCCCAGTGCCTCGGCAACTTTCTGCCTTGTAGCCGTTGGATGGGCTTTCAGGTAGTTGAGAATTGCGTTTTGGGTAGTATTTAGCGGCTTTTGGGTAGTTGAATTGCTCTTTTGAGTAGCGGTTTCTTCCTTTTGGGTAGTAAGAATCAGTTCTTTATTCGCCTTTTGGGTAGTAAAATCTCCCTTTTGGGTAGTGCGCCAGATACGAGCAATGAACTGGTTGCCATCTGGACGATCTATCAGTTCAACGTCACAATCCTCTGCCATTACACGAGGGATGCCTGAACCGAGTCCTCTGTATGGCATCGTCTTCACGCCGAACTGTGCTAAGAGTGGATTCCTTGGATCAGAGTTGCCCAACAGCACCTCTTCAATCGTCTGACCGTCTGGCAAGCAACCGGGATTGACAATCTCAATACGATTATCGAATACCAGCAGTCTGATGGCTGCAGGTTTCAGTAGGTCTAAGTGTACGAGCGCATTCTGCAATAGCTCTTCCAAGACAATCTCTGGAATCTCTAATATCCCCTCACTATTGAATGTCTGTCCGTTCTGGGTGCGGCTAAGGCACGACTTCAGCCAACGAAGTGCATCCTCATACATTTCAGGGATGGTGCCAATAATATCACGGCTGTCATGATACTGAGTACCACCGATATGATTACCGACGAACCATACAGCCTTGATGCAGAACTGGGGACGGAACAACTGTGGCTCTTTGGCGAAATACATGAGACCAGCAATAGTCATCCTTCCGAGTTCATCGGTGATATGAGCATTCTTCAGCACCGTACTCGCAGGCATTTTGAACTCGTCTACCCTCTTATTGAAAACGCTCTTGAAGTATTCATCCAGAGCCTTGGTGTCAATATCATCCTCAGAAGTGCTATCAACTCCGTCCTTATCAACCTGATACTGATGTGAGTTCTGTAGCAGTCTGCGAATCTCGCTATTCTCCGTTACTCTACGCTTATCCGCCCCTTGCTTCACCCAAATGTTTCCGGATAAGTCCTTGTATGGTTTATACACACCGTTCTTCACGAACGCTAACAGATACGCCATATCATCATGCATGACGACTTCCGTTTCCAGATATATGACTGGACGTACTTGTTCGTTAGCTGTGTTGCCTAACTCTCTACTCGTATATTGTACTTGTTCATAGGTCAGTCCAACCATCTTGCCAGTTTTGTCCTCGGCACCAAAGATAATGACTCCACCACGGGTATTGGCAAAAGCAACCATCTCTTCGGCTATCTGCTTTTGGGTAGTAAACTCTAACTTAAACTGAGTTGTGGTCGTCTCGCCGAGTTTACAAAGTTGAACGAGTTCTTTTTCTGTCATACCTTAATTATATATAGAGTGCAAAATTACATAATTTACTTGATACTTGGCGCATTTTTACCGATTTTATCACTAAATACCTCCCTTTTCCATCATCCTCTTTAGCAGTTCCTTCATTTCCTTCTTCGACAGTTTGTCAATGTCGATAGGTTCTTCCTTTGTCTCTACATTCAGCAACTTGCTATTGTTGCGGAAACGGATTTCGAGTGGGTACATGTCTTGATAGCCGCTGGTGACATCGTTGCCCTGAGAATGTCCCATGCTCTCGGAGATATACAGTTCTTCCACGCCAGCCAGTTTCAGATTGGTGGCGAATGAGTGGCGTGCCCAAGTTCCTGACACCACCTTGTCCCAGCCAAGCACCTCATTGCAGATGCGGATCATGCGGTCTTTGATGTTGGAGTTCTCTTGAACTGTCAGTTTGCGCCTCGTCAACTCGTCTGTTGCACCATTGAATATCTGAGGGAACACATAGGCATCCTTTTCGGGCTTTGCAGCAATCTCGTCTAAGATGACCTTCAATGGTTCGATGATAGGAACGATTACAACTGACATACTATTACTGCGGGCTGAGGTTTTTTTACGCATAAACTCAAAAGCCCGTCCTCCCTCGGCAAAGAAGGTACGATTATATTGCAACCTTCCTGCGTCAGCAAGGTTAAATCCATTACAAAGATACTGGGCCAAGAAAAGGCCTAAGGATTGATGTGCCCGTTTCTTATACTCAGGATCCCATGAGTCTGGGTATCTCTTCTCTACAAATACATCATATAGTTGAGTCATCTCGTCAACACTCAAATACGATTGCTGGCGGCGCTTACCACGAGGGATAGATATCAATGTGCTGTCCTTGTTGGAGAAGGGGTACTTGTCCTCCGTAAGATAACCCTGGCGGATGCACTCATTCCAAACCACTCGACAGGTGCGCAGATACATGCCCCTTG
>OMXV01000008.1 GCA_900315075.1 uncultured Prevotellaceae bacterium | reverse complement strand
TCACGTTCCAGGTTTGTGATGAAAACCCTTTTTGGTCTAACAGGTTAATCTCGGCAGTAATGGTTATTTGTCCATAACTTTTATTATCTATGTATTTATTTTTTATATAATAATTTTTGTCTAATCCTTCAGAATTTTGATTGTAATAGAAAGTTTGTGAAATATTAATTGTTTTCTTTTCATAGTTAATAGTGGCAACACCATCTCTTCCATCAGGATCCACCATCATCACCGGGTTATTATGGCAATACGCATACGGACTCACGCTGTAGTATTTCTCGCACAACGGGTCCACCCTGTCCCAGCGTGCGGTGACGGGATTGTACTGCCGTGCACCGTAGTCGTAGGTGTCCAAGCCGTGCATCCTGTCCAGTTCCTTGCCGTTATACTTGTACGGCTGGAGGTTGGCATTCAGTATGGTCGATGGGTCGGCGTATGGGGTGCCGAAGGGATAGTAGTGCGTGATCTGCCTCACCACTCCCGCCGAATCGACCACCTCGCGGTTGTTGCCTAAGTGGTCCTGGTTGTAGTAGTAAAATGAGAAGGTGTAGGTCGTGGAATTCACAGCCGATGCCTTCGCATATCCTCCCCCAAAGAGATATTTGTCCACCATGCCGTCCTCCATGACAAGGCTTCCCCCGAGCAGGTACTGCTTAGAGCCTGCATACATGGTCTGGCTCTGGGTCAATGCATCCGGCTCTGCACCGAACGTCACCGTGACATTCGGCGCAGCGACGTAGTACTCCACGCTGAGCTTCTGCCCCGTGGCGCTGTACCTGTACTTCGTCACGCTGCCGTTGGTGAAGTAGATATTGGTCGGGGTGTCCTTGGCATTATAGGTAACATCAGCTCTTTTCATCATCAGATATTTTGTTCTTGTTCTCAATAACAATAACTAAACGCAGCTATTTATCAATTATTACTGATTGGACAAAGAATCTGTCATCAAACTTATTGTTTAATTCACCATTCGCACAATTGTCTTACAAGCTCCTTGATTCGGTTCAAAACTTACAATTTCTAATCTGGTCTAAATCTGTGGATGTGGTTTATCTCAACCTTTTTCAGGTGCATTGAGTTTGCTTCTTCTGTCGTCAGAGACCATAACTTTTCCGCTTTCTTCAGCACGGCAAATTTAGACGATTTTGTATCCTTTACTTTGTAAATACCATCGTTAAACCCATAAGCAAATATAATCTTTCTTTTCATCTTATACATGACGATTTCTCCTTCAAAGGCAAAGACCACATATAATGTCTTCTTACCAGCCCGCTTGTAGAAGTCATTACTTTCAATTCTTCCTTTTATCCAGGGACTCCATCTATTGTGTTCAGAATAATTTAAATTATAAGAATAATTATAATCAAGCCAATTCTCGATAGGTTCCTCTTCTGTTTTAAGCAGACATTCTGGGATATAGACATTTGAACCATGATCGGCAATCAAATATTTATTATAATCTGAATATGTTTTAAAAGGAACAGTCCTGCCATTAAAATAAATAAAAACATTGCCCTCAACATAAGTAGTATCAAGCCGAGGGTGGGGCAGATATTCGCAAATCACGATGGCATCTGTCAGATGAAGAATTTCATATCTTTCTACCTGAGCATGAATTGGAGTAATGATAAAACTCCACAGTAGCAGCAACGCCATCAGCAGGCACCCCATCACACTGATGTGTCTTTGGGCGCTGGAATGGATGTTTTCTCTCATAGAGCGTAAAGGTCGTTTATAACCGGGAACGTACATACAAAAATAGAAAAGGTGACTAAAAACAGCAAATCCTCCACAAAAATAGTGAGACAAACAATATGATGCCGTATTTGGTGTATCAAATTGTTTACATTCTGTAACATCCCTTTACAGTTTTTACACAATTATACACATTCGTTTATATCGTACTGATATTCAGGTACTTATAAAATTAGTACACAATTAGTACACTTCTGTACACCAAGCTTTATTTTTTCACTGGAATTTCACTTTTGGGCAACAACAGCCACGACCACGACCCCCAATTGCTTGAATCTTCACAAATATAACTCCAGAGAAACTTGAGCTTGCGAGATTTTAGACACGAAGTGTTTCAGTCCTTTGAGTCCTTAAAGTCCGTAGAATGTAATCAAAAAGAAGCGGACATACACGG
Organism: uncultured Prevotellaceae bacterium; assembly: GCA_900315075.1. Lineage (GTDB taxonomy): Bacteria > Bacteroidota > Bacteroidia > Bacteroidales > Bacteroidaceae > Prevotella. Next base: position 98,048 of record OMXV01000008.1, on the reverse strand, counting down.
GGGATATTCTTACATTGATTGTCAACGACGTATTTTAAGTGGACTTAATCATTCAATCTTCAACGTTTTCCGAACCCATTTCTTTATGGAAACGTAGGCACTTGTTTCCTCCTGATGCTGAGGCTCGGAGAAGGTCATGCTGTCCATCCGTTCACCATACTGGTCGGGGAAGACAATCATCAGACTCTTGCCACTATAGAATCTTTCAATTTCAAGGGGAAGCTTCTCGAATGCCGTCTTGTAGGAAAGATTACCTTTTCTGGAGATGACAAACACCATAATATGGTCGTCGTTGAGCGTGGAAGCTAAGTGAGGCAGTTCGTTCCAATGCTCCATTAATTTAAACTCTCCTCTCACACTGGGGTGAACCCGGTGGATGTAGTCGCGTATCAGTTCGTTGCAGTCATGACGGGCATGGAACATGATACGGCAGTCTAAGTTTTCCGCCATACGCAACAAACGCTCTAACCAGCGGTGGAAACCAGGCTCAAACTCCGCCCGTGAGGGAACGGCCACTTGTATGCAGCGCAGTGTATTGATGGGTTGTTTCAACCTGACAAAGATAATCTGTCGGTTAAGGCCATTGTAGAGGCTTTGCGCAAATTCTCCCCAGAATTTAGGTGAAATCTCCTTGTGGATATGCAATCCCATAATAATCTCCGAGGCATCGAATTCCTTGAAGGCATATTTGATGCCGTTGGCGATGTTGGCGGCAATACGCACCTGTGTCTGCATCTTCACGTCGGCGGCACTTGCCATTTTTGCCAGATTGGAGAGCAATTGTCGACCATTCTCCATGTTCTCCTGCCGATGGTCGTCGTCATAGACGATATTAATACCCACCAGTCCGCGGTTCAGGCGTGGGTTGCGCATCACCAGGGCTACACTCACCAGTCCACGGGCTAGTTCGGGATATTTCATGGGTAGCAGAATCTTCTCATCGTCAGACCTCGGACCCTCTGTGTTCTTACGCTTTTTGTCATGGATAAGAAGGCGCTTGGCTGTACTTTCTGTAATGACCGAACTGATGATACAGGTAAACAAAATCATGCAGATGACACCGTTGAGCATGTCGTTATCCACCAAATAATGTCCTGGAGAGGTCTCCAAATGCAATCCCACCATCAGCATGGCAATGCCGCCGGCAGCATGGGCTGTGGTCAGTCCGAACATCATGTGGCCCGACGTGATGTGCATCTTGAAGCCGATGCAAGTGAGATAGGCTGCCACGGCTTTGCCGATGGTGGCTACTGCCACCATGGCCACAACCACGCCGATGATGCCACCGCCATGGAACAACACCCGCACGTTGATGAGCATACCCACACCGATGAGGAAATAGGGGATGAATATGGCATTGCCGATGAATTCGATGCGATTCATCAGTGGTGACAGACGTGGAATATACCGGTTGAGTATCAGTCCGGCAAAGAATGCGCCTAAGATACCCTCTAATCCGGCGAAGGATGCCATGGCAGCACTGAGAAACATGATGGCCATCACAAAAATATACTGCATCACCGCATCGGAATAGCGGCGTAGGAACCATCGTGCCAACCGGGGTATCAGCAAGATTGATATCACACAAAATGCTGTGATTTTCAGTAGGAAAAAGCCCCAGAAGGTGATACTGCCACTACCGGTAAATGTGGCAGAGATGGCAGCAAGTGTCACTAAAGCAAAGAATAACGCTATCATCGTGGCACCGACACTGAACGATGCGCTTTTGTGTTGCTGCAGACCGTAGCGGCAGACGATAGGATAGGCTATCAATGTGTTGGATGCCATGATACATCCTAATAGGAGCGATGCTGTCGTGGAATAGCCCAACATGAATTTAGCTACGGGGATGGTCAGGGCAAAGGGAATTATGGAGGTGAGAAACCCGAAAGACAGTATGCCATTGCGTGATTTCTTCGCGTTTTCCATGTCCATCTCCAAGGCTGCGAGAAACATGATATAGTACATGCCCACCTTGCCGAAAAGCTCAAATGAACCGTCGCGCTGCAAGATATTGAGACCGTGTTCGCCAATTACCACACCGGCGAGCACCATGCCGACGATATGGGGGATACGCAACTTGCCCATGATGATGGGGGCAAGCAGAATGATGCAAAGCACGACGAAGAATATCAACGTCGGGTCGGTGATGGGGAAGTAGCTGGCCAACTCTTGCATCTTTTTCCAAATATTTTGCACATTTCGTTAGTGCATGTCTCTAAATAGTGCTAATCTGTTGCAAAATTGCAAAAAAAAATGCAAAGTTGCTACAAATCGCATGAAAAGTTGTAATTTTGCGGTCAAAAAATGAGTGTATGGGTTTTTGGTAATGCCTGAATTCCTCAACGATACAATTAGAATAGTAAGTCTGTGGTTTTTTTGGTGATGTCAGAACACCTGTAACTCCTAAACTCCTGTAACTCCTAAAAAAATAAAAATATGAAAGTAGCAATTGTGGGTGCAAGTGGTGCCGTGGGACAAGAGTTCCTGCGTGTGCTTGCCGAGCGTGATTTTCCCATTGATGACCTTGTGCTTTTCGGTTCGGAGCGCAGTGCCGGTCGTAAATATGAGTTTAAGGGTAAAGAGTCTGAAGTGAAGCTGTTGCAGCACAACGATGATTTCCGGGATGTGGATATCGCCTTCACTTCTGCTGGTGCAGGCACTTCTAAGGAGTTTGCCGATACCATCACCAAATATGGTGCTGTGATGATCGACAATTCCAGTGCTTTCCGCATGGACGACGATGTGCCCTTGGTGGTGCCTGAGTGCAATGCCGCCGATGCATTGGTGCGTCCACGTGGTATCATTGCCAACCCCAACTGTACCACGATAATGATGGTGGTGGTGCTTCAGCCATTGGAGAATCTGTCGCACATCCGCCGTATTCATGTGTCAAGTTATCAGAGTGCCAGTGGCGCTGGAGCAGCTGCCATGGCTGAACTGGAGCAGCAATATCGTGAAATTGTGGAGAATAAGCCCGTCACTGTGAAGAAATTCCCTCACCAGTTGGCCTATAATGTCATTCCTCAGATCGATGTGTTCCAGCCCAATGGTTATACCAAAGAGGAGATGAAAATGTTTAATGAGACACGCAAAATCATGCATTCCGATGTGCGTTGCTCTGCTACTTGTGTGCGTGTGTCATCTCTTAGGTCACATTCTGAGAGTGTATGGATAGAGACGGAAAGCCCGATTAGCGTGGAGCAGGCACAGGCAGCCATTGCGGCAGCACCAGGCTGTACATTGTGCGACGACCCTGCCAATCTTGTTTATCCCATGCCTCTCGACACTGCAGGGCGTGACAATATCTTTGTGGGACGTGTGCGCAACGACATTGCCAGTGACTGCGGACTCACCCTATGGCTCAGTGGTGACCAAATCCGCAAGGGTGCGGCTCTCAATGCCGTACAGATTGCAGAATACCTCGTCAGTGTTGGCAACGTGAAAGGATAAATACATGATTTCACTGAACTAAATAGGCTTTTTGTTGATATTTCTTGCATTTGTGTGAGGATCGTAGCTATCTTTGCATCACAATAATGCTTTCCACATGAACCAACTCTTGGCGCAATACGACAAAATCACTCTCGATGAAATGAGCAGTATAAGACTCATGAATCGTATCGACACCAAATTCGTCACGACGATGCCGGTGCTCTTGCGATTGCTCGAAATGGCCAAGGAGGATTATTGGGCGCAGGAAATAGATGGTGAACGTAATATGCGATATGAAACTACTTATTACGATACCACCGACTACGACATGTTTTATACCCATCAGCATGGACATGCCAATCGCCAGAAGATACGTTTCCGTACCTACGTCAGTAGCAACCTTCAGTTTATGGAGGTAAAGACGAAAAACAATCATGGACGGACCAAGAAAAAGCGTATGCGTGTAGAGCAGATGGGACTGGAGGGTAGCGAGCGTCAGGAATTTCTGGCAAAGCATTTGAGGTATGATGTCGCAACGCTCATGCCTGCCTTGCAGAATAGTTTCGACCGTATCACGCTGGTTAACAAAGCAAAGACGGAAAGGCTTACTATCGACAGTAATCTGCATTTCACTAATCTTGTTTCAGGAATAGAACGACAGATGGACCCATTGGTGATCGTGGAACTCAAGCGCGACGGACTTTGCTATTCGCCTATCTTGGAGATGCTACGACTATTGAGAGTCTTCCCCCATGGCTTCAGCAAATATTGCATGGGGTCGGCTCTCACAAACCCCATCCTCCATGTGAATCGCTTTAAACCAAAGCTCATAGACATCAGGAAGATTGCGGGCCTCACCCCCAACCCCTCTCCAGGGGGAGAGGGGAGTAGATACTTGGTTTTATGACACCATAATTTGCAATGGTATCGTCCCTTTAACTCCCCTTCAATTTTTAATCCTCAATTTTCAATAGTATTGTCTAAACTCCCAAACTACTAAAATTAAATAATATCATATAATGGCAAATTTGTTTGGTATATCACTCAATTTCGGCGAGATGTTAATACGCTTCTTGATATGCGTAGTAGTTAACTGGATTATAGTTGACAGATTGTATTATCAGAAGAGTAAAAGACGTGACTTCTACTTCACCTACATACTGATAGGTATATCGATTTTCTTTATCGTCTTCTTCATGATTTTTGTCTTGGAGGATATGAAAGGAAAGACAGGTATCGGCGTGGGTATAGGTCTGTTTGGTATTTTCAGTATCATGCGGTATCGAACTGATGCCATGCCAGTGAGGGAGATGACTTACCTCTTCTTGATTATCTGCCTTTCTGTGGTCAACGCTCTTGCATCTACGATGACCTATACCGAATTGCTCATTACCAATGCAGTCATCGTATTCTCTGTCTGGATTTGTGAAAAACGGCTTAAAGTGGTGTCTATCAAACTGATTCAGTATGACCGCATTGAACTCATCAAACCAGAGCGTCGTGAGGAACTTATTGCCGACTTGAAGGAGCGCACAGGAATGGATGTTATCAAAGTAGAGGTTGGGGGGCTTGACTTGCTACGCGACATGGCCGTGCTCAAAGTCTATTACTCAGACAAAGGCCGTGCCACCAATTCTGTTGATAACAAGACCAAACTCCGTGCCAGTGAATTGAATGGGGCGTAGAATTTGAAGCCTCACCCCCAATCCCTCTCCGAAGGGCGACCTAACTTCTAACTCTTAAACTTAACTTCTAACTTCTAACTTCTAACTTCTAACTCCTAACTAAATAACACCTCCCCAATAATGAAACTTAAGCTCTTTTCCATAGTTCTGATGATGCTTCCTGTGGCGGCATTGGCACAAAGTGACGACTTCGGAACAATTCTTTCCGTTGAGGCCGACCATAAGGTTAACAAGAAATTATCTGTGGGTATCGAGGCAGAGATGCGCACACGCGACGATGTGAAAACCACCGACAGGTGGTCGGCCGGTGTCAATGCCTCTTATAAACTGACTTCATGGTTGAAGGCATCAGCGGGCTATATATTCCTTTACGACAACAATGAGAAATTGTCCTACTATGACGAGGATGATGTGGAGGTCACCAAAGGTATTCTCGACGTAGGTACGCTCAAGAGGAGTGCTGAGTATTGGGGCAGCCGTCATCGTTTCCAATTCTCGCTTACAGGTAGTTATAAGATTGGAAAATTAGACTTCTCGTTGCGTGAGCGTGCCCAATACACTTATAAGCCAGAACGGACGATAGACTCACGTACCATCTATTTTGATGAAGACGAAGAGGAGTATATCGCAGAGGGCTTTTCCGATGGAACATCACATACCTATAAGTCGAAGAACAAATTTGTGCTTCGCAGTCGTTTGCAAGTAGAGTATAAGACAAAGGGCTTCCCTATCACTCCCTATGCCAGCGTTGAATTGTTTAATGGTATGGATTTACAGAAAGTTCGCTATACCATAGGGTATGATTATAAAATCAACAAGCAACACAGTATGGGGCTTTATTACCGCTATCAACATGTAAACAGCGACGATGATAATGAGGTCAACCGTCACTATGTGGGCTTGTCATACCAGTTGAAGTTCTAAACGCAGTTTTTATTCATAATAGGTGATTTCGCGCTGTTCCAGCGTGGACATGCTTTCTTGAGTCACACCTTCAACTCCCTCGCTGGATATACGACTCTCGGTGTTGCATACGCGCTCCGTCCAGTTGCCATATTTGTCAAAGGCTTTGTATTCATAGGTGGTTACGATGGTGTAGTGGTCGCCTTGTTCATCCCCTTCGATGACGAGTTTGTCAGGATAGATGTTATCGCCAGAATAGGTGAAAGTGTGGGTATAAACACCCTCCCACAACTGAAGTCCTATCGTTGTCGGCCTCCCGTTTAAGTCGTATTCGTAAGTGTAACAGTAGCATTCAGCGTCTTCATCATCCAGGCGGGTTTCATAAGATTTGATGCGTCCTTTTTTGTCACGTACCATTTTTGTATATTCTTTCTCTCCCTTGATGAACCTGCCCTGCGTATCATATACATATTCACAGTCATGAATGTCACGTGTCACACGTCCCTCTTTGTCGAAGGTCATCACTTGCTCTTCGTTGATAGGGTCGTCAACCATGTCGTCGGAATTGTCGGTAATGGAGATTTGCACTTCCTTTACGTCGCCTACTAAACCGAAAGTAAGACGGTCGGGGATGTCGTCTTGCGAATCGTCGGAGATATTCATAGCTTTACAATGATTGATTCCACAGATAAACAGGGAGAGCAAAAACAGTGGTCGAAAGATGTGGTAGGTTTTCATTTTAGATATGTTTTTAGTATGTAATTTGAATGATTCAAGTTTTGATAGAGAAGGTTAGTCGTCTTCAAACATATCCTTCGACCATTTCAGTTCTTCGTATGTGGTTTTGATGTCATCCATGGTGATGTCGAATGAGCGGTCCACGACACGAGGATTGTCGCCCAAGGAGTGTGTGAAGAGCCAGTCGTAGGTCTTTTGCAGATAGAATAGCCGTGCTAAGATGCCGTGCGAGGCACCAGGCAACCACCAGTAGCGTAACAACGAGTCTTCTTTGTTTTTTTGAAGGTATTCCACCACGGTTTTCGAACAACTGACAGGGACGGCGCGGTCGGCGGTGCCGTGCATGATCCATAGCGGAAGTCGCCCTAATCCGTCTTTCTGGCTGTCGCGGAGGGTCGTGCCTCCACAAAGGGCCATAGCTGCGGCAATCTTATCGGGGTAGGTACCAGCGAAGTCCATGGTGCCATAGCCCCCAAGGCTCATGCCGAGTACATAGACACGTGTGCTGTCGATGGGGTAGTTGGCCTCCATCCATTCCAGCAGGGCATAGAGTTTCTGTGGGTTCCACGAACCACCGGGATTTTGTGGCGCCAGTACAAAGGCTGGAACGATTTTCCCTCGTTCGATGGCATTGAGCACTCCATAGCGTTTCACTTTGTTAAGGTCGGTGCCACAGAGGCTTCTGCCGTGCAAAAAGATGACCAGCGGCAGTGGATGGCCTCCTGGTTCATAGTCTTCAGGGGTATAAACCCAGAAATTGTAGTTGTTGGGTACGGCTCGATATTTGGTGATGAATTTCCCCCCGGGGCTATTTTGGGCATGAAGGTAAATCCCTGTGAATAGTAGCAGTAATATGAATAGTGCTTTTTTCATTTTGTCAATGTTCGTTATCCGTAAAAGTGCTGAGATGTAGCATATTTTATGCAAAAATATAGCAAATCGAATGCAATAAAGCTTGCTTATTTTGCTGAGATGTAGCATATTTTTGGCAAAGGTACGGCTAATTTTCTAATTATTAGTTAGTTTGTGACTTAAAAAGTATGATGTTTCCTTAAAAAACACTATCTTTGTCAAATCTTTGCAACAATCCTCTAATATCCATTACGATGAAAATAGCAATTTATACTTTGACGTCTGGTTTGCACGACGAGGCTGCCGTGGCCCATGTTACAAAAGAATTTTTAGCGACACTTGGGATAGAATACGACTTTCGAGGTGGCAATTATGCCGACTATGGTAGTCATGCCCTCGATTTAATTTTTGTTCGCACGGGTGGTACGGAAGGCCTTTTTCTGCGATTGTTGTCCGAACTTAGACAACGTTCTCCCCGTCCCTTCTATTTGTTGGCGTCGGGGCAGAGCAATTCGTTGGCGGCATCAATAGAGATTCTATCGTATCTCCGGCAACAGGGGATTGCAGGTGAAATTATCCACGGCACCACTGACTATGTGTCAAAGAGAATACAGTTGTTGACCAGGATAGGGGAGGTTTATTCTTGGCTTCGTGGTAAGCGTCTTGGTGTCATCGGCCAACCTTCAGATTGGTTGATTGCCAGTCAAGGCAACAAGGATGTGCTTGCTCGCCAATTGGGTTTGCAATTGGTGGATGTGAAGATGCAGCAACTTATCGACGAGATTTCCTCCTTGCCAGAGACGATGCCCGACCCACAACTGGCTTTTGTCGGTGATAACGAAGCGGTGAAGTCTTCGCTTCCTGGAGCTGTTCGCATTTATCATGCTTTAAGGCAAATTATAGAAAAATATAGCCTGAATGGTTTTACCATCCGCTGTTTCGATTTGCTCACTGCCGTTCGCAATACAGGATGTCTGGCATTGGCACGTCTCAATGCAGAGGGTTTTGTGGCTGGTTGTGAGGGAGATGTGCCGGCTATGGTGTCGATGATGGTGTCGCGTGCAATAACGGGCATGTCGGGTTTCCAGGCCAATCCTGCGTCTATCAACCCCGAGACAGGTGAGATGATGTTGGCACATTGTACCATACCACTCGACATGGTTTCTCGCTATGAGTTTGACACCCATTTTGAGTCGGGTATCGGTGTGGGCATACGGGGATATATGACCCCAGGGGCAGTCACCGTTTTCAAGGTGGCAGGAGATCTCTCCCGTTATTTCGTGGCTGAGGGCACACTCCTCAGGTGTGAGGCACGTCAAGACCTGTGTCGCACGCAGTTTGCCATTCAATTGGATAATCCTGCCCAATCCACTTATTTTTTGACAAATCCTATAGGAAATCATCACATCGTCATCCCAGGGCATCATAAGGAGATGATAGAGGCATTGCTGGGGTAGATGGCAATATAAAACTGACATTGCCCATTGATTGAACCACCAATAGTGTAACTTTTTTTCATTAGAGATGGTATTCCCGTTTTTTTTATTTATTTTTGCACCAAATAATCACTTAGGTGTCCGAAATAAGCCCTTAAACTATATAGTCCATGAATAATAATGACGCCCCAACGGGCAAGATGAACATTCTTGACCTGCTGAAAAACATCATGCCGTTTGTCTTGCCATACAAATGGCTGATAGGTATTACCTTGGCTTTGACACTCGTGGCATCTTTGATGGCCCAGGTGAATGCCGTAGTGCTCGACCGCGCCGTCGATGCCATTAATGCGCTTATCCAGGAGCCACCCTTCTCATGGAAAAGTGCTACCCGTATCTTGGTGGCTATCACCGTCATTTTGTTGGGCAAGGAAGTCGTCGGTGCGTTGGTGACTTTCTTCCAGCGTTACTATGGCGAACGGATGCGCATCCTTGTGAGCCGTGACTTGTCATTGCGTGTGGTGGAGCGAATGCTCTCGTTCCGTATGGCTTTCTTCTCGGCCGAGGGAAATGAGACTGGCAAGCTGCAGTCGCGTATCGATAGGGGTATCATGAGTTTGAGCAATACCGTCAACAATTTCTTCATTGAGATTCTACCGCTTTTCACCAGTGCCATTTTAGCATTGGCATTGATGTTTATGGCCAATGTCTATGTGGGTTTGGTGGCGCTGTGCATCGTACCCATCTACTTCTATGTCACCTATATCCAGGCTAAACGGATGAAGGGAGGCCGACGTGGTATATTCGGAGGCCATCAGGCTGTGAGTCAGGGCATCCTCAATATCATCGAGAGCATCACCGTCATCAAGTCTTTTAACCGTGAGCAGATAGAAGCCGACCGTCAGGCGCAAATTCAGCGCAACATGACCGACCTACAGCTGAATATTCGCAAGCAGAGTTATTATTTCAACGGACTGAAAAGTTTTCTTGAACAAATAGGCACCGTGCTCATTATCATTCTCACCGCCTATTTGGTGCTCATCGAATATCCTGGTATGACCATCGGTAAAATCATGTACCATGTGATGCTTTTTGCCAATGTGAGTGCTCCCATCCGACAGCTGCACCGTATCTACGACGATATGAACGATGCACTTATCTATGCTGAGGGATTCTTTGGCATTCTCCATGCCGATGGCGAAGTGGAAGACACCGGAAAATATCATCCCAAGGAAGTGAAAGGCGACTTTGTACTTTCAGGTGTCGATTTCACTTATAGTAACGGCACACAGGCGTTGTTTGATGTTTCCATGCACATCGAGAGTGGCAAAATCACAGCCCTTGTCGGATTGAGTGGCGCTGGTAAGAGCACCATCGTCAATCTGCTCGACAAGTTCTATCACCCCGACTGTGGCAGCATCCAACTTGATGGGGTGGAACTCAGTGAGTGGGACACTCAATGGTTGCGCGAAAATGTGGGACTTGTGCTCCAGAAAAATCATATTTTTGATGGTACCATCGAGGAGAATATCAAGTATGGAAATCCCAATGCCACCCATGAAGATGTGGTGAAGGCTGCCCAGCAGGCGTACATCTACGACCAGATAGTGAAACTGCCCAATGGTTTCCAAACCCAGGCGCTACAACTGAGTGGTGGTCAGCAGCAGCGTATAGCCATCGCCCGTATGTTTATTAAGAATCCACCCATTATCTTCCTCGATGAACCCACAGCAAGTCTTGATGCCATTGCCACAGAGCAAATCAAGGCCAGTATCGATGCCATCAAGCAGGGACGTACGGTCATCATCATCTCGCACAATATCGGTCAAATCATTGATGCTGACAAAATCTATGTACTCAAAGAAGGGCGCATGGTACAGAGTGGCACACCCGACGAGGTCTATCAGCAAGGTGGTGTGTATAAAGATATCTTCGATGCCAGTGCCCGCAGTATGAACGTTGACAAAATTGCCAATACTATTGACCCCAAAAATAGTTAATCCTCAAGTCTCAACCCTCAAATCTAAAAACTTCTCCCCTCAATGAAAAAAATCCTATTCCCCCTTCTTGCAGTGGCGTTTCTCATGACAGCAATGCCTATCCATGCCACAAAGTTGATAGAAGTGAAAGTAATCGACAAAGACTATCTTATGGTGCATTTCCGCGACGGCGAGGTGCATTACCGTGACGACGGTACGGGTCCCAGTGCCTATCTCGGACATTCCTTTGCCGAGGGCGACGATACCCTTTTGGTCTTCGGCGAACGACTGAAGGTGGCTGAGGCACAGGTGGCCTCGCAATGGCGTATCAGTTCTGATGACGATAAGTCTTTTGGCACCCAACAGCCAGTAAATGTCTGGCGTAAGTCGAAACCGATGAATACCGACAATACACTGACAAGTGAGTTGGATCACTGGCTGTTTCTCCAACTGCCACATCCAATGCGACAAGGGTGCTCCTATACAGTCACCTTGCCTCAGGGAGTCGGTTCTGACGTTAAGACGGCAGGTGTCCGTTTCGACGTGTGGAATGCACAGTCGGAGGCCCTCCATGTCAACATCATTGGTTATTCACCTGCTGAGGCTCTCCATGCTGCCGACCTCTATATGTGGTTGGGTGACGGTGGACAGCGTGATTACAAGGCATGGGAGGGTCGGAAGGTCTGGCTCTACAATGTGAAGACCAAGAAAAAACAAAAGGTTGGCATCGTTAAATTCTGGAAGAAAGCCGAGGATGCAGCCAACGAAGCAGGAAAGAAAAACCTCATAGGCACTGATGTGTGGAATATCGACTTCAAGGGTACGCAGCCTGGCCGTTACCGCCTTGTGGTAGAGGATGTGGGATGTAGTATGGATTTCGACATCAGTTCCGATGTATATTTCGAACCCTATCATTATTCCGTCCGTGGATATTATTATATGCGCCTGGGCGAACCCAAGGATCCGGAACATGTCTTCCCCATTCCGCGTCAGCCACAGTTCATCCCAGAGGAAGATCCCAAGGGATTCACCATCTACAAGACCGACTTCCATCCGTGGTGTCAGGAATGGCGTGACTTGCATACCGATGTGTGGGACGAACCGCATTTCAAACCACTCAAGGAGTCGATTTTCTGGCGTCATCGTCTGCCTGGGAATCCCGTGGCAGTAGATGTCAAGGGTGGACATTCCGATGCCTTCGACTGGGACCGCCATCTGGCGCATGTGGGTAACATCTACGATATGCTTCTGCCTTACATCCTCTCAGGTGGAAAGGTCAATGACGACAATTTGGGCATCCGAGAGAGTGGAAATGGCATCCCCGACCTCATTGATGAGGCACGCAACGAGGTGGACTTCTTCTTGAGCATCCGCGATGGCGAGGCCTATTCGCAAGGTGTCACCAATCCCTGCAACGACTGGTCGGTGATGTTTCAGGCTGGATGCACCACCATGGCGGCATGGGCCAATGCCGCTAACTGCGCCATGTTGGCAGAGGCATTCCGTATCCAGCGCAACGACTCGCTGCAGCAGTACTATACCGACGAGGCCATCAAGGCTTTCCGTTTCGCAAGCCGTCAGGAAAATTCCCAACTCGATGACATGCAGGATGTGGGAAGCATCAGTATGCGAGGCAGAGATTTCAGGCAGTTGGCTGCTGCTTTCCTATACAATGTCACTGGCGACGAACAGTGGGAGCGTATCATGGCCGAGGAGAGCATGATTAAAGATAGCCATTCGCTGCTCTTCAACAAAGGGCGTCAGGGCTATTTCGTGGCAAATGTTACTAATGAGTTCAAGGCTGGTGAAGTAGGCTTCTGTCAGGTATGGGCAGCTGCCGCCTATCTCACTTGTCCGCATCCGCGTCATTTCGCTGACTTGTATCAGAACCTGAAAGCATCGGTCAACACCCATGCCGAAGACTATAATATCTCGCACATGGCCACACGTCCTTCACGGCGTTCAGCCAATGATAGCCGCTGGCAGACCTCGCAGAATCTGCAGTTGGTGATGTTGGCACATTACATTGCTACCGACAAGGCTCGCCGTCAGAATTTGGAACATGTGATGTACACAGAGGCAGGATGGAGCTTAGGACGTAACCCTGGTAATATTGTTGAGATGACAGGGTTGGGGCAGCGGCATATCACCGATGTCTATACCACAGGCCGTAACGACGGCGCACCTGGCTCACACCCGGGACAGACACCATTCAATGGCACCGAGACATGGTCGCCAGGCAATGGTGGCGATGCGCGTATCCTGCTCAACCGCTGCTATCCATCGTGGAACGAAGGCGGCTGGCCACGTCAGGAGTCCTATTTTAACCAACGCTATATGTGGGTGAATGGTGAGTTCACACCACGTGAAACCATGCGTGGCAAAATGGCTCTCATGGCGTATTTGTATGCGATAAATACTCAGAGGTAAGAGGGTGTTTTAGTTAGGAGTTAGAAGTTAGAAGTTAAAAGTTAGGAGTGTGTCAACATAACGATATAATGAAAAATTATCAATTCTCAATTTTTAATAGTAATGTCCCTTTAACTCCCCTTTAACTCCCCTTTAACTCCTCTTTAACTACCTTTTTTTCAATTTTCAATTTTCAATCTTCAATCTTCAATTTTAAATGAAATCATTCCTAATGAGTGCCGTCTGCGTATTGGCGGCGATGAGTATGTCGGCAACACGTGCTGCAGCACAGTCAGAACAACAATTCAGCAGTCCCGATGGACACATCACCGTCAAGGTGGAGACGACAGATGGAAAACCCACCTATCAGGTAAGTCTTGATAATGTGGTGTTTGTCGAGAAATCGCCATTGGGCATTGAGACCGACTTTTGTAACTTCACCGAGGGACTGACGATGGAAAAATGCGACGTCAGCACTGTCACCGATGAATATAGTCTGCGCACTATCAAGCAGAGCCACGTCAATTACGAGGCTACTCAGGCGGTTTGCCATTTCTCTGCTGATAAACGCCGTGCCATGGACATCATCTTCCGGGTTAGCAATCGTGATGTGGCTTTCAGATATAATATTTATGACACTCGCAATACGAAGGTCTGTGTGGTGCGTAGTGAGAACAGCGGCTTTGTCATGCCCGCTGGCACCACCACTTTCCTCTGCCCACAGTCGAAGCCTATGACGGGATTTGCCCGCACAGCACCCAGTTATGAGACTTCCTATACGCTCGACGATGAGACGGGCAAGAACGGTTGGGGCGAAGGATATACCTTCCCTTGCCTCTTCAAGAACGCCGACAAAGGATGGGTTCTCATCAGTGAGACTGGCACCGACGGTTCGTATGTAGGCTGCCGACTACTCAACAAGGGTGGCAATGCCTACGCTATTGGTTTCCCACAGGAGGGCGAGGGCAATGGTATCGGTTCCACTACCCCTGGCATGTCATTGCCTGCCGCCACACCTTGGCGCACCATCACCATTGGCACAACATTGGCCAATGTCGTGGAAACGACAGTGCCGTGGGATCTCGTACAACCCAAATATGAAGCTTCTCGCGACTACACCTACGGCAAGGGCGTGTGGTCGTGGATTATTGGCATGGACCCCAGCTGTAACTACGATGAGCAACGGCGTTATATCGACTTCGCTGCCGCCATGGGCTACCGCACAGTGCTTATCGATGCCCTCTGGGATGTGCAGATAGGCTATGAGAAGATTGCCGATCTGGCCCGCTATGCTAAAAGTCGTGGCGTGGGCATCTTCCTATGGTATAACTCCAACGGTTCGTGGAACGATGCACCACAGTCGCCAAAGGGCAAGATGGACCGCTCCAGCGTGCGCCGCAAGGAGATGGCTTGGATGCAGCAGACGGGTATCCTCGGTATCAAGGTCGATTTCTTCGGCAGCGACAAGCAACCGATGATGCAACTCTATGAGGATATCCTTACCGATGCCAATGACTTCGGAATCCAAGTGATTTTCCATGGATGTACACTTCCCCGTGGATGGGAACGTATGTACCCCAACTATGTGGCTTCTGAGGCCGTGCTGGCCAGTGAAAACCTGCACTTTGGACAAGGGGCTTGCGATGCAGAGGCACGCAATGGTGCCACACATACCTTCATCCGCAACACCGTCGGGTCGATGGACTTCGGTGGCTCTGCTCTCAACAAACGTTACAATGCTGACAATAATTCGGGTACAATACGTCGCACCAGCGATGTCTATGCCCTTGCCACGGCAGTGCTCTTTCAGAGCAGTGTGCAGCACTTTGCCTTGGCACCCAACAATATGACCGATGCACCTGCATGGGCCGTACAGTTTATGAAGGATGTGCCTACTACTTGGGACGAGGTACGATATATTGATGGCTATCCAGGCCGCTATGCTATTATGGCTCGTCGCTGTGGCGACAAATGGTATCTTGCCGGTATCAATGCAGATGAGAAACCACTCAATGTGAACATCCCGCTTACCGTCTTCGACAAAAAGGCAAAACTCGATGTCTATACCGACGACACACAGTTGAATGGCAGTCTGAAAACTATTTCCATGCCTAAGAAACAAACGTTCAAGGCCACTATCCCATGCAATGGTGCTATTCTCATCGTCAATCAATAAAGACGCAATGTTTCAGGTTTGTTCGCAAAAATAGATTATTGTCTCATTAACTCCCCTATAACTACATAAAAACCATGCGTAAAATCAGTCCCTTCCTCGCACTTCTGCTGGCCACCACAATAGGCTATGCACAAAATGTGAAAGTCGAGTTTTTCACCCCACGTATCGTTCATGTGGTGAAATATCCCAGTGCTAATACTGCCGACGGCAAGAGTCTTGTTGTCACCGCCCAACCCGAGCAGGTCACATTGACAAAAAAAGGCAATGCGACCTCCAGCAGTGAATTGACTGTCAGGCAAGACCCCAAGACGGGGTGTCTTACTTTTCTCACTTCGAAAGGAAAAGTACTTCTACGAGAGAAAAACTATGTCTTAGAATCTATCGCCACAGGTGCTGATGCAGGTAAATGGAAGGTCCGCCAGACCTTCACCCTTGACAAGGATGAAGCCATCTATGGATTGGGTACCATTCAGAATGGCAAGATGAACCGCCGAGGTGAGCATAAGCGCATGGAACAGTCCAACTTGGAGGACTTCCAGAATGTGCTTCAGAGCATCAAGGGATGGGGAATCTTCTGGGACAACTATTCGCCCACGCAGTTTGATGATGGTCCAGAGGGCATGTCGTTTGCATCCGAGGTCGGTGAATGTGTTGACTACTATTTCATGTATGGTGAGACGGCCGATGGTGTCATCGCCCAGATGCGACACCTCTCAGGCCAGGTGCCTATGTTCCCATTGTGGACCTTCGGCTACTGGCAGTCGAAAGAGCGGTATAAGAGTTCGCGTGAAACACTTGGCATCGTCGATAAGTATCGCGAATTGCAAGTGCCTCTCGACGGTATTATCCAGGACTGGCAATACTGGGGAAGCAACTACCTCTGGAATGCCATGGACTTTCTCTCAGAGGATTTTGCCGACGGCAAACGGATGATTCAGCAGGCACATGAAAAACATGCCCATTTTATGATTTCCATTTGGGCCAGTTTCGGACCTATGACAAAAGCCTATAGGCAACTGGATGCGAAAGGATTGCTTTTCGACTTTGAAACATGGCCGCAGAGTGGACTCACTTTCTGGCCGCCACGCAGAGACTATCCTTCGGGGGTACGCGTCTATGATGCCTTTTCTCAGGAGGCACGCGACATTTATTGGCAGAACTTGAAAACGCTTTTCGATTATGATACCGACGCTTGGTGGATGGACTCCACCGACCCCGATTTCTTCGACCCCAAGGAGTCGGACTATGCCCATAAAGCGGGCACAGAGGGCGGAACATGGCGCTCGCTACGCAATGCCTTTCCTCTGCAAACCGTTGGAGGCGTCTATGATGCACAGCGGAAAGAGTCGGATAAAAAACGTGTCTTCATCATGACACGCTCGGCATTTGCCGGACAGCAGCGTTATGGCTCCAATATGTGGAGTGGCGATGTGGCTTCTTCATGGGACATGTTGCGGAAGCAGGTGCCCGCTGGACTGAGTTTCTCGCTTACAGGCAACCCCAATTTCAATACCGATATCGGTGGCTTCTTCTGCGGATCATACAACACCCGTGGCAGTTCGGCACCACGCAACCCACAGTTCCAGGAACTGTATGTACGCTGGATGCAGTATGCTTTCTTCTGCCCCGTATTCCGTAGCCATGGAGCCGACGCTCCACGCGAGATATGGCAGTTTGGTCAGAAAGGTGAACCCGTCTATGATGCCATCGAGAAGGCCATCCGCCTGCGTTACCGTTTCCTCCCTTATCTCTATAGTACAGCATGGCAGGTGACAAGCGCTAATGAGAGTTACCTACGACCACTCTTCAGCGACTTTGCTGCTGATAAACGCATTTGGGATAACACCGATGAGTTTATGTTTGGCCGCTCCATCCTTGCCACTCCTATCTTAGACCCACAATACACCACTGAGCAAATCATCAAGGAGGATGCCATGACAGGTTGGGATAAAAAAGAAGCAAAAGCCGATGGTGGAGTAGGGCAAGTGAACTGGAACGAGGAAAAAACCGTAGGAAAATACTTGCCCAAGGGAACTGACTGGTATGATTTCTGGACCTGGGAGCGTTATCGTGGCGGACAGACTGTTACGTTGAATACTTCTCTCGACCATGTGCCGATGTTTGTACGAGCAGGAAGCATTCTTCCACTTGGTCCAGAAATGCAGTATGTGGGTGAGAAGACGTGGGACAACCTGGAAATCCGTGTTTATCCAGGTGCTGATGCCTCCTTCACTCTCTATGAGGACGAGGGCGACAACTACAACTACGAGCGTGGTGTTTATGCCACCATCCCCATGCAGTGGAACGACAAAACCCGCACCTTGGTCATTGGTCAGCGAAAAGGTCAGTACCCAGGGATGCTTCAGTCACGCCGCTTCATCATCGTTCTCCCTGATGGTACCATAAAAATCGTGGAATATAGTGGCTCGGAAATTCAATTGAAGATTTAAGATTTAAGATTTAAGATTGAAAATTGAAGATTGAAGATTGAAAAATTATAATAGGCACTCCCTCGTTGCTTCTTTGTGTTCACCTATGCTGCGATATCATCGCAGCTCAAAATCCCCCAAACCCCAAAAATTCCAAAATCTCACATATGCACATTTCACTATTTAAATCCATGGCCGTCGCTTTAATGCTGATGGCTCCAGCCTGTGGAATGGCCGCTGATGGCGACTCGATTTCCACTCCCAACCCCATTTTGTGGGCCGATGTGCCCGACCCTGATGTCATCCGTGTCGGCGACACCTATTACATGGTTTCCACTACGATGCATCTCATGCCTGGTGCACCAGTTATGAAGTCGAAAGACCTTACACATTGGGAGATAGCCAGCTATATCTTCGACAATCTCACAGATTCACCCAAATACGACCTCCTCGAGGGTACGGTCTATGGTCGTGGACAGTGGGCTACTTCATTGAAGTACCACAATGGGAAATTCTATGCACTCTTTGCACCTAACGAGATGGGTGCTATGGGCGATACCTATATCTGTTCGGCGGAGAAGGCCGAGGGACCATGGACTATCGTATCGAGGATGCGTCACTTCCATGACTGCACCCTTTTCTTCGACGACGACGGTCGTGTCTATGTGGTGTATGGCACAGGTGAACTGGATGAGTTGAAACCCGATCTCTCGGGTGTTATCGAAGGTACCCACATGAAAATCTTCGAGCGTGAGAAAGATGAGACAGGACTCCTCGAAGGTTCACGTGTCATCAAGCACAATGGCAAATACTACCTGCTGATGATATCCCATGTGTATGCTCCTGGACGACATCGCCGTGAGGTATGTTACCGTGCCGATGATATCCACGGGCCTTATGAGAAACATGTGATTCTTCAAAGTGACTTCGGAGGATTCCCATACGTGGGACAAGGAACGATAGTTGATACCCCTGATGGTGACTGGTATGGCATCATCTTCCAAGACCGTGGTGGTGTGGGACGTGTCATCACGTCGATGCCCTGCCGATGGCTTGATGGATGGCCAATGCTTGGCGATGAGGATGGAAAGGTGCCACAGCGTATGCGCCCAGTGGTAAGTGGACAGAAAGATACTCGAATAGTGACTGCCGATGATTTTTCCAACAGTAAGTTGGACCTCTGCTGGCAATGGAACCACAACCCCATCAATGAGGCATGGTCTCTGACACAACGCCCGGGATGGTTGCGACTGAAGACCAACCGCGTGGTGGAAAACCTCTATTTAGCCCCCAATACTATTTCGCAGCGAATGGAAGGACCCACTTGTTCCGCATCGGTGAAACTTGATGTCTCGCATCTCAAGGATGGCGATTGTGCCGGTTTTGCTGCTTTCAACGGACATTCTGGCGTGCTCACCATCAAACGTGAAGGAAAACGTCTTTCACTCTCTATGTCGGAGCAGGTGGTCAACCTCACCGACCGTGAGAAAGCTGTGGAGAAAGTTGAGGAGACCGTTCGTGAGACAGTGCCCCTCGATTTGAAAAAGGCACAGAACATCTGGTTGCGAATCGACGCTGATTTCAATCTCCAACAAGATTTTGCTAAGTTATACTATAGTCTTGATGGTGAGACATGGACAAAGATTGGTCCAGACTATAAGATGCGGTTTGACTATCGTAAACTCTTTATGGGCACACGCTATGCTATCTTTTGCTATGCTACCAAGCGCTTAGGCGGTTATCTTGATGTGGATGAGTTTAACTATAAAAAGGAATAGGTTGTAAGGTTATGAGGTTATGAGGTTATGAGGTTGTAAGGTTATGAGGTTGTAAGGTTATGAGGTTGTGAGGTTATAAGGTTATAAGGTTATGAGGTTAATCTCTTTGTTTGAAAATATCAATATATCGTAATATGAAATCAATCCGAATCATCAGTTTTACATTACTATGTCTTTTCGTGTCGGGCGTGGCAAATGCCCAGATTTGTTTGAAACATCCTCCTCTCGAACAACTCAAATATAGCCGTCCTGCCACGAAATGGTTGGAGGCAGTGCCCATCGGCAACTCCCATCTTGGTGCTATGGTATATGGTGGCACCGACGTAGAGGAAATCCAACTCAACGAGGAGACGTTCTGGTCGGGTTCTCCGCATAACAATGATAGCAAGGAGGCCAAGAACTACCTTTCTGCTGTGCGTGACTCCATCTTTGCAGGACATGAGGAGGCCGCTGCAGCCATCATTGACAAACATTTTATCCCAGGTCCCCATGGTATGAAATACCTTACCTTGGGAAGTATGTTCCTCGACTTCAACGACAAGTCGCAGGCCACAGACTATGAGCGGGGATTAATCCTAAACTCAGCCACGGCTTATACAACCTATAATAAGGCGGGCGTAAATATCAAGAGGGACGTCTTTGCCTCTATGGCCGACAATGCTATCATTGTCAGGATAGAGGCTGACAAGAAAAAGGCACTCTCTTTCCGTATGTCGCATAAATGCGATCTCTCCAACAGCCATAGTGTCGAAAACCATTGTCTCACGGCTGTTATCCAGGGCGTCGACCATGAGGGCATCAAGGCTGGGCTGAAAGCGGAATGCCGGATGTTGGTGACAGGTGATGGTGTCATCACCGACGGACAGGACTATGTGGAGGTAAAAGATGCTTCAAAAGTGACCATCTATATTGTGGCAGCCACCAACTACGTCAACTATCACGATATCAGTGGCAATCCCTCAGAGAAAAACCAAAAAACATTGGCGGAAGTTTCCAAACGCAATTATTACAAAAACTGGCGCAGGCATAATAAGGCTTTCGGTGAGCAATATGACCGCGTGAGCCTAAATCTTGTAAACAACACCTCTGAGGCTTCAACCTTGGCTGATGATACCGACAAGCGGATTGAACAATTTGCGCAGACGAATGATGCCTCGCTTGTGGAGTTGCTGTTTCAATATGGTCGCTATCTGCTCATTACCTCGTCGCAGCCGGGAGGACAGCCTGCCAACTTACAGGGTGTATGGAATAGTTCGCTAAATGCGCCATGGGACAGTAAATACACCATCAACATCAATGCCGAGATGAACTACTGGATTGCGGATGTGGGTAACATCGGCGAGACGCAGCAGCCACTCTTTGATATGATTCGCGACTTAAGTGTGACGGGTGCTCAGACGGCACAAACCATGTATGGATGCCGTGGATGGGTGGCACACCATAACACTGACCTCTGGCGCATTGCCGGACCTGTGGATGGTGCCTCTTGGGGCATGTTCCCCAGTGGAGGTGCATGGCTGGCCACACATCTCTGGCAGCACTATCTCTTCACTGGCGATAAGGCATTCCTCCGTGAGTGGTATCCAGTGATGAAAGGGGCTGCCGACTTCTTCCTCGATTATATGCAGCGTGACCCACGCAATGGTTACCTCGTTTTGGTACCATCGGTGTCGCCAGAGCATGGACCAATGGGTAAGCGCACGCCCGTGACAGCGGGATGTACGATGGACAACCAGATTGTATTCGATGCATTAAGTAACACCCTCGCTGCGGCAAAAGCTCTCGGAATTGACGCTGCCTATCAGCAGACACTACAGAAAACCATCACGCAGCTGCCACCTATGCAGGTGGGGCGTCACGGACAGTTGCAGGAATGGCTGCAAGATGCCGACGATCCCAAAGACCAACACCGCCATATTTCTCATCTCTATGGTCTCTATCCCTCGAATCAGATTTCGCCCTACCATCATCCCGACCTTTTCGTAGCTGCAGGTAATACGCTTAACCAGCGTGGTGATATGGCCACGGGATGGAGCCTCGGGTGGAAGACGAATTTCTGGGCCAGAATGCTCGATGGCAACCATGCATACCGTATCATCACCAATATGTTGCATCTGCTGCCAGGTGATGAACAAATGCGTAAGTATCCTGATGGACGTACCTACCCCAACCTCTTTGATGCTCACCCACCATTCCAGATTGACGGCAATTTCGGTGTAGCTGCGGGTATTGCAGAGATGCTCCTCCAAAGTCATGATGGGGCGGTACATCTGTTGCCGGCATTGCCCGATATTTGGGAAAAAGGTTCTGTCTGTGGACTGCGGGCACGTGGTGGCTTCGTTGTGAATATGGCATGGGATCAAGGCTCCCTTACCTCTGCCACCATCCTCTCTACGATTGGTGGTACATTGCGCCTGCGCTCTTACGTGCCGCTTACTGGTAAGGGGTTAAAAGAGGCTTCCACCACCCCATGTGACAATCCACTCCTACAGTCTGCCGATATCAAGACACCATTACATTCACCTGAACTGAAAGATCTGCCCACTCCCACACTCAAACGCGTCTATGAATATGACATCGTCACCAAACCAGGCAAGAAATACTCTTTCAGTGTGGCGAAATAATCAAAACTTTAAGGAGATGACCGTTCATCATAAAACAACTCAATGAACAGTTTTCCATATCCTCCAGTTTAAATCTGCATGTTTATAGTGGTTTACTTTTAAGAATAAAATTGAGGGCGCACCACCACCGGTGCGCCCTCAATTTCAAACATCCCACAAATCACTTGATTACATTCACATCCACAGCCTTGTGCGGGAACATGAAGCCACGGTCCTTCAGCTGCTGATAAACGGTATCGTTCATATAGAAATACACCGTCCAGTAGTCTTCGGTCTTGCACCAGGTACGGGTGTTCACAACCACGCCAGTCTCGCTAAATTCGGTGATGCCCAACCATGGAGCGGCCACTACTGGTGAGTCTTCAATGGCATTCTGAATAATCAGAGGATTGCTGGTCTGTATTTCATAGATGGCTGCCTTTACTTTGTCGAGATCGGTACCGTAAGCAAAGCGGTAGTCGAGGTCAACACGGCGATATTTTTCCTTTGTATAGTTTTTCAACGAACCTGTTGACAAACCACCATTGGGAATGATGACGGTCTGGTTGTCGATAGTGTTGATGATGGTATTGAAAATCTGGATTTCCTTCACGGTGCCGGCAAAACCTTCAGCCTCAATGTAGTCACCCACTTTGAAGGGTTTAAACAGCAAAATCATCACACCACCGGCAAAGTTTTGTAATGTGCCGCTCAATGCCATGCCAATCGCAACACCTGCAGATGCAAACAGTGCGATAAACGATGAGGTTTCAATACCAAGGATGGAGATGATGATAATGAGCAACAATAGCCAACATACCACTTTGATGATACTCCTGACGAAAGTGAGCAACGAGTGGTCAACTTTGCTCTTTTCCATCATCTTGGTAGCTAATTTCACCAGCCATTTAATGATGAAACTGCCTATGAGATAGACAAGAATGGCAACAAGGAGATTTTTCAAAAAACTAAAAGACCATTGTCCTAACATGGAATAAGTCTCAGGCGAAAAGATTTTTTCTAACATAATACATGAATTTATAGGTTAATACTTGATTTCAACAATTAGGTTAATACGTTTTATCGTGTTTTGATTATGCAAAAATAGGAAAATTTTTTGATATTGATATTTTTATTCAGAAAAAAGTATCATTTTTTAATTCTCACATCTGATATTGTCTAAACTCCCAAACTCCTAAACTCCTACCTAATAATTACCCTAAATCAATAATTCAAGAAAAAAATAAAAATTTGTGTAAAAGATGTATGGGATTAATGCTTTTTTGAGTAACTTTGCATCCCAAAAAATCATTTTAGTATGGCAGACAATAAAAATATCAAGACAGCGCTGATATCAGTATTCCACAAAGACGGTTTAGATGCATTATTAGCAAAGCTCCACAGCGAGGGCGTGAGTTTCCTTTCTACAGGAGGCACACAGAAATTTATCGAGTCGCTTGGCTATCCATGCCAGGCAGTGGAGACACTCACTACATATCCTTCTATTTTGGGCGGCAGGGTCAAGACATTGCATCCTAAAATTTTCGGAGGTATTCTTGCACGGCGCGACAATCAGGATGACCAGCAGCAAATGGCACAGTACGAAATTCCCACCATCGACCTTGTCGTTGTAGATCTTTATCCTTTCGAGGATACTGTGGCAAGTGGTGCATCTCAGCAGGATATTATCGAGAAAATCGATATTGGGGGCATTTCCCTCATCCGTGCTGCTGCAAAGAATTTCAACGATGTCGTCATCGTTCCAAGCAAGGCTGAATATCCAGTGCTTTTAGATATCCTTAATAAAAAAGGTGCTCAGACCAATTTGGCCGACCGCCGTATGTTCGCACAGAGAGCCTTTGGCGTGAGTAGCCACTACGATACGGCTATCCATGCATGGTTTGCTGCCACAGAATAAAGATTGTAACTTTCAAGATGACTGACATCACCGTCAGGACTATACTGTTGAACGGATAATATCAAATGAAGTATTAAGTAAATAATGGGATTCTTTTCTTTTATTCAGGAAATAGCAATGGATCTTGGCACCGCCAACACCATTATCATCAGCGATGATAAAATCGTGGTAGATGAGCCTTCGGTTGTGGCACTTGAGCGTCGCACCGACAAGGTCATCGCTGTGGGCGAGAAAGCCAAGTTGATGTATGAGAAGACACATGACAATATACGCACTGTAAGACCATTGAGAGACGGTGTCATTGCCGACTTCTCCGCCTGTGAGCAGATGATGCGCGGTCTTATCAAAATGGTACATACGGGAAGCAGACTGTTTTCGCCGTCGCTCAGGATGGTGATTGGTGTGCCATCAGGTTCCACAGAAGTGGAGCTCAGGGCTGTGCGCGACTCAGCAGAGCATGCCGATGGCCGCGATGTATATCTGATTTTCGAGCCTATGGCAGCTGCCATCGGTATTGGTATTGATGTGGAGGCACCAGAGGGCAACATGATTGTTGATATAGGTGGTGGTAGCACAGAGATTGCTGTCATCTCACTTGGTGGAATCGTTTCCAACAACTCCATTCGTATCGCCGGCGACGACCTCACTGCCGATATTCAAGACTATATGAGCCGTCAGCACAACCTCAAAGTGGGTGAGCGTATGGCTGAGCGAATTAAAATACATGTGGGCTCGGCACTCACCGACCTTGGTGACGAGGCACCCGAAGACTATATCGTGCATGGTCCTAACCGCATCACAGCCCTTCCTATGGAAGTGCCTGTATGCTATCAGGAGATTGCCCACTGCCTTGACAAGACAGTAGCAAAAATCGAGAATGCTGTGCTCTCTGCATTGGAGAAGACACCACCAGAGTTGTATGCCGACATTGTACACAATGGTATCTACCTCACGGGTGGCGGTGCCTTGTTAAGAGGACTCGACAAGCGATTGCACGACAAGATACAGATTCCATTCCATATTGCCGACGACCCACTCCACAGTGTGGCCAAGGGAGCTGGCGTGGCTTTGAAAAACGTTGAGCGTTACTCTTTCCTGATGAGATAATATGCCACCGGTATGAGAAATCTCATAGAGTTCCTGAAAAAGTATAGTTATTGGTTTGTCTTTCTGCTGTTGGAGGGGGTGAGCCTTGTGCTTATGTTCCAGTTCAACAACTACCAAGGCAGTGTCTGGTTCACATCAGCCAACTATATCTCAGGGTTTGTCTATGAGGCAGATTCCAAAATCGGGGCTTTCTTCAGTCAAGGAACAGTCAATGAGCAGTTGACAGAACGAAACATTGCATTAGAGCAAGAAGTGGCAATGCTTAGAGAGCAACTATATGACGAAAGGATCAAAAACGACTCCACGCTCGTCGATAGTGTTCGAATGCCTGTGCTCAGCCAATATAAGCTGATACCCGCAAAAGTTATCAGCAACTCTATCGACAAGGCCGACAACTTCATCACACTCGACAAGGGCATCTATGACGGGGTAGGCCCCGACATGGCTGTTGCAAGTGGAAATGGAGTAGTGGGCGTTGTTTTCATGGCATCAGGGCACTATTCTGTGGTGATTCCTGTGCTTAGTACGAAGTCGAACATCAGTTGTGCGATACTTAACAAGAGATACTTCGGATATCTGAGGTGGCGCGGAGGAGCATCAGACGTGGCATACGTCGATGACATTCCGCGACATGCGATATTTGAAATAGGCGATACCGTTGTCACAAGTGGGTATTCATCCATGTTCCCAGCGGGTATTCTTGTGGGACATATCATTGACTCAGAGGATTCCGACGACGGACTCTCCTACAAACTAAAGGTGAAACTCTCCACTGACTTCGGGCGACTACGCGATGTGTGCGTCATCGACGACAAGGCCGTACGTGAGAAACTTGAGTTGCTCAGACAAGCTGTGGATTCCATCAAACCCAAAAGCATCCAGTGACAAATGAACTTTGATATCATACGTCAGCCAGTACTCTTTCTGGTGTTGTGTGTGGCTCAGGTGTTCATACTCAACCATATACAACTCTTTGGCTGTGCCATGCCTTTGTTGTATGTCTTCTTCGTCATTTCCATGAAAAAAGGGATGGCAAAATGGAGCATGATGGTGTGGGCTTTTGTCATGGGAATCTTGCTGGACATTTTTGCTAACACGCCAGGTGTCACTGCCGCTTCGATGACGGCGATAGCCATGGCACAGCCGTATGTCCTCAACCTCTTTGTCTCAAGAGAGGTGGAGGAGAATTTCATACCATCCATGGCGGTGATGGGATGGAAGTCTTATACGTCTTATACCGTGGCGATGACATTGGGATTTTGCCTCATCTACTTCACACTTGAGATGATGTCGTTCTTCAATTTTGGAAAATGGTTGGGATGTGTGATAGGAAGTGGGGTGCTTACTACTGCATTAATAGTGGCAGTTGATAGACTGATACATAGAAAGATTGGAAATTGATATAGTGTTTTTATTGAAGAAACTACGGATTCTTTGATTTATATGAAGCAACATAACCAGAGACATCCATAGTTAAAGCTTAAAAACTCAAAGACTCAGGAATTCAAGAAGTGGGATGCCCGGTAAAGATAGCGGGCATATATGTTATTATGAAAGATTACGAGCTTCACAAACGGCAATATGTCATTGGTGGTGTGGCCATTATTATGATGGCCATATACATCATACGTCTGTTTACGCTCCAAATCATGAGTGATGACTATAAGAAAAATGCCGATAGCAACGCATTCCTGAAAAAAGTCGAATTCCCCTCAAGAGGTAATATCTCCGACCGCAATGGTAAATTGCTTGTCTATAACCAACCCTCTTACGACATCATGGTGGTGGTCAAGGAGCAGCAAGAGCGCCTTGACACTATAGAGTTTTGTCAAGCACTGAATATCACCAAGGAATATTTTATCAAGCGTATGGCGGATATCAGGAAGACACCGGGATATTCTCCTTTCACGCAACAGTTATTCCTTACACAGCTTTCTGATCAGGAATTCAGTGTCTTTCAGGAAAAGGCATACAAGTTTCCGGGTTTCTATATTCAGCGACGTACTATCCGACAATACGAGTATCCCAATGCCGCCTTGCTTTTGGGCGATGTGGCAGAGGTGTCGCCTGAGGACATCAAAAACGACGACTACTATCAGCCGGGCGACTATGTAGGAAAAGTTGGCGTGGAGCGTTATTATGAGAAAGAACTCCGTGGTGTGAAAGGCATCCAGATTCTCTTGCGTGATGCATACGG
The DNA here is from genome assembly GCA_900315075.1 of uncultured Prevotellaceae bacterium. Classification (GTDB taxonomy): domain Bacteria; phylum Bacteroidota; class Bacteroidia; order Bacteroidales; family Bacteroidaceae; genus Prevotella. Next base: position 70,403 of record OMXV01000008.1, on the reverse strand, counting down.
CCGTATTCAAGGTAACTATCGTAACGGAGAACTTAACACAAAACCGATACCTGGCAAAAACCTCACATTGGGAATCGACATCGAACTGCAGAGGTTAGGTGAAAGGCTGATGGAGGGAAAATTAGGTGCTATTGTGGCCATAGAGCCAAGTACTGGCGAAATATTGTGCATGGTGTCGTCGCCATCCTATGATCCGAGAATGATGATAGGCCGACAGAGGGGCAAAAACCATATAGAATTGTCAAAAGACCCGCTGAAGCCATTGCTCAACCGTGCCATCATGGGACAGTATCCACCGGGTTCCACATTCAAGACCAGTCAGGCCCTGACTTTCCTCAATGAGCATATTATTGACTCCACAACCAGCTATCCCTGTTCGCGTGGCTTCAGATTTGGTGGTATGCATGTGGGCTGTCACGGTCATGGTTCACCGCTTAGCCTGATACCTGCCATCGGCACGTCTTGCAACGGCTTCTTCTGTTGGGGACTATATTATATGCTGACCAACACCAAGAAGTATGGGTCAATCCAAGTTGCCATGGACACATGGAGAGATTATATGGTGAGCATGGGTTTCGGATATCCGTTAGGTGTGGACTTGCCTGGTGAGAAAAGAGGGATGATTCCCAATGCCTCGTATTATGATAAGCAGTTTAAGAATAACTGGAATGCATTAGGGGTCATCAGTATTTCCATCGGCCAGGGTGAGGTGACACTTACACCATTGCAGATAGCCAACCTGGGTGCCACTATCGCCAATAGGGGATATTTTATCACACCGCATGTGGTGAAACATATACAAGACCAAGAGCTGGACTCCGCTTTCATGACGAAACACTATACCAAGGCATCGCCCTGGGCTTACAACTTGGTGGCGCGGGGAATGAGAAGGGCGGTCACAGGAGGTACTTGTCGAGCTGCCAACCGTAGCGACTATGCTGTATGTGGCAAGACGGGTACAGCACAGAACCGTGGCCGCGACCACTCAGTGTTTATGGGATTTGCTCCTATGGAACAACCACAAATAGCTGTGGCTGTCTATGTGGAGAATGGTGGATTTGGTGCTACATTTGGTGTGCCTATCGGCTCATTGATGATGGAACAATATATCAAGGGTGAACTGTCGGAGGGTTCTAAACGTCAGGCGGAACGTATTCAAAATCAACATTTGAAGTATGGCACAAAAGACAGATAGGAAAGCAGGAGTGTTCCAGTCTGTTGACTGGTGGACAATCCTTATATATGTGGCATTGCTGGTGTTCGGATGGATGAGCGTCTGCGGTGCCAGCTATTCCTTTAGCGAGCCTGATATTCTTAGCCTATCCACTCGTTCGGGTATGCAGATTGTGTGGATTGGTACTTCGCTCTGCTTAGGTTTTGTGTTGCTGATGCTCGACGACCGCTACTACGACACTTTTGCCTACGTGGCGTATGTCATCATGTTGGCTTTGCTGTTTATTACCATCTTTAATCCTCATGAGATTAAAGGCTCGAAGTCGTGGCTGGTGATTGGGTCGTTCCGCTTACAACCGGCAGAGTTTGCCAAGTTCGCCACATCATTGGCATTGGCGAAATTTATGAGCACGTATGGGTATAGTATCAACCGGATGAAGGATTTCTTCGCCTCATGTGCCATCGTTTTGCTGCCCATGGGATTTATTATTATGCAGAAGGAAACAGGTTCGGCATTGGTATATCTGTGTTTCTTCCTCATGTTCTACCGTGAAGGTATGCCCGGTAGCATCCTTTTCACTGGTCTTGCCATGGTAGCATATTTTGTGTTAGGTATCAGGTATGAACAGGTGATGTTGTGGGACACACCCACGTCATTGGGTAAGTTTGTGGTCTTGCTACTCATACAATTTTTCTCTGCCGGGATGGTATATACCTATTGCGATGACAAACGAAAGGCGTTTCGCCTCAGTGTCATCATCATGGTAGTGACGATGATATTCCTGCTTTTTTCAGAGTATGTAATACCTTTCGACATCGTGTGGGTGCAGTTGCTGCTGTGTGCCGCATTGATAGGTTTTTTCCTCTATCAGGGACTTAGTTCGCGTATCAACAATTACCTATATATCGCACTATTTGCACTTGGCTCCATCATCTTCTTTTATTCAGCAAGTATCGTGCTCAATAAAGTGATGGAACCTCATCAGCGCACCCGTATCAATGTGCTGTTGGGACTCGATGATGACAAGGACGGTGCTGGATATAATGTGCATCAGAGTGTGATTGCCATCGGTTCGGGTGGGTTGAAAGGCAAAGGCTTTCTCAATGGTACGCAGACAAAATTGAAGTTTGTGCCAGAACAGGATACCGACTTCATCTTTTGTACGGTAGGTGAGGAAGAAGGCTTTATTGGTTCTGCCGGTGTGTTGTTGCTTTTCTTAGCCTTGATTTTGCGGTTGATTGTGCTTGCTGAGCGACAGCCTTTCAAGTTTGGAAGGGTGTATGGCTATTGTGTGCTCAGCATCTTCTTATTCCATGTCTTTATCAATGTTGGAATGGTATTGGGACTTACTCCCGTGATAGGCATTCCACTGCCTTTCTTCAGTTATGGCGGCAGTTCATTATGGGGTTTTACGATCCTGCTTTTCATCTTCCTCAGGATTGATGCCAGTAGGAATCTGATACGGACGTGATTCTCTTACCTCTCACCTCTAACTTCTAATTTTACTCCCACGTCGGCGATTCCACAGATGATGGAGTCGCGCATATTATGCTTGACGCTCACTTGTATAGAGTCACCGGCTTGTAGTTTCACGGTTTTTAGTGGTATTTGGTATTGGCGCAGGTTGACCCCTGTGCCAGTGGGATTGCCTTCCTCGTCGTAGATAGGCAGGCTGACTTTATCCGTGATGACTGTTCGTCGGGTAGAGTCTGTTGTCGAGATAACTTCTTGCCTCACTATCAGATGGAGCCGTTCGTATGGGTAATCAACATTTGCTCGAATGCCGATTTCCTCAAAGTAATAACTCGATTCTTCCAGTGGTTTGACGCTGAATGTGATTGAATCGTCTCGGTTCCATCCCCCGATATTTGTTCCTTTGTATTCGAAATGGATGGTATTGTCGAAGCATGACGTAAAAGCTGCCGCCGCTATGATAGCGACGGCAACGTAGATAGTTCGATATGCTTGATGCAAGGTCATGCGAGGGTGTTGCTATTCATTTTTGCTTGTGTCAGTGGGCTTCTTGTTTCCACGTTGTTTGTTGCGACGTGGAGTGTCACCTCTGGCGGGTTTTTTCTCGGATTTTTCTGCCTTTTCTGATTTCTCGGAATTATCGGAATTTTCGGAATATCCAGATTTTTCAGGTTTCTCAGCATTTCCTGGCTTCTTTGATTTCTCTGGCTTTTGTGGCTTATCTGCCTTTTCTGCCTTTTCTGCCTTTGGTGCAGGCGTTGTATTTTCTGGAGTTTTATTTTCCTGTTTATTCTTTTTCTTTTTCTTTTTCTTACTCTTGTCGAAGCGAGTAATACTTTCACCAGCCAATAAATCTACAGGCTTGTTTTGCTCTTTCTGCTTATCATCTTCTTGTAAAGATAAGGGCTTTTCACCCTGTTTGTTCATTTCGATGATGGCATGGGCACGTGCTGCACTGATGGTTTCCAAGTTGGCTGCTATGTTCTTGTCGGTGGAATAGGTGAGGAGGCCAGCCAAGATGTCGGTTTTGACAAGGTGGTATTCGCCATCTTGTGTTTGCAAGACGATGTCCTTGCCAGGTAGTTTGCGGCTGGCTTCCATATAGTTGTCCACCTCATAGTTGAGGCAACACTTCAGTTTGGCACACATTCCGGCCAGTTTCTGTGGATTGAGCGAGATGTCCTGGAAACGTGCGGTATTGGTGCTCACACTGATGAAGTTTTTCATCCAGGTGGCGCAGCATAGTTCGCGACCGCAGGGACCTGTTCCACCGATGCGCCCAGCTTCTTGCCGGGCACCGATTTGCTTCATCTCGATACGTACATGGAATGTCTCTGCTAATACTTTGATGAGCTGGCGGAAATCCACACGCTCGTCAGCGATATAATAAAAGATGGCTTTGTTGCCGTCGCCCTGGTATTCCACGTCGCCAATTTTCATGTCAAGTCCTAAGTCCTTGGCAATTTGGCGGCTTTGGATCATTGTGCCATGTTCGCGGCTTTTTGCCTCTTCGTATTTATCCATATCCACGGGCTTTGCCAGACGGTAGATACGGCGAATATCATCAGCCGACTTCAGGTTGGCCTTTTTGATTTGAAGTTTTACAAGTTCGCCAGTCAGCGTCACCACACCGATATCGTGACCGGGGTTGGCTTCCACAGCCACAATGTCACCTTTCTTCAAGTCCAGGTTGTTCACGTTATGGTAATAGCCTTTGCGGGTGTTTTTGAATTGTACTTCCACCAGATCGGTGCTCTGGGTGTTGCCCGGAACGTCGGCCAGCCAGTCGTAGGTGTTCAGCTGTTTATCTTGTCGGCCAACGCCTTTGTGGCATAGACCGCGGTCGCAACCAGTGGTGATTTTATATTTAAGATTTTTGTAATCCATTCTATTATTGAAAATTGATTATTGAAAATTGAATGTTGAAAATTCAAGTCCCCTCTTACTTCCTTCTCTAAAGGCGACAGTTTTACTGTCGCAGCCCCCTATTTACTTCGTAATAGCCTTGTCATGCGTAGGGCGGTGTCGAAAAACACGATGCGTGCATTGGCATTCTGGCCAATGTCGCGGATACCCTCTGCCATGAGGTCAGACATCTCGATGATATTGGCTTCGTTGACGTAGGGGGCGAAACGGCGCACGAAATTTTCCTCCTCCTCTGTCATATAGTTGAGTTCTGGAATGCGGAAATTATACATAAAGCTTTCGCGTATCATACGGAGGAAATATTTCAGCATACGGCGCTGGCGTTCTCGCCCCAGTTCATAGGCATCATCGCTCCAATTCCTCATACCACGGATGTTGCGTTCAAACGACTGGCGGTTCATCTTGATGAACATCTCAAGGAATCCGCGCTCCTCATTCTCTGCGCTCAGCAGGTCAAGAGCCTTTGTCCAACTGCCGTCGGCCACACGGGCGATGCGGTGGGCTTGTTCTTCGGCGATACCGCGAAGTTTGATGAGCGACTGTTCGATGGCTGGGGTGTCGATGGCACGCATGTCGAAACGTTGCGTGCGACTGCGGATGGTTTCCAAGAGCAAGACAGGCTCTTCGCTGACGAGCAAGAATACCGTCTGCGAAGGGGGTTCTTCAATCAGTTTGAGCAGTTTGTTGGCACTGGCCTCATTCATTCGCTCAGGGAGCCAGATAAGCGACACTTTGTAACCGCCCTGACTGGATTTCAAACTGAGCTTCCTTGATATTTCATCGCTTTCGCGCACCGTGATGATGGCCTGTTGGTTGGCAGCGCCAATCTCGCGGAGCCAGTGGTCGATGGTAAAGTAGGGTGATTCATCCAACAAACGGTGCCATTCACGGGCGAAGTCGTCGCTCACTGGTTTGTAGTCGCTCGATGTGCCAGCAGCTTTGATGACTGGATATGTGAAATGAAGGTCGGGATGGCTCCATTTGCGTGTCATGGCGCATTGTGGACAGTGACCGCAACTGTCACCATTCTCTTTATTTGCACAGAGCAGATAGGAAGCAAAAGCCATCGCCAATGCCATCTTGCCGCAGCCTTGTGGACCGCAGAACAACATGGCATGGGGGACACGGTTCTCTTGAACCAGCATCCGCAGACGCTCTTTGGCATCTTCCTGGCCTATCACTTCCTGGAATGTCATTGTTTTCTTTTTTTATAGTATCTATAGCATCTATAGCATCTATGTCATGTATCAACTCCTAACTAATTTCAGCCTCCTTGCTACTTCTTTTACGGAATCTACTGCTGAGACGGTGTAGAAGTGAATGTTGTTCACACCATGAGCATAGAGGTCTTCGCATTGCGAAACAGCCCATTCGATGCCTAATTGGCGGGCATCGTCGTCGTTCTTGCATTTCAGCACTTCTGCGGCAAGTGCCTCAGGGATGTCGCAGTGGAAAGTTTTGGGGACCATTGTCAGTTGCGACAGTTTCGCGAAGGGCTTAATACCAGGTATAATAGGAATTGTGATGCCCATCGCGCGGGCCTTCTCCACGAAATCGAAGTATTTCTGGTTGTCATAAAACAACTGGGTGACAGCATATTCAGCTCCCAAGTCTTGCTTTTCCTTCAGATGAGCCATGTCTTGCTCCAAGTTTGGAGCTTCTTCATGCTTCTCGGGATAGCAGGCAACCCCGAAGTGGAAACGTTCACCTGGGTTTTTGATGGGGGTGCCATCAGCGAAGAAGCCGTCATTGAAACGCTGCACCTGACGTATTAGGTCGGTGGTGTGGGTATGTCCGCCAGGGGTGGGGGTGAACACCTTGTCATCCTTTGCCTTGTCACCACGAAGCAGCAATAGGTTGCTGATACCAAGGAACTGCAGGTCGAGCAACTCATATTCGATATTCTCTACCGTTGTGCCACTGCAGATGATGTGGGGGATGACGGGGATGTCGAAGTGGTTTTGAATGGCCGCTGCAATAGCAATGGTGCCGGGACGGCGCCGCACGCGGTGCCGTTCCAGCAGTCCATTGTCAAGCTCTTTATATACGTATTCGCTGTGATGCGTCGTAATATTGATATAGAGCGGGTCGAATTCGCAAAGCTTCTCTATTGTTCGGAACAATCCCTCGGTGCCATTGCCTTTCAGTGGCGGGAGTACCTCGAAGGAGAAGTTACGGGATTCGGGCGACAAGCCGATTATTTCTGTCAGGCTCATCTTTTATTTCTTGTTTTTTCTGTCAAGCCACAGACGGCTCATGTCTTCCAATGTCTTGCCCTTTGTTTCGGGTACCAGACGCCAGACGAAGATGGCAGCGATGACGCAGATGCAACCATATAGACCATAGGTGAACCAATGGCCGAAGTCATCGCCCTCGGAGAGATGCATGTTGAACATAGGAACGAATGTGGAGGACACGATAAAGTTGAATATCCATTGGAATGCCACAGCAATAGCCACGGCACCACCACGGATGGTGTTGGGGAAAATCTCAGCGATGAGTACCCAGGTAATGGGACCCCATGAGAACATAAACGAGGCAGAATAGACCATGATGCTAATGGCTGTCACCATCTCAAGACCTGCATGGCCGAAAGTGACTGCTACACCAAAGGCACCGATGGCCATACCGATAGAACCACAAATCAACAGTGGTTTACGGCCCCATTTTTCAACAGTGAAGATGGCAACAAGAGTGAACAGAATGTTGATAACGCCCATGAACACGGTCACTACCATAGGATTCTCCATGCCCATATCGCCAAAGATACGTGGTGCATAATAGAGAACAGCATTGATACCTACTGCTTGTTGGAAGACAGAGAGCATGATGCCGATGAAGATACAGAGTGCACCATAGGTCATCAGACGCTCGGTCTTTACTGTCATTGTTTCTTTGATATTCTGTAGAATCTGGCTGGCTTTCTCTGAACCATTAATTTTCGACAAAATACCTAAAGCCTGCTGGTCCTTACCCACACTGACGAGATAACGTGGGGTCTCAGGTACAAAGCAGATAAGCAATGCGAAGAGTCCGGCAGGTACAGCCTCGGAACCGAACATATAGCGCCAACCTGTGGTAACGGTCCATTGTGCGGCTGGGGTGATGGCGGCAATACCTTTACCCATTTCCTCGACAACAGGCTGAATGTGGTCGCCAAGAATGAAGAAGTTGACAAAATAGACCACCAACTGACCGAAGATGATCGCAAACTGGTTCCAGCTCACAAGCATACCACGGATGTTGGAGGGGGCTACTTCTCCAATATACATAGGGCAAATAGCAGAGGCCAGACCTACACCGATACCACCGATAACACGATAGATGTTGAACATAATAAGTAGAGAATAGGTAGGCTTGCCTGCTTCAAAGAACAAAAACTCTGGCCTCATGGAGCCTAATGCTGAAATAAAGAACAACAAACCGGCTATAATTAGTGACTTCTTACGGCCTAAGCGGGTGGCAAGGAGTCCTGAGAGGGCTGAACCAATAATACAACCAATGAGTGCTGAAGCTGATGTGAAACCATGCCAGCCATCTGTGTAACTGAAGTCCTTAGCTTCTTTGAAGAATGCCTGAAGACCTTTTTCTGCGCCAGAAATAACGGCGGTGTCGTATCCGAAGAGCAGACCTCCAAGGACTGCTACTAACACGATGGAGAACAAGTAGATTTTGTTACCACTTTGAGTTTGCATAAGATTTCTTGAATTTAAGTTTATGAGTTTTTTAGTTTATGAGTTCTTGAGTTTTTGAGCCTCACTTCACCATCACTTTCTTTGTACTGCCGTTAGCCGACTTAATAATGTAGAGGCCTCGGGGTAGGGTGGAGAGTGTCTGCTCTGTGGCATTCATACGAAGGCCATTGAGGTCGTATATACCGGCAACACCTTTGTTGAATAGCGTAATGGTGCTTTCATCAATCCCTGTATCGACATATTCGTCTGTGCCATCGTTGAATACGAAAGAGACAGTCTTTGTCTTCTTTGTATAGGTGATTTTGCTCAGTTTGATGTGCAACAGCTTGGTGCCGTCGGTATTGGGGTAGTAGAGAATGTCGGCAGGTGTCGTTTCATCGGAGAATTCATTATAGGTGCGTACAGGGATAGTCGAGGTATAGGGGAAGAGGTCACCATTCTCGGTATATTCCGAACGACTGTTGTCAGCAGCCACTGCGGCCATACACTCTACTCCGGCTTCGCCATTGTTGGGGGTGTTGTTATGCCAACGGTCTGCGACGTAGTTGACGTGATAGATGAGCAGTCCTCTACTGGCGACACCACGGTCCCATCCCACGGTATTGTTACGATGCTCAAAGAGATAATACTCGTCTGGGTGTTGGGGGTTCCGGTAGCAGAATACATCGCCGTTTTCTGCGATTGGTGCCAATGACGACACTTTGCAAGGGTCGGTTAGTTCTTTGTATTCTATCCATCCACAGAATTTGCGCTCATAACCAGTGTATGCTGCTGGTACCCAACTGTTGCTGTTGTAACTACCGCCACACATCACGTCCCACGTGCCCATACCATAATTGGTGTTGGCTGTGCCGCTGTTGGCACGTGTGTCATAGAAATCGGGGAGTCCTAAGCAGTGTGAGAACTCATGACAGAAAGTGCCGATGCCTGTGAGTTGACCGTAATAGTTGAGTTCCTCGCCACAGGCGTATGTGTTGATGATGGTGTTGTCTAAGCGATAGGCAACGGGCCATTTGCCGATTTGTGACTCATGGGGCCAGATGGTATAGCTCTCGCCACCACTGGCTTCACCCATACCGGCATAGAGCATAAATACCTGGTCCACCTCGCCATCGCCGTCCCAGTCGTAGTCTTTATAGTTAACGTCTTCGTCTGCCGACTCACAGGCAAATTTCAGCAGTTCGATGACACGTTGCCACTGGTCACCGCCTCTATTGTTGTTTTCACCGTAGTAAGTGACACTCTTCGGGGCTTTGTAAGGACCTACTACGTCGAAGGAGAGGTCGAATAATCCACGGCTTTGATCAAGGAAGTAGTCGTGAACGCTGCCTTTTGCACCTTGGTTGTTGGTGTAGCCTTCTTTATTGGTTAAGTCTGTCCAGATGGCTTTGGGGTCATCGCCTTGGAATTCGAGATCATCGAAACTCACTAAGATAATGAGTCCGCGTTTGCTGCCGATATATGAGCTTGGGTCGCCTACTCGACGTGGAGTAGTCAATTGTGGAGCGTTGGCGCGAATACGACGGAGGTTGGAGTCTTTGCCGTTTCCCAACTGTGCCAAGGCGGCCTTTTCTTCAGCTGTGCGCAACTGTGGAGCATGTGCCAACAAGTTGCTTCGTTGCAGATGCCGGCCGGTGATGTCGGCATAATAGTAGCTGCCATGATCTTCCATCACGGCAATGCCATCGGTTGTGGTGAAGTAGTGAAAATTTTCGTCACCCACGAGCATTAGTTCAATTTTTGTGCCGTCGCTCTGGGTGTATGTGCGCCATGTCCTAAGGGATGGTACTGCGCTCATAGTCACCGCAAAGAGCACGATGAGTAAGGATAGTAGTATTCTTTTCATCATGTATGTTATTTTGATTGATGCAAAGGTAGAAATTATTTCTGAATTGACAAAGACTATCCATAAAAATTGGGGGTGGCATCATTGCCACCCCCAATTTTTTGTTAGGTTTTTAGGTTATAAGGTTGTGAGGTCGCTTCGCTTGTAGGTTATCAGGTGAGATGTGATTGTGTTTTACTTGCATTTTTCACCTCACAACCTCACAACCTCATAACCAACACGCTACGCTACCTCATAACCTTATAACCTTAAAACCAACACGCTACGCTACCTCATTACCTTATTTCTGGATGTACTTGCGACCATTCTGGATGACTACACCCTTGACATTGCCATTCATGCGCATACCATTGAGGTTGTAGCGCTGTGTGTTGGCAACTTTCTTGGTTCTCACTTCCTGGATGCCATCAACTGTAGCGTCACCTTGAAGCACGATGATGGGATCAGCAGAAGTAAGACCACCAATACCTTTCAAATACATTTGTCCAGTACGGCCTGTAACGCCCTCGGGCAGTGGCTCTGCAAGAATGGTGACAAGATACATGCCTGTTTCCTCAGAACTTTCTGTCTCGTAAATGGTTATGTCGGAAATCCATTCAGGAGCATCGAAATAGTAGTTTTCATTACCATCAGCATCCTCCCAGTCACGAGCAACGATGACATAGACATTTGAGTCAAATATTTCAGGATACTTTTCGTTCAACACAATCTTGCCATCATCTGATACACGGAGTATGTTGCAATCTTCGAATGCTGTATCGTCAGATGCGTAAAGTATTGTGGGCACTTCTACAGCATCAAAGAAACCCCAGAAGTTGCAAGGCAGTGTCATTGGAATACCATAATTGAAAGAGTATATTTTGCCATCTTGTGTCTCAATGAGTGGTTCTGCACTTTGAAGGTAATCCAAATCTTCAGTAACAGCTGTTAGTCCCATAAAGCCACAGTCTATTCCCTCATCCGACAAGCCTCCAATAACTACGCAGAAGTCTTTGTCGAGAACGAATGGCGCATTAGCCTCAATGCCGAAGTCATCGACTTCTTTTTTATAGAAATGCACATTATATACATTGTCGCCATCGGAGTAGGTCCATGCTAATTCTACGTCGTCTGCTGTGGCTTCAAGGGTCTCATAGACTTCATCGCCGAAAGTCAAACTACCATCTTCCAAGGTTTCTACATTCCGAATTTCCATGAATAATTTCTTGCCTTCAGCTATAGGCTTGGTCACCGACATGGTATGGATGGAAATATTATTAGCTATGAAAGGTGATATTGGAGCTGGAAAGCATTGGGAAACGGCGAAGGATTTGGTAGTACCAATATCGTTGAATGTAACAGTTCCAGAACCGAAAATATATGTGTCGTCTTCTGTTCCTGTATATGAATCTACCCAGCCACCTCCGTAAAGGATATTAGTGGCATAGTCGCTGAATGTGTAGGAAAGATCCCAGTCAGGAGAATTTGTAACAATAATGCTTGAGCCGTCTTGGTTGACTTCGCCTCTATAATTTGTATCAAGATAAGTATAAGACGACTTGCCTTTTGTGAGGGTTGGCGTGTAGAAGCTGCTAAGACCTTCCTCTGTTAAGGTTGTCTTAGGCAAAGAACCATATAGGAAATCCCCCGTCTTGGAATCCATGTCTTCAGTGTAGTCTTTACCGTTGATAGACCAATTGATGTCAAGGCTACCCGACTTGTTAAGGAATATTACATTTTGGAAAGGTGGGTAATTGAGAAGTGTACCTCTGTAGCCTCGGCCATCGAATGTATAACCTGAATACATCACGCCTCTCTCATGAGTGTAGTAAACACCATCGGCCACTGAGCGGCGTGGTCGTGTTTGTGCAGTCGTAATTGATGGCTTGACAAGTCCTTTTAGGGAAGATTTTGTCATAGGGGCAACCCTCTCAAGGACCATTTCACTCTGAGCAAAGCTGAGAGTGGAAAGCATGCACAATGCTAAAGTAAGTAAAAATGTTCTTTTCATACGTAAACTGATTTTTATGATTAGTACTATTTTAATGACATAATTATCCATTTGTCAGGGTCGACACTGGAAGTGAAGGTTACATAATTCAGGTCAAACTTGGTATAACCTCCACTGATGCGGAATGTACCCTGAAGAATGTTCGTCACCAAGTCATTCAGTGAGGGGAGTACATTGAGTAGTTGACCAGCCTGACCTACACTTTCCACAATTGTGAAACTTGCACCATCTTCTGTCTCTTGGATATTCACGTTGAAGTATGCATTAGCTGTCGTTCCTGTGCTGGTCCGGTACTGGATGTGAAGCGTAGGTTTTGAGTTGACAAGGTGATAGGATATGCTCTGGAGTGTGTTCTTGCGTGACTTGAATTCTGCCACCACATTATCGACAATGGCTTTCATAGAAGCCGACATGTCACTATTGGGAGTGAATTGCCAGCCATAATTAGAGAGACCGTTCACAATAGTCACTTCCTTGAAGAAGCGCACGGGGTCGTCGCCATCGATATAGTATTCTGCATTATCCACACTCTCAAAGACGTCGCGCTCGCTGTTGTAGCGGAATTCCTGTACTTTTTCATCGTCGTTGATGGAAATTGCATCGCGGAAACGGAGGTAGTAGTCGTTGCCACGTTTAGTCATCAAGAAGGCATTGAAACTCTCGTCGATAATCTCGTCGCCATCGTATGGGAAGATGTTGGGGATACCATCGTTGGCACCTGTAATTTTGAAAGTGCTTTCCTTGAGGTACATGACATCGAATGTGGGAACAGAGGCCGAGAACATCTTATTCTGGAAAGCCTTCACGTCGGCCAAATAGTCGCTATATTCCACACCTTGCTCAATCGGGGTGAGCAGATTGTAGGTTCCACGTTTTTTGCCTTTGAGCATCATGTACGAGGCATCCTCGGGAGCATCCACGATGATAAATTCGTAGTCGCCACCAGCACCTGTTCCTGTCTCATCATTGGGGTCGTCGTCAGTTCCGGTAAATGGCAGGTCCTCAGGGTCGGAGAAGGCATGCAGACAGTCGTTGTGTGAGTTGAATGACAGCACAGGTCCGTTGTCGGTGATAACTTCCCACAGTGAGGTGTCCTCTTTGTATTTGTTGTCGGAGAACACGTTGTCCATCGACACGTTCACCGAATGGTCGCCATTGAAGCGGCAGAGCAGCAGATAGCCGTTGCCGTAGGGATACTCAGGGTCGTTGGTGGGATAGAGTTGCATAGCCCATCCATTGGGTGATGCCATCAAACGACTGGAATAGAGGTCGCTGGCCTCGTTCAGACGCTCTGCTGCACTCTTGTCGAAGATGAGGTCTTCTTCGTTCGTACACGACGTATAGGTCAGTGCCGAAACCAATATGAACGTTAATGTTAGTATCTTTTTCATATCGTTGGCTTACTTATTGTTGGAGTTTATTGTATTGGAGAACTTGCATGAGCAGTCTTGTCATCAGCATGACATTTGGCTCGTCTGGTAGGGGAGATGTCAGGCGGTTAACAAGAGTACCATAACTGGTGAAGACGAAACTTCCATCAGGATTGGTGAGGTACTGGCGTTGTTGTACTTCCCGGCGCAGGTCGTCGAGGGAGATACCCCAGTTGTCTTTCAGCCAACCACGTACATAGTCGAGTTTCTGGTTGATGATGGCGACACCGTCGCGACCAGTTGTATGTAGCCATTGAACTTGTCCATTTTCATCCAGAGCCACAGTGTCGTCGGCGTTGCGGGCGCAGCGACGGCGGTAGCACTTGTTGTCGCCTCCACCAGTAGAAAACTTAAAATAGCCCACGGTGTCGAGCGATTCAGCACCTTGTCTGCGCTTCAGATAGTCGCTATATTCCATGTCGATGAGTTCCCACTCATAGCTGGCAGCACCCATCAGACGTTCGAATGCCAAAGTATCGAGGGTGACGTAGTTGGCGAGGGTTTCCACCCAGTCTTCACTTGTGGAACTGGAGGCGTATGGTGACATGAAACCACGGCCGGCAGCCACGGAGTCGGGAGTGTCACTCCAGCTCGATGCGTCGTACTGTCCGTTACAGAGCAAGTTGAATGCAGTTGGGTGGATGCGGGTTTGGTCAAGAATATGCGCAAACTCGTGGTGCATCGTCTTGAAGAAGTATTCGTTCATCATGTCGATGTCGTTCACGTTCAGGTTGTTCACATTGTAGAGGGTGATTTTCAGTCCTCCTTCAGCCACACCTAAGGTCTCGGTGCCCTGTGAGGTGTTATACGACTTAGATCCAATCACGTGAATGATACGGGGACTATTTTTCTTGAGGAACTCAGGACCTCCATACATCTCATAAACATCATACCACAAGTATTTTGCCAAAACAGCCAACTGCATACTGGTTTCGTATGAAGCAGGTGTAAGGTTCTTGTTCATGTCGGAACCGATGTCCTCCATGCGGTAGATAAACTTCAAGTTATATGGCTCGAGAAAGTTGACCTTGAGGAAGGTGTCGAGTGGGAAAGAATAAGCATGGCGGTCCAGTGGATAATCTTTCGTGTCGAAGATGGAGTCGGTGAAATCGTCTTCAGAGCATGCGGTGAATCCGATGCCTACCATGGCAATCGTTGCCAAGAGTAATAAATAAAGTTTGTTTCTCATCTTTTTTCCCTCCTTTTCTATTTGATTCTGAAATCTTCTGGGTTGAAAATCAATTGGTTGGTCTGGTTGTCCTTAGGTGCCCCATAGGATGACTCCATACCAGCGGAGATGGTCTCCCAAGGTACTTCGATGGCGCGGTGAGGATCTGAACCAGTGAGATGTATTTCTTCTGAATAGAGTCCACAGACATGGCTGTATTCTACACCCCAACGTTTCAAGTCAAAGAAACGCAGACCCTCAAACATGGTCTCGAAGCGACGGAACTCATTCACGCAGTTCATAAATGGAACCTGTTCTGCTGTGACAACATATGATGGACTGACATTTGTCTGTGTGAAGTCCCAGTTCTCATGGCAGTTACCATGGGATGGATTGCTATACCATTTCACAATCATGTCCTTAGTGATATAGTTGATGTAGCCACCCTCGTAGTAACTCTTGTAGTCGGCTTCTGAGAATTTATCAATACTGTTGTTCCAGTAGGCGCATAAGTCTTCAGCACCAGCGTCAATCTGTCCTAGCATAATCTTGGCCTCGGCACGCTCCAAGAGGAGCTCGTTGGCGGTAAATGCACGGACGATAATGTGGGGATAGCCGATACCTGCAATCTTGTCGCTATATTCAAACTGCTCAAAAATCTTACTGTTTATATAACCGTAGTCGTGGGTGTTGTTACCAAAGACCATACCAGAAACTAGTCCGATTGGGCATACATAGTAGGAGCGCCAGAAGTCGTGGCGGGCATTAATCAGGAACACATCACGGGCAGGAGGACCTGCGCAGGAGTAGCGATAGCCGAAGCAGCGGCGATACATCAGCGAGTAGGTGCCGATGAGCATCAGGTTGTTGTTCTGATTTGGGCTTTGCCATGCAAGGCTATAGTCGGAACCAGTGGAGCAGTCGGTGAATACCGAGTAGTCCATCATCATGTTCAGCAATGTGTTGTTGTCGGTACCCAAGACATAGTTGGCGTGCTCTATCACTTTTGCCCATTCGCGCTTATAGAGATAGAAACGGGCGGCAAAGGCATGGGCGGCATTGACGTTGAAGTGCCATTTTGGCTGGGTGTAGTACAACTCATCTACTCCGGCAAGGCCTGCCAGGAGGTCGGCCTCAATCTTATCATACACTTCAGCTACGTTGCCACGGTCATATTCTTTTTGTACAACGTCTTCCATCTCGGTCACGTAAGGGATACCTATGTCCAAACGGCTACGCTCTGGGTCTTTGTAAGCCTGGCAGAACACGTTTGACAGACAGAAATGGCTATAGGCGCGAATAAGCAGAGCCTCAGCACGGGCAGCACGCATTCTGTCGGTTTCCTGTCCTGTCTCAGCTTTGATTTCGTCAAGTGCTTTGAGTGCGGCGTTGCAGGTAGCGATAGAGGCATAATAGCCTCCCCATATGCGGCCGGGGGAGTCGCTGTCGCTATAAGTACCCAAGGTCACGGGCTGGAACCGGAAAAGTTCCTCGTCCCAGCGGTCATAGGTGCCATAGTTGTAGTGAGTCAAAATCTGTTTGTCCCATGGCTTGGTGGGCAGGTGGGGAGCTTGGTTATCAATGAGGTTGTCGCTTGAAATCTCTCCCACCCACATGGTGTTGGCCACGGGATAGGCCGTCTTCAGCAGGTCGATTACTTTCTGCTCTGAGTCTATCTCGGTGCGCTCATCGGGCACATGGTCCAGGAAACTCTCGCTGCACGAATTCAGCGACAGAGCTACCAGCGTACCGAAGAATATGTAAAGATATTTGATGGAATTCATTATATAGTTGCTTTTTGATGTTTTACAAGTTGACTGTTAGATACCCATACGCACGGTCAGGGTGAATTGCTTTGACAGAGGTGAGGCCACACCACCAGAGTTGACAAACTCTGGGTCTTGTCCGTTAAGTTTCTTGTCTGAGTAAATCAGGAACAAGTTGGTGGCATCGAGTTTCAGCGATGCGGTGTGCAAACCTACCTTACGGAGCAGGTTGGGATTGAAATCATAAGTCAGTGAAATATCCTTCATACGGATGAAACCACCATCGGCCACACGGGCAGTGGAGTAGTTATAGGCACTATAGGCATAGCCCAAAGTGTAGTCATTGTAGTACTGACGGCGGCTGGCAATAGCGGGAATAGTGGTCTTGAGTTCGTCGCCTGGTACCACCCAGCGGTTCTTAAACTCCTTAGGCATAGCAGTCTGGTCGGAGTAGGCTGATGAGAAGCAGGGGTCAAGACGCAGCTTGTTGCCGAAAGAATAGGTGATAAACACGTTCAGACGCCAGTTCTTCCAACGAACCATATTGTTGAGACCACCAGTATAGGTAGGCTCCGACGGACCTTCATATTTCAGGAAGTCAAGTTTGTCATATTCCTGGAAGTTGATGCTTGTAGTAGTCACATCGCCTTCTTCGTTGATGATGGTGGGGATACCTTCGTCGTTGAGACCTACAAACGGGATGGAGAAGAGTGCACGGTGGGGATATCCCTCACGGGCGAAACCATAGCTCTGTACCAGGTCGATGACACGGGTCTGTGAAAGCAGGTCGGTAATCTCGGTGTAATTGTAAGCAAAGGTAAGGTCAGTATTCCATGAGAAGTTCTGAGTCACGATGTTTTGGGTAGAGATAGTAGCTTCCACACCATGTGATTTCATGGATGCCACATTGGCGAATTTGCGGATTTCACCACCGGCACCCGGGGTGTTGAGGTAGCCCATCAGGTCGAAGTTGTCGCGCCAATAGACATCAGAGGTGATGTTGATGCGGTTCTGCAGGAATCCTAAATCTACACCCACGTTGAACTCGTGTTTCTTCTCGTAAGTCAGCTCGGAGTTTGGTAGTTGATTCAAATCTATACCTGTCTCTTGCTGGTCGCCCCAGGGACGCCAGATATTGGTGGCCACGTAGATGGCTTTTGCATTGGAAGCTGTGGTCTGCTCACCTACAAGTGAGTAAGACAAGCGAAGTGAAGCGTGTGAGAAGGCTCCGTTGGTCTTGTCCATCCAGTTTTGGAACCAACTTTCCTCATGGGCGTTCCAGCCTAATGACACGTTCCATGTGGGGAGCCAGCGCGACTTGCGAGCCTTGCCTAATTGGTTGGAGCCATCGTAGCGACCCGTCAGGTTGAGAGAATAACGGCCTTTGTAAGAGTAGTTGGCATTGGCAAAGTAAGCCAAGCGGCGGTTCCACGACTTGGCGAAGTTGTCGGTCTCAGTGCCTTCTTCCTTCATCTGCTTCTCACGGAAGTAGTCTTTCACCACGATGCGGCTGTTGTCGTAATCGACACCCATGGTGACATGCTCTGTGGCATCATAGTCGGCGCGGTTGGCTTCCATACCACCGAAGAGGTTCAGGATATGGGTGTCGTTCCACACCTTATTATAATTAACACTGCCACGGAAGTCGAGCTGCTTAACAGAGTTTCGGTTGATGGTATAAATACCTCCCACGGTCATCACCGACATAGGCAGTGAGTTTGGCTGGTCGCGATCTTGGTAGAGGTATGGGTTGCTGTACATCACGTTGGGGTTGTCAACACCAGCGCGGTAAGCTTCTGCCTGATTGGATTTGTTGAGGGTGAAATGCTCACGCTCTGAGCGGTTGATACGATAGGAGCCGAGTGCTTTCAGTTCCAGTCCTACAAATGGTTTCCATGACAATTCGCCCTGGAACTTGGTGTCCATCACATTCACGTCGATGTAGTTGTTTGCCAACTCGTCGAAGATGTTGAATGGTGCATAGTTACGGGTATAGACCTGGTTGGGGTCGAGCGTGCGCGATGTGTTCAAACAGAAACTGAATGGATTGATGTCAAAGTTACGACTCACGGTACCGCTCACCACGTCAGTGCTTTGGTTAAGTGTACCCGGAGCTTTTTGGTCACGGTATGAACTGTTGGTACGCATGGTCAGGGTGAGCCATTTCGAGATGTTGAACGAGGCGTTCACGTTGGCAGTGTAGCGCTGTACCTTGCTGTCCTTATACCATCCTGGGTCGTTCATGGCCGAGAGTGATGCATAGAGGTTTGCATTGTCGGTACCAGTACTGATACTGATGGAGTGGTCCTGAACAAGGTTGTTGTTGAAGAGCAGGTCAAACCAGTCGGTGTTGCGGAACTCAGCCTGTTGCAGATACTGGTTCATGGCTGCCTCTGTGAAAGGCAGTCCGAATTGACCATTCTGATATTGGTCCATCAAGGCATACATTCTACCATAAAGACCTGCAGAGGAACCATTGGCCAATGCGGCGAACTCCAACCAACCTTTCTTTTCCATCTCTCGGTAGATACCCATCTGCTCCTGCGAGTTGGAGATGTTGTAGTTGGCATAGCTGGGCTTCATACGATAGGTGAACTCACCTGTATAGTTGATGCTGCTGTGTCCGGCACGACCTTTCTTGGTGGTGATGACCACCACACCAGCCATGGCACGTGCACCGTAGATTGAGGTGGCACTACCGTCTTTCAGCACTTGGAAACTCTCGATGTCGTCGGCGTTAAGACCGGCGATAGCATTGGAAATCAGGGTCTCGGCGTCACCAGAGGAAAGATCATCAGCGGAAACGCTTACGGCATCCTCCATTATCACACCATCGACCACCCACAGAGGTGATGAACTACCATAGATGGAGGTAGCACCACGGACACGGATTTTAGGAGCTGTACCGAAAGTTCCTGAGACGTTCTGCATAGACACACCGGCAACACGACCTTCGAGGGCACGGGTAACGTCGGCCACACCATCAAGTTTGGCTTTTTCGGCATCCACTTTTGCGGTAGCACCTGTAAACAGACGCTTGTCCATCTGTTGCATACCTGTCACCACCACCTCACTCAGGGTCTGCGAGTCGGAAGAAAGCACTACTTTCATGTTGGTGCCACCTTTCAGCGTCTCTGTCTTCATACCTACGTACGACACTTCAATCGTAGGTTTTGCTGTGGATGTGTGGATAGTAAACTTACCATCAATGTCGGTCACTGTTGCTATCTGTGTGCCTTTTACCTTGACGGCTGCACCAATGATAGGTTCGCCATCATCTGCCGACACCACAATGCCCGACACTGTGTTTTGTGCCACTGCCATTCCTATAAAAACGAATAGACAGGAAAAAATCAAGCATAGTTTTTTTCTCATAGATAGTTATTTTTATTTGCGATTTGGCTGTTTTTTTATATACAGTCTGCAAAAATAGCCATTTTTCCTTTGAAGTGCAAAGAAAATGCTAAAAAAGTGAATATTCTTTTAATAAACACAAAAAATCAGATACAAATACTACTTATTTTTAACAGTTGATAGTACTCTTTGTCTCTCAAAAATACCTCCAAAAGTTTAGGATATTCGGAATCCTCTGATTACTCAGAATACTCGGAATACTCAGAATACTCTGATTACTCTGATTACTCTGAATAATCATAGTGCTCCGATTTCCGAAATAATAAATTTTCTGATTTATCCGATATTTTTTTCGGATAAATCAGAAAATATGTTGTCAATATATTTACAAAATTTGAATAGCATTATTTCACCAATATCACCATATATTTGCTTGTGCTCCAGAACTTGTCGGGGTCGGTGATACGAATCACTTGCTGGCCAGAAGCATCTGGTGCCAAGGTGTAACTTCCTTTCGGGTGTGAGGTGAGTAGTTCTGCTTTCTTGCTGTAGAGTTTAACCTCCTTTTCAATACGTATGTCGATTTTTGTAAAATAATTTTTATTAAAATCACTCCTAAGTACTTCTTTCTTGCTGAGAATGTTTTGCTCCTTCAGCTCTTCTTTGGTGCCGAAGACATAGTAGGCAGTGTGCAGCGCTTTGTCTTGCTCGTCGATAGTGCGCGACTTGTCGGTGCTCTCATTCTTCAGATCTTCAATGTCTTTGTTTTGGTCATTGATTTTCTGGTCTTGTTCTGTGATATGGATGTCCTTGGCTTCGAGTTCCTGTCGTAGTTGCTGGAGTTTCAGGTCTCTTTCTTCCAACTGTGCCACAAGACTTTCGATGGTTTTCTTCAGCTCATCACCCTTGAGACTGCTTTGGTGCAATTGCTCTTTCATTTTATCTAAAAGCTCGCGGTTTTCCTTCATCTTGTTCTGGATAAACTGCATCTTGTCGGAGATTTGTTTCATCTTCTCCGTGCTTTCGCCTTCTTTGGCCATCGAAACATAGTTCTCAGCTTCAGCAATCTGGTTCAGACCTTCCTGAATTTGATTGAAAGTGGCAAAAAGGTCGTTGAGCTCATTGTCCTTCTGCTCAATCACTTTCAACAGGGAGTCGTTTTGGTCGATTTTTTGCTCTTCTACAATGGCTACGGGTTTCTCTTCTTTTTTACAAGCTGCCATTACCAGCAGACAGACAGCGAAAATAAGTAATTTTTTCATATTTTGAGTTTGTGAGTTTGTAAGTTTATGAGTTTATGAGTTTTTGAATTAATTGGCACCGCTCACTATAATGACAATTTCACCGCGGGGGGAATGTTCTGTGAAATGGGCTATTAGCTCGGAAAGTGTGCCTCTGACGCACTCTTCATGGACTTTGGAAATCTCGCGTGCTACGCAGGCCCGGCGCTCAGCGCCAAAGATTTCCGAAAACTGTTGAAGTGTCTTCAACAATCGGTAGGGCGATTCGTAGAAGACCATGGTCCGACTCTCTTGACTTAGTGACTGAAGACGTGTCTGGCGGCCTTTCTTTTGGGGGAGAAACCCCTCAAAGCAAAAACGGTCGTCGGGGAGCCCTGAAGCCACTAATGCTGGTACAAATGCTGTAGCACCTGGGAGACATTGCACCTCGATGCCAGCGTTCACAGCCTCACGGACAAGGAAGAATCCCGGGTCGCTGATACCTGGTGTACCGGCATCGCTGATAAGTGCTATTGTCTGCCCTGCTTTTAGACGCTCCACAATAGCAGCCGATGTGCCATGTTCATTGAATTTATGGTGTGACATCAATTGGTTGTGAATGTCATAATGCTTTAGTAGGATACCCGATGTTCGGGTGTCCTCGGCAAGTATCAAGTCGGCTTCACGGAGTATTCTCAGCGCGCGCAGCGTGATATCCTCAAGATTGCCCACAGGGGTGGGGACAACATACAAAATACCCATATTCGCCACAAAAATACATCAAATCGAGCAAATAACACAAAAAATGCCTATTTTTTTACGTTTTAGTAACGAAAGCAACGTCTTTTTACGTTTTTTTATTTTTATTTCTATATCAAAGGAAAAAAATTTGTTGTTTCCAATAATCTTTGTAACTTTGCAAACATGATGATAGAAACGACTACAGGGGAGATACACCGCCCCGGAAGAATTGAAGTGGTGTGCGGTTCGATGTTCTCGGGAAAAACCGAGGAACTTATCCGCAGGATGAAAAGAGCTGTGTTTGCAAAACAGAAAGTAGAAATATTCAAACCTGCTATCGACACGCGTTACTCCGATGAGGAGGTGGTCAGCCATGACCACAATTCCATCACCAGTACTCCGGTGGATGCGTCGGCGTCAATTCTGCTTTTAGCGGGCGATGTTGATGTGGTAGGTATTGACGAGGCACAATTTCTTGACAATGGACTCGTGGATGTGTGCACACAGTTGGCCAACCGTGGTGTTAGGGTAATTATAGCTGGTCTTGACATGGATTTCCAGGGAAAACCTTTTGGTCCGATGCCGGCATTGTGTGCCATTGCAGATGATGTGACAAAGGTGCATGCCATTTGTATGAGATGTGGTGCACTTGCTTATATCAGTCACCGACTGGTGAACAGCGACAAACGTGTGCTCCTCGGTGAAAAAGCCACCTATGAGCCTCTTTGCCGTGAATGCTATAATTTAGTGGTGAGTGGCGAGAAAGGATAGAAGTAACTTAGTGATAAGAGGTACCTCAGAGGTAAGGGGTA
Source organism: uncultured Prevotellaceae bacterium (assembly GCA_900315075.1). Lineage (GTDB taxonomy): Bacteria > Bacteroidota > Bacteroidia > Bacteroidales > Bacteroidaceae > Prevotella. The sequence continues at coordinate 47,808 of OMXV01000008.1, read as the reverse complement.
TCTCAGAGGTAAGGGGTATCTCAGAGGTAAGGGGTATCTCAGAGGTAAGGGGTGAGAGATAAGAGGTGAGAGAATACCACTGCCGCTTTCGAAATGGTGTGAATGGGCATTTGCCTGAACTCCTGCAGCTTCTGAACTCCTGCAACTTCTAATTTTCAATCTTCAATCATCAATCATCAATCATCAATCTTCAATGCTAATGTCCCTTTAACTACTCTTTAACTCCCTTTTAACTACTCTTTAACTACTTTTCAAATCATGCTTGAGGGAAAAATAACATTCGATAGATTTATCCGATGGGTCATCATAGCAGTCATCGCAATCGGTGTGATATGGCTGACAGGCAAGTTGAGCAGTGTTTTACTACCTTTTTTCATTGGTTGGTTTATTGCTTACTTGCTTTATCCCATTGTGAAGTTTGTGCAATATAAATTGCATGTGCCTTCGCGTGCGCTGTCAATTGTCGTAGCGTTGATTTTTGTCACTTTGGTCGTGGGTTTGGTTATTTATCTTATCATTCCACCGATGATACAGCAGTTTGAGCGGTTGGGTGTCGTTTTGATGAAATATCTGAACCAAAATGTCGCTGAAGGAGGCATCGCTGCCCAAATTCATGATTGGCTGAACGAGAATCGTGAAAAATTGGATGAGTTTTTCAAAAGTCCAGACTTCATCGATACTGTCAAGAGTGCTTTGCCGCAGGCATTTAGCTTCCTTGGTAAAACTGCCAATGTGATTTTCAGCATTGTTGCATCGTGTATAGCATTATTATATACCTTTTTTATATTGCTCGACTATGAATACCTCACTGCCAACTGGATTAAGCTGTTCCCCAAGAAATCACGACCTTTCTGGAGTGAATTGATGGTTGACGTGGAGCGTGAATTGAATAATTACATTCGCGGCCAAGGACTGGTGGCGCTCATCATGGGGGTAATGTTCTGCATCGGTTTTACCATCATCGACTTCCCCATGGCTATAGGTATGGGTATTCTCATTGGTATCATGGATCTTGTACCATATCTGCATACATTCGCATTGATTCCAACGGCGTTTCTCTCACTGCTAAAGGCGGCTGATACTGGGCAGAATTTCTGGATGATTTTTGGAATGGCAGTATTGGTGTTTATCATTGTGCAAATCATCTCAGATATGGTCGTCACGCCCAAAATTATGGGAAAGGCTATGAGACTCAACCCGGCCATCCTCTTACTTTCGCTATCAGTTTGGGGTGCATTGCTCGGTTTTATCGGACTGATTATTGCACTGCCTCTTACTACCATCCTCATCGCATATTATCAGAGATATATTGTGGGAGAAGAAGAAACGGCTGTGGCGAGAAACAATTTCGCCAATTTTGACTTCACCGGCAAACCTACTTCTCAACACCAATCAAATAAAACATCTGATAAGAAAAGTAGTTAATTGGTATTGAAGATTGAAAAGTAGTTAAAAAGTAGTTAAAGGGGAGTTAAAGAGTAGTTAAAGGGACATTACCATTGAAGATTGAAGATTGAAAATTGAAAATTAGGAGTTGCAGGAGTTCAGGTGTTACAGGAGTTCTGACAAATGCCCATTCACTCCATTTCGAAAGCGGCAGTGGTATTCTCTCACCTCTTACCTCTCACCTCTTACCCCTTGCCTCTAAGTCACTTCTAACTATTTAACCATCCAAACATTCAGGGTGATGCCACCGCCTTGACCCGACCAGTCGGGTTGGCAGACAAAGATGGCATTGTTGAGCCAAGCGTAAGAACTATTGCTGGGGGCTTCGAACTTTGGGGCACATTTGAAATAGAACGAAGGATGACCCTCTGCATCCGTCCCGCTGGAGATAATGCCACAGTTGCGGATGTGGATATACACACCGTCGTCAGTACAGATAGAATAGATGGCCTCTATTTCTGTACGCTTTCCATCGGGACTTGACATCTGATAGTCGGCACCTCCGTTGAGGATGGTGCCCTTGATTTTTGGACCCTCAAAGGTGCCACCTGTAATAGGGATGACATTACGTTTGCCACGTGGGGTATCACCTACAGAGTACATCTGTCCGAGTGTTACACGAAGCTGCATCACAAATTCCAACTGCGGGGTGTCTTTCGGTGTGAAAGTCTGTGCATAGCTTGTGAACGCCACTGTCATCAGCAGGACAAATAAGATAATCCTTTTCATACCATTGAGTTTTTATTCTGAATAATTCGAGTATCCCTATTCCCACAAATCATTTCTCTTACCTCTTATCTCTTACCTCTTACCTCTCACCTCTAAATACTTCTTCCCATATTGAATGTATAGCTGACCTGGCTGAGGTTGTGACACTCGTCGTCCGTCGATAGTGTAGATGGCAGATGGGGTGGGGGAGATTATGGGAGTAAATATACCTGTTGGATCATTGATTGCCACCTTGGTGAGGCGGATGCCATGGCCTTGTATGACGATGCCCTTTTGCAAGATTGTACTCAAAGTGCTCTCGTCGAACGACATGGCTGTGACGTGACTTGTTCCACTGCCTGTGGAATAGACATTGCTGGGGCTGAAATCGCCAGTGAACGAATTGCCTCCTACTGTATAGGGAAGCATTGAACTCCAGTCGCCATAAAACAGTTGGATGTCATCATAGTCGTTGTAATCCTGTGTGTAGGAGAGCACTAACTGTACAGCACTGCTCTTTCCTTCGAATACAGAGGACGGAACAGTCAGTTGCAGACCGTTACCCCAGTCAAGTAAGGCATCTCCCTCCCAGAAGATAATCCCGCCGGCGGGGTCATCCTCATATTGCTCAGGTTCTTTGTATTCAGAACCGGCACCCTCGGAGATGCCCATTAGGAAATAGGTGTTCCCTACAGCCATGTTCTGCCAACGCTTGAAAATGCCGAAGTTCTCTGGACCATTGTTGAAGGCGTTGTTATCCCAGACGAAGGCGGCAAAACCATGTTGGCGAGCTTCACTTGTCACACATTTCAGATAATATTGCATGTTTTCCTGTTGTGTCTGCTTATCATCCTCTGTGTAGTGATTAGATACGCCATATTCGCCCATGACCACACCAAGACCTTTCTTGGACCATGTATTTGTGATACGGTCGAAGAGATTGGTGATGGTTTGCTCTGTGCTGCTGGTGAGGATTCGTCCTTTGTCCTTATAGGCATTGCCCCAATAATAATAGGTGCAGTTGCCACAGTATTCATAGGGGTCATAATAATGGAATTCCACACTCAGACGGCCTTCCACAGGGTCGTTAGGGATGGTAAAACCATTCAGTCCGTGATAAGGGCTGCAGGCAAAAGTCTGCACCACGAGGTTGCGATAATAATTTTTGCCTCCTGTGGCACGCACGGCATTGACAAAAGTCTGGTTGTAGCTGTTTTGTACAGCTTGCTGCTCTGTGGTGGGGGCAGCCCAGTTAACGGTTATTTCATTGGTGCCGGCAAAAATGAGCTTCTCGCCATAGTCGCGGAAATAGGTGGCTATAGAAGTCCACATCGCATAGATTTTGGCGTTGTTTTCCTCTTGTTTGTTGTAGTAAGGATTGCGGTCATACCATTCTTCATGATGGGAGTTAATCATTACATACATGTCCTCCTCCAAGGCCCAGTCCACCACTTCTTTCACCCGGGCGAGCCAATTGGGGTCAATAGTCATTGTGCTTTGATTGGTCACATGGTTGATCCATCTCACAGGGATGCGGATAGCATTGAATCCGGACTCTCTGACAGCGTGAATCATTGCTTTGGTGGTCTTGGGATTACCCCATTCTGTCTCTGTATTAGGGCATTCCAACGAATTGCCGAGGTTCCAGCCCATCACCACATCGCGTGTCCATTCCTGAGCACTCTGTGTCATTCCATTGTTGTCTGGAGCCACTTCTTGGGCATAACTTGTCATCGCCATGAAAATGGCAGAAACTAATGTAAGTAATTTTTTCATCATAATTTTAGATATTGGCGTAATAAGAGACTGTCAACGCTAGCTTTCCCATAATCGAACCTAACCAATGGAGAGATACCCGCATGGCAAGGTTGGGCACAGCTGTCAAAAGTGTTATATTCGCTGCAAAGTTAATACAATTAATAGAAAATCGAATATGTTGTGGCGTTTTTTTTATTTTACCCATCTGTCGCTAATTGTTGACATGAACATCCTAATACCAACATTGTTTTTTTTTGATTAGTTTCAAAAATATTATAGAATGTACCAAATAAATAAAATGTAAGAACTACATTTGGATTGTTGATTATTTTTCCTTTATTTTGTACTGAAAACATATCTAAATTATATATGAAGAAAAACTTAACTTTACTGATGCTTGGAATGACACTATCGCTCCAAGCACAAAATCCTATCATCCACGACCAGTTTTGTGCCGATCCCACTGCTCGTGTGTTCAATGGCAAGGTGTATGTTTATCCATCGCACGACATTCCTGCTCCCGAAGGACAACGGCAGGACTGGTTCTGCATGGCCGACTACCATGTCTTCTCGTCGGAAAATCTCTGCGATTGGACCGACCATGGTATGATTATCTCACAGGAGAACGTGCCCTGGGGAAATCCCGAGGGTTACTCCATGTGGGCACCTGACTGTGCGTATAAGAACGGCAAATATTACTTCTTCTTCCCTAATGGTTCGAAGCAAGGACGTGGTTTCTCTATCGGTGTGGCCACTGCTGACCGTCCCGAGGGACCTTTCACCTTAGAGAAAGAACCTATCAAAGGCGTGTCGGGCATTGACCCTTGTGTGCTCATCGACGATGATGGCTCTGCCTATCTATATTGGTCGGGCATGGGCATCCGCGGTGCAAAGCTGAAGGACAATATGAAAGAGCTCGACGGTGAGTTGAAGGAAATGACCTTCCCACAGCGACCAGGTGAAAACAATGCCAACCAGCAACGTCCCGCTATGCTCGTTGGTGGTGAAACAATGGAAGGACTGCCCGATGGTTTCAAGGAAGGCCCCTTCGCCTTCAAGCGCGGCGACTGGTATTACCTTAGTTTCCCATGGGTGCGTACCGAGGGTGGCACAGAGACATTAGCCTACGCTATGTCGAAGAATCCACTTGGACCTTGGACATTCAAGGGTATTATCATGGCAGAGCACGACAATGGCTGTTGGACCAACCACCACAGTCTTATAGAATATAAAGGTCAGTGGTACATCTTCTATCACCGCAACTATTATTCGCCATCTATGGACAAGCGCCGCTCAGCTTGTATTGAGAAGGTCTTCTTTAATGCCGATGGCACTATTAAAGAGGTGAAGGAGACTCTCCGTGGCGTGGGTATCAGACCAGCATTAAGCAAAATAGAGTTAGATCGTTATAGCGATATCAGCAGCGATGCGTCTATCGCCTATCATGACACCACTAATTGCTTCCGCGGATGGTTTACAGACCTGCCCAATAAAGGCAGCTGGGTGAAATTCAACGATGTTGATTTCTCAGGTGTCAAGAATGGTTACATGGTGGTATGCGCCAAGGCAAATGCCAACACTGAATTCTATGTCCGTGAAAAAGATGTCAAAGGCAAGGTGATTGGAAAGATTAAGATGACTGTCGTCAGCGAGGGTGGTCCTTTCCGCCGCAACATGAGCGGACAGTGGCTCACACTCACTACACCTCTTGAATACACACCCAATGGTGTAACCGACCTGGTGGTGACCTGCGAGGGTGAGGGCGTAGCTGTTGACTGGGTGATGTTCAAGAATCGTCCGGAATACTTCAGCAAACCCACAAGCGATGTCTCAGAGCCTGATAAGGAGGGCTTCATCCGCAGATGGATGCTCCTGGAACCAATCGACAAACCAAATCCCAGCAATACGGTTTTCACCGATACCTATCTCAGAGAGCAGTTTGGTACTGAGGCTTTCAAGGGACAATACACCATGTTGCCCAAAGATGGGCAGAAGGTAAAGGTGGGCAAGCAGACACTCACATGGCATGATATGGAAAGCGCCAATTACAACGTGAAACTCTTCCGCTTCGCCGACCTCTTGGGCAAGCAGGTCTATGGCGTGCACTTCTGGGCTGTCACCGTTATCGACTGTCCCGAGGAAATAAAGGATGTCCGACTGGCTGTCGGTTCTAATGGCGCTTCTATGTGGTGGGTCAACGGCGAGGAGGCATTGTTGCTCTCCAACGACCGGCGTATGGTGCGCGACGATGGCATGTCGCCACGTCTTACCCTGAAGAAAGGACGCAATGTCATTCGTGGTACAGTCATCAATGGACCTGGTATGAGTGACTTCTGTGTGAGATTCATCGACTCCAATGGAAAACCAGTGACTAACTACAAAATTGTGAAGGGAAAATAATAGAAAAAGGTTGTTGAAGAGTATCAAGGTGTAGTTAAAAAGTAGTTAAAAGGTAGTTAAAGAGCAGTTAAAAGGTAGTTAAAGGGACAAATGTCCAAACTCCTAGACTTCTAGACTTCCAAACTCCTAAATAATAAATATTCAAAATATGAAATACAGACATTTTTTTGCAGCGTGTGGCGCAATGTTTATTTGTGGGGCAGTCTCCACAGTGGCACAAGTTGGACAGCCTTATATCCACGACCCATCGACCATCGTGGAATGTGATGGCAAATACTATACTTTCGGAACAGGTGGCGGTGGACTGATTTCAGAGGACGGTTGGTCGTGGCACAGTGGGGCAGAACGTCCCGGTGGTGGTGCTGCACCCGATGCAATGATAATTGGCGACCGTTATCTGATTATCTATGGCGCTACTGGTGGCGGACTCGGTGGTGGTCACAATGGTCGTATCCTAACGATGTGGAATAAGACTCTCGACCCCAAGTCACCCGATTTCAAATTCACTGAGGCCATTGAGGTGGCATCGTCGGATGGTATGGAAGACAACGACGCTATTGACCCCTGTTTGCTCCTCGACCCGACAACAGGGCGTATGTGGGCTACATACGGCACTTATTTCGGTACCATTCGCATGATTGAACTCGACCCTGCAACAGGATTGCGTGTGGCAGGCAATGAACCAAAAGATGTTGCCATCGACTGCGAGGCCACCGACCTTATCTATCGTGACGGATGGTATTACCTCCTGGGCACCCACGGCACATGCTGCGATGGTGTCAATTCCACCTACAATATTGTGGTGGGACGTTCTCGCAATGTCACAGGACCCTATCTCGACAATGTTGGGCGCGATATGTATCATGGCGGTGGCAGGATGGTTATCGCTGCTGGTGACCGTGTGACAGGTCCAGGACATTTTGGTCGTACCATCATCGACGAGGGTGTCGAGATTATGTCGTGCCACTATGAGGCTGACTTCGAGCAGGGTGGTCGCAGTGTCTTAGGCTTGCGTCCTCTGTTGTGGCGTAACGGATGGCCCATTGCCGGCGAACGCTTCAAGGAGGGAACATACGAGATTGAGTCGGAACGTCGTGGTTACGCTCTCGAATTGGCTGTAGATTTCGTGCGCATCCAGCAAGAGAGAAGGGGATGGTTCAACCGCAACAACGACGAGCCTGTGAAACCTATCGCCAACCAGACACTGCAGGATGTGATTGACACATGGCCAAAAGGCGACATTCCTGTGAGAATCAACGACTATATGTTCCGTCCACATCAGTTGTGGAGTGTGAAAGTGGTGCCAGAGGCCGGTGGCTTCCTCGGTGGACCGTACGTGAAAATTGTTATTGAGGGTACCAATAGGGCGCTCACTGCCACTGCCAACCTCGAACTGAACTCCACTGAGTTCACTGGTGCTCCCGAACAGCTTTGGCGTATCGAACAGCTCACTGATGGCACTTATCGTATCATGCCCAAGCAAATCCCAGGTCAGGAGGGACTCAACACTCGCTATGTGCTCTATTCAGCAGGCGACTGTACAGCCACACTCGCACCATACGATTTCTCGAGCGATAACTCGAAGTGGAACTTCCGTCAGCATTGATGACGGCCAACGAGCTGCCAGCCCAGGGCGATGCTCTGGGCTGGCAGTTGCAGAAAATGCGCCTTGAAAGGGCACAAGAAAAATCATATTAATATGAAAACATTCAAAACATTATTCATCCTCCTCTGTGTCTGTTGCTTTGGTATCCACGCTAATGCAATGGGTATCAAGGATGCAGGCGAGGGCAAGTATGAACTTACCGAAGGCGACCTCGTGATGGTGGTGGATGCCGCCCATGGCGCAAAAATCCTGTCGTTCACATATAAAGGTGCAGAGGTTATCTCGCAGTCACGTTGGCCGGAATCTTTCGGAAGCACCTTTTGGACAAGTCCGCAGGTGGAATGGAACTGGCCTCCCGTGCCAGAGTACGACAAACAGCCCTATACAGTGGAACAAGCAGATGATCGGCTGATACTTACCAGCCAGGTGTCGGAGAAACTGAAATTCAGAATTCGCAAGGAGTTTGCTTCCAATCCTAAAAAGAAGTGTTTCGTTATTACCTATACTATTATTAATGAGGATAAACAGGAGAGGAAAGTGGCGCCATGGGAAATCACTCGTGTAACCAACGACGAGGGACTCATCTTCTTCGATGCCAAAGTTGAAGGTATCACCCCCGCAGGTGTGCTTGATTTCAAGGCTTCCGACAAGGCTGTATGGTATCGTACCGATGTGACGAATGAAAACCGAAAAATCAATGCTGATGGCAAAGGATGGTTGGCTTTTTGTGGCAACGGGTTGCTGTTGGTGAAGAAGTTTGATGACCTAAATCCATCACAGCCTGCACCCAAGGAGGCAGAGATTCAAGTCTATGTCAACCGAGGGAAGTCGTACATTGAACTGGAAAGTCAAGGTGCCTATCAGTCATTACAGCCTGGTGAGTCGCTCTCCATGACAGTGAGATGGATGATGACGGCAGTGGACACCACGCCACAACCTTCCAAAAAACTCTTGAAAACAGTCAAGAAAATGTTGAAATAATTCTTTCAGCAGGGCAGACTTATGTCTGCCCTGCTTCAGTGGTGAGAATAGAATTCTTAGTTGGTAGTTAGAAACTCATGGTATTGTAAATACGGCAAATAATTTGTCAACTTGTCAACTTGTTAACTTGTCAACTTAAAAAAACATGAAAAACGAAAAAACACATTTAGGACTCATTCTTATCATTTTGGTTGCTTTGCCCTTGTTGGCAGGTGCAGCTTATTATCTGTTGTTCAATGATGATAAGGATCAGGAAAATGGTGGAACGAAACAGGTGAACGTCGAAAAACAACTGAAAGCAAAGGTGGTGGAACTGGCAAAACAAGTCAGTCGCAACGACTTGATGTCTGTCCGTACTGTTTATCCCGATGCAGCAAAAGCTGATTCTCTGACCTTAAAATGGAATGAGGACAGCCTGATAATCGAAAAAACAAAAGTCAAGGACACTTATTTTGTGAGTTTTGGTAATGGTGCGGATATGACCATCGTGAAAGACAAGAATGGAGATATCAGGGTAGAGAAATCGCATGGCCTTTTTGCCTACGACTCAGATTTTCTTGCCTTCGCCAAGAAAACAGGACAATGGAAACCTGAACTTACGGATGGTGAACTGGCTGATAGAATGAAAGACCGTGGACTCTCACAATATCTGCTCGACAAGTTTAACCGTAAGTTGAAAAATGGCATACGTATCGAAAATTCGGGGACATACGGTAATGAATATCACGAAGGTGAGTGGGTCTATGCCAAAGGCGCAACCTTCGATGTTAAAAATAATACCGAATTTACTGTACCAGGTAGTGCCTATTACATTATTTATAAGGAAGGATATTGGGGCGGTGGTTCGATGGGCGAAGAGGTGGTGCCAGGAAAAGATATCGCTCCCGGTGCTTCAGTCTTGCTAAAGACTCAAAAACTTGGCTCTTCGATTGAGAGTGATGTCAGCGAGAGCCTTATCGTCAAAGGGGTGACCATGGAAGAGTTTTTGGCTCTTTTTCAGCCTACGGGAAACGAATATGAGGAATATGTCAAGGAACATGGCATCGTCGAGAGTGCCGACACGCCTTTGTCGTTCTCATACGAGGGCGTCATGGGAGGATGTGGCACACGGCTACTCTTCGACGAGAAAGTTGGTTCCCTAATGTACAATTCCCATGGACCGGCATTAGAGGGGTTCGACGTACAACGGGGTGTGGATTTGATTTCATACGACCCTAAGTCTGGAAAACTTGTCCTCCAAGTAAGCGATATGCATGAAAATGTTTCAGGAAAATTGGTAGGTACGCTGAGAAACAATCAATATACAGGCAATTTCATCAGCACAAGTGGCACATCCTCTCCTTTTTCATTAAAATGAATAATTTGTTGCTGAGTCCACTTTAAAAAGTACTTACTTCCCCTCGAATTTCAGAATATACCGCGGAGTAGGAACCAGATGACGGGAACCAAGAGGGCAGGGAGTAGGTTGAGTGTGCGGCAGTCTTTCAGTTGAAGAAGTGAAAGACCGCTGCCGGTAATTAGGAGACCACCAACAATCAGTAGTTCTGCCATCAGGGCATCGCTGATGGCGGAAGAAGAAACATGGGCTATTAACCAAAACATCCCCTGCCAGCAGAATAAGACGGGAGCCGCCAAAACCATACCTATGCCGTAGGTGGAGGCAAATACCATCGACGACACAAAATCGAGTGTGGCATTGGTGAACAGGAAAGTATGGTCGCCTTTCAAGGCAGAGATAACTGGTCCGAGCATCGACAAGGGGCCGATGCAATAGAGTAGGATAGCAGTGGCAAGGCCGTCGGCAAGACGGCTTTTCTTGTTATCGCTTTGTTTGGAATATTTATCTACTAAACGTTTAAAACGACCGTCAATATTGAGAGCGGTACCCACAACACCGCCGATTGCTAATGAAACAATAAAAAGCACAGGGTATTCCGATTGACTGAAATGTGAGATGGTGGCATTTAGGCCGATGGCTAACGATGCTAATCCTAAACTTGTATATAGCACCTCTTTATATTTTTCCTTGATGCCACGGTGAAGCAGCGCACCAATAATGCTACCCACAATAATGGTAGCGGTATTGACAATGGTTCCTATCATTTTTTTGAGATTTGCGTTTGCAAATATAATTCCCTTTACACGCAAAACCAAACAAAATGCATTTTTTTCGCATTCATTTCGATTTATTCGGTGGAAATCGCTATATTTGCATCCGCAAGAGCACTATGCCTAACTAATACAAATAGCTTGTCAACTTGTTAACTCCCCATCAATATGACCACTAAAATTAGAATTTTCCTATTGTCAGCATTGGCTCTCATGTTGGCTCATTATGTGAAAGCACAACCTCAATATGATATCACGCGTACCTATCTGGCCAATTCCGGCTTTGATAGCGACTTCGACTATACTATCGACGATGTCGGCAACGTCGCACAGGAAATCCTTGAGGTAAAAGGCTGGACGAAGAACATCAGTGTCAATTACACTATTACAGGTGTCTATCAACTTGGCACCCAAAAGACGTTCAACGGTGCCCCCATTCCTGCAGTAGGTCAGGACGGCACTTCCAATGGCGGCGTTTTAGCGCTGAGCACTGGATGGAATCAGTCGATGCTCTTCTATCAGAATGTAATTTTGCCGCCAGGTCAATACGCCTTAGTCTCGGCATGGTACAACTGTGGTGACAAGACTCAGGGCCGTAGTCGTGTAGGATGGCGTCCAAAGGGAAAAATGATGGTCAACTCAAGTGTGTCGTCTTTTCCCATCGGCGAGTGGTTTACCGACACTGTGTATTTTGAGGTGGTCGAAACACAGGAGGGAATCATTCAGATAGGCTATCATGCAAATGATGATAAAGGCTCAGCCAATTTCGCAAAGCCTGTTCTCGACTATGTGAAGCTACTTCGTGACACGCCTTTCGGTAAAGCCGATATGGATGTATATAAGATGAAACTTCAGGCATTGATAGACCAGGCTGTCGTCCTCTATGGTGACGGCAGTGCCAATGGTGCTGCAGAACTGTGGACTGCCATTGAGGCTGCCCAAGCTGTGATGTCCGACGATGATGCCACTATCGAACTAGTGGATGTGGCCATGTCTTTACTTACCCAGGCGATGGACGACTTCCTGTGGGCCAACCCCACGGGGGCTGTTCCAGTAGTAGTGACCGACAAGCGCTATGCTCGTGGTGCCACCATGGCATTTGGACGTATGAGCGTTTCGGGAGTTCCCGCAAGCCAGATTATGGAGCAGGGTTTCTGTTGGAGTGAATCTCCGGAACCCACTTTCCGCGACAATACCACACAGCGTATCTTGAACAATAACGGTGTTATATACTGGCTGGAAAACCTGAAACCAGCAACGAAGTATTATATGCGTGCTTACGCTATCACCAAAGGCCGACAGGTGGGATATGGCGATGTTATCCGCTTCTATACAATTCCGAAAGGACAGATTACTTTCAATATCCGACAAAGTAATGACGCTGCTGCCGACCAACGTATCCGTGACGCAGCCCAGACCGCCATCGATTGGTGGAACAACCTCACTGAAATGAAAGGGTTTAATACCAGCATCGGCTATAATGCTGGTGTGCCTACGGCAGAATGTTCCTATGGTGGATGGATGAGCGTAGGCTCTAACCAGTCGTACCAGCGTCCTGGAACCATCATGCACGAGATGCTCCATGGTGTGGGTGTCATCCCATGGGCTAATACCGAGTGGGCGCGCTTCAACCTGCGCTCGGGAACATCAAATGCTGCAGGATACGCTACAGGTTCTGGCCTGTGGCTTGGCGACCGTGTCACAGAGGTGCTTCGTTTCTGGGACAACAGCACCACCGAACAACTCAACGGTGACTACCAACACATGTGGCCATACGGTATCAATGGTGCCAACGAGGATAATGGCAGCGACGTGCTATACATCGGCAATGGATTGGTATGTCAGGCGTTGGGGGAGGACGGACTGCAACACACCAGTCAACTTTATGCCGAACCTTACTATGCCTTCGAGCATGAGGACAATACAAAGTACTATATCAAGTGTGAGGATGAGAATCGTGGCCTCTACACGTCCTATTTGGTGCCAACGAGCAAGAACACACTAACGTGGAAGGTAATGGGTAACGCTGAGGCGTTGGCGAATGACAGCGCGGCATGGTATATCACCTTCACTCCTTCCAACCAGTACTATCAGTTGCGAAATGCCGCCACAGGTCAGTATATGACTTATAGTGGTGGTTTCAAGACGGTTGCAAGGACTGCACCCACAGCGATGGAAAACATCCACCTGATGAAAGGACGTGTGAATGTGGGCAAGACGGGAATGCGTGGCTACTGGATGATTCATCCCACCTCAGACTGGACACCACCGTGTCTGCAGGCGGATGAGAATGGCAATGTCAGTGCTAAGACCTTTGATATCGCCAATGCCGCCACTGCACAGCGTTGGCTCATCCTTACTGAAGAGAATATGGAGACGCTCTCGGAACTGATGCTGACTGAGGTGAAAGCCAACGCCACCCAACTATTGGAGCGCATCAAAGCTCTTGTTGCTGTGCCGCATACCGAGGATGTGGCGGGTGCCGATGAAACCATCAATACGCTAATTGCCAACTTAGAGGCAGCTTTACAGAATGCCACTTCGTCGTCGGAGATACAACCCTTGCTCGACGAAGCTAACGATGCTGCGTTCAACTTCCTTTGTCAGGTGACGCCCACCGATATGACAAAGCCTTTCGACTTGACCTATTTAGTGAAGAACCCAGGCATGGATGCCACGGAGGGATGGTCGGATTCGCCCACCATCAGTTATTCTTGCGGAGAATATTATGAACGGACGTTCGACTTCAATCAGACAATCAAACATCTGCCGGCGGGTACATACCAGTGGCGTGCCAAGGCATTTCAAAGACCTGGCAGAGCCAGCGACTGCGTGGGCGTACCAGTAACGGCCTTTATCTATGCTGGCACCAAGAGCGCAAAGGTGGCCCATATCATGGATGGTGCACAGCAGAGCAAACTTGGTGGTAATGAGTCGAGCGTCAACGGTCTCTACATCCCTAACAATATGGAGGCTGCGAGCAAATATTTCAGTAAAGGATTGTACGAGAGTCAAGTCACTACAAAATTGACTACCAATGGCGGCCAATTGAAAGTGGGACTCATCAGCACTTCGATGAGTGGTTATTACTGGGTGATATTCGATAATTTCCGCCTCTGTTTCTTCGGAAGTCTTAGCCCAGAGGAGGTAGAGGGCATCATGCCAATTCAAATTCAGGACAATTCTGTGGCACGTTCCGGTGTCTATAGTCTGGATGGACGGAAGCTTCTACCTACCACAGATGGTCTTGACAACCTCCCCCGTGGCCTTTATATCGTCAATGGCAAGGCGGTGGTCTGCGGAAAGTGATGAGATGTCTCTAAGTTATTAAGCCCTCTCTTTTCAGCTATTGTGTGCAAGGCGTAAACCTTGCACTGTCACCTGTGTCTCAGCCCCTATAGAGCAGATGGTCTTAGCCAACTGGTTTAGATAATGGAATTTCTCATAGTTGCTGCTAAAGATTGGCATATCCTCGGGCCAAGGGGCAAGAATCAGTAGCGAACCGTATGCACATGCCTCGAAACGGCTCAACTCGGGTTTCCAATATTTGCCGATGGGCTCAGCTTGCAGGTGAATCAATCGTAGCCGTTGCTTCAGCGCCATGTTCTTTATCCGTTTCTCACATTCTGAAACACCAGGCGTAACCAGCACGTCGCCACTATTGGCTGCAGAAATCAGCCGTTGGCTCTCTGTCTTCCAGAAATCAGTGTCTTCTGTCGGTATACCATTGGTGCGGCGGTGGAAGAACACTTGGTGCTTCTCAGGCTGGCGCAGTAGGAGCATGTTGCCGAAAGCGCTATAGCGCACGCCACCAATGGTGACACATAAGGCTCGCTGGAACAGGTTGGGGTATTCACGTCGCATTATATAGCGGAGTGGATTGTCGCGGAGGTAACGCTTCCAATTTGCCAGCTGACCGTCGCGCATTAGGATGTGGTCGTTGTAGTTTGGCTCAAAGAGGGGCGTACGTTGTTCTGCGGCTGATGCCGCAGACACAGTGGCTCCCATCGCCGCTCCTGCCATCGCCACCGTGGCTTTCCCCATGGTTATTCCAACCGCAGCTCCTGTGGTTTCCCCTGTTGCTGCTCCCGTGGTTTCCCCTGTTGCCGCTCCCGTGGTTGTCTCTGTTGTTGCCACTGTGGCTGTGGCGTTAGCCACGGTGCCCCTTAGCTTCCACCATGCACGGCTTATGCCGCCCTTGAAAGCTCCCAAGATAATACCCAGATGCTTCCCCTTGGGCAATGGTTGGTTGATGCGCACAATCATGTGCAGGTGGTCGGGCATGAGGCATACCTGCCACACTTCGACCATCGGGTAATAATGATGTATCTTGGGTATCTCATTATCAAGAACAATCTGCCCCAGTTTAGATGGCTTGAGGCGTGGCCTGTCACCAACAGTTTTTGAGGTACCAATAATCTCACCAAACACAGGCTGTCTTCCAGCAACCACTATTGTCACCTCGTATGTCCCAGGCACAGCATAATTGTGCCCAAACATACGGCGTGTCTGGCAACTTTCGCCCATCTTTTTGAGTTCTGATTTTACCCTTTTCGCTTAGAATGTGTCCATACCGTCCCACTCGGCCATGTCTTCCCTGACATAACCGATTTTGCCGTTGAAACGGATTTTGTACCAACCATTTACTTTGCCAAGGCAAGGATAGGTGTCGGGCACACCGTCGGGCTCCACAATCTTACCAATGACGGAATGGTTGAGTGATGGGCCTTTACGTACATTGATATTCCCCTTACGCTCCTGGTTACGATAGACGATACCTTGGCCAGCAGCGGCACTATAAGTAACTACACGGTTGCCGGCTTTCGGCACGTCGTAGGTGTCCTGTACATCCACGGTGTAGGTGGTGGCATTGGTCTTCACATAACGCCCTACGACATTGCCTTTCTTGTCAACAACCATTTTCATGCTTTGTGCGCTCATGATACAGCAACAAAGCAGACAACTAAATAATAAGATGTTTTTTTTCACTTTAACTACTTTTCAATTTTTAATCTTCAATTTTCAATCTTCAATATCTTCATCGTTTTCCCGTCTTTCACCTGAATATAAATCCCGGCGGGTAGATGACTGTTGTCGTGGATTTGGCGACCGTCGATGGTGTAGAGGCCATTTGGGTGAGAATTGGGCAAGGTGATGGTGGCGATGCCGTCGGCCACTTCATTCCAGGGCGTTTCTGAGATGGTCAGGGTTGGACCGTCGAAGGAGTCGAGGATTGTCATACCTTCCTTGGTTCGGATGAGGGCTGTGTAGTTGGCCATGCGCTGGCGATGACCCGAGGTGACGAGATAGAAACCATCGCCCACCATGACGTAGTTACCTATGTTAGTACGTGAGTTGGTTTTCAGGTAGCCCCTCAGGTTGTTATTGCCCGTAAGGGCCTCTTCCACGGCGTCCCCAGTCTCATAGAATGTTACTTCACTACCTTCCGAATGATAGATATACGGCATTCCTGCCTCCATCTGTGTGACCTCTTCCAGACATATTTTTGTGGAGTCGGCGAGTAAACCTGCAATTTGGTAAACTTTCACGCCCGGGGATGCCGTGGCTGCATAGGGAAGACAGATGGTGCCCCACTGTGTTTCTTCCATTGTGCGACGGTAGAGGGGATGGTAGAGCAAACGGAACCCTGTGGCACACCAACTGCCCTCTCGTAGGTCGTTGGTTGACGAGGCATTGCCATATTCCAACCATGTGCCATCCTCTGCACCTAGTTTCGAACCGATGAATCCTACTTCTAGGGGCACATCATCGTCGAGATAGATAGGCTTAGTGGTCAGTGTTTGCCATACGTCTGCAGATGGCACTGTAGGCAGGTCCTGACGGTCGTAGTAGAGAACATTGGTGGTGAGGGTGTCACCATTTGCGATGAGGTAGCCATGTTGGTCGGAGAGACAATTGTGCTCAGTGGTGGCCTCACATTGCAGCATATAGATGCCATGGGTGATGCCCGAGGTGATATCTTGTTTCACCTGCATGGTGAGGGTCTTGCCCATTGATGCAGGTTGGTCGTACCATTGTGCGAGCCAGCAGGTGCGGCCGTTTTTTGTGGCAGGATATTGAGAACCCTGTGTATAGGTGCCACAGCGCAGTGTCCATCCTTCAGTGCCGTCGAAGTCGGGCGATTTCAGATAGGATGTTTCCGATAGTGGTAGATATGCCTCCCATGCAGCACGCAACTGTTGTAAAGAGGAGGTGTAGTCTGTGCTGTTCTTGGCTTCGTCTATTGCCTGCTGCAGCGGCTCTGTATTGGGAAGGTCGAGTGTGAGACTTGCCTCTGCCGAAGCAATCAATTCGTCAAGCGCTGGTTTGTTGTTCATCCCTTGCAGCACAGTGGCGATGGCTTTTTCGAGCGATTGCAATGCCTGGGCGTCAGGTGTGGCAAGGGCACTTACTTGGTCTATCGTTGCTTGCAACTGTTGGTTTAGGGCAGGCGCTGTAGTATTGTAGTTTATGAGTGCTTGTGCACGGAGTAATGCCATCTGAACACCGTCGGCGATAGCATCCTCGCGGTTGGTAAAAAGGCGGCATAGGGTGAGGTTGGCAAACTGTGCCTGTGCGCCAAGCCAACGGAATGCCAATAGGGCTTTTTCGTAGTTGGCAGAGTTAAATGTGGTGAAATAGTGAGTCCACTGGGTTGATTTGTCGAAACGCTTGATGGCTGCGCCCTCGTTTTTGCCATCGGTGGTAAAACTGATGCGTTGATAACTGCCGCCGTTGCCGTTACTATGAGCAGAGAAGTAATAGTCTTGGTTGGGCTGGATATCAATCACCTTGCGAAGCGAACCTGCTTGGTCGGCTGCCTGGTTGGTCCACGACTGTAGGTAGGGACCATTCTGAGGACCACCAACGGATGCTACCGAGAAATAGGGTTTCTGGATGTCGTTGCCAGTTCCGTCTTGCCAGTCGGTCATACCCAGGGTGAAGTCGCCATTGATGAACAGGTTGCCACCTAAATACATCGGGGTGCCCGCGACATTGATGGCCTCGCCGGCTTCCACCACGTCGGGCATGGCGGTGACCTCGGGTGTATAGAGGTGGTCGCCCTTGTAGTCCACAATATGGATGCGATAGACGATGCCGTCGTCCGAGGCTTCATCCACAAAGTTGTATTGTTCGGGGTCTTCCTCCTGCGGGATGACGGCAATGGCTTCCCAATTGCCGCCATAGACTTTTCGTTCTACGGTCATGGTGTTATTGAATTCACCATTGGCATCCTTCCAGGTGAGGGTGGCATGGTGACTGTTTTTGTCGTAACCGACGGTGAATGCTGAGGGTGCTGATGTTCGTGGGTTGGTGGGCACAAACTCATAGCGGCCATTGTAACCAATGCCGGTGTTCATGTTTGCATAGTATTCACCGGCAGGTGTGAGTGAGCCATTCATGTATAGTTTCGAGCAGTTGGCTTCGCTGTTCCAATAGAAGTAGCGCTCGATATAGTCCCATGAATTGAGTTTTGTACAGATGCTTTGCACAGCATTTTTGTTCTGGTTGAGTTCACTTTCTGTGGGGTTGTCGCGGTGACTGCCAGTGGCAACACCGAAGATGCCATTGTTGTTCCATGAAGCGCCCCATACCCACTCTGAAATCCAAATCGGACGATGGTGGCGATCCACCCATGAACCCTTGATATTGTTGAAGCTCCCTTCTGTCCAGTAGCAGTGTAAGTCGATAATGTCGCATCGCCAGCCGCGAGCATCGATGGAGTCGAGGAAAGCGTGCAAATGGTTTAGGCTGCCGTCATGCGATGAGGGTGAGCAAAGGCGCATACCCGTGGCCATCAGGTTCTCCCAGTTGTTAAGAATCTCGTTCACGGTCTGTGGATGGTCGTCAGCGGAGTTGCCTGGTTCGTTGTTGGTCTTCATATGGGGGGAGTAGGTCACACTGCCGCAGGCACTTGCCGAGGGCCAGTCTTCATAGATATGGTGAGGCACACACTCGCAGTCGGGGTCGCGGCTTTCTCCCAGTCCAAAGGAATAGCATGAGGTGACATTGAGTTTGCTCACGGGGTCGCTTCGGGTGTCGTTGGCAATACCCGACTTGCTGGTGTCGTTCCACTTGAAGATACGATAGGAAGAGATTCGTCCATCGAGCACGGTGGGTAGTACAGCCATTTCAATGTCTTTGGTATCGGCGATGAAGCAACGGCTATAGCCACGGCCGCGGGGACGGGTGGAGAAGGTGACCATATATCCCCGTTTGAGTTTGAAACTATGGATCTTATTGTTGAGTTTCTCTTCGCTAAGGGTATTCATAAATCCTCCGCTGTTCTCCAGTCCGAATGCATTCACCGCATTGCCTTGAAAATTGGCCTCGGAGTAGACCGTCAGGGGGCAGATGTCATTAGAGTAGGGCATCACGATGCTGCCACGGTTGTAGATTTTCACTTGGCAGTTGACTTTGTTGGTAGCTGTTTCACCATTGATTTTCACGCGTGCGAGTTGCCTGATGGCCTCAGAGGGTTTCAGGGCGTTGAATATCAGCACGGCGTGCTCGGTATTAATGATATTTACCGTGCCATTGCCTGTAAAAGGTGTGGCAGAAGTAATAACATAATCGACATCGTCGGTGATGTTCACCTCTTCGCTCACCTGACTGACGGTGACACGGGTATTGGCTATTGCACCAATAAAACTGACAAGCATGAAAAACATGCAGACTGCGAGACGCTGAAATGGATGGTTCATATATATTGAAGATTGAAAATTGAAAATTGAAGATTATCAGACGATGTCTGATGAATATCGGCTGCACCTCGGAAATTGAAACAAGTTTCATTTCACTCGGTTTGCACGATATTTGAAAATTGAAAATTGAAGATTATCGTTATGTCGTTATGTCGACACGCTTCTAACACCTAACTAAAAGCCCCCTCTTACCTCTATTCTGCTCCTCACATTACCGTCCTCATAGTATTCTTTCACGATGTTGATGCCGTGCTGTGGGGTGGTGAAGCGGATTCCGTTGGGACTGTAGTATTCGGTCTTGAGGATATGGGGTTGTTGGATGTTCTCTTTGACACCCTCTGTTCCCGTTACGATGGCAGCAATTTCATCAGCGCTGAGGGCATAGTCGTAAATGCGGAAATCGTCGATACAACCTTTGAAGATGGGGTCGGCAGCAAACTGGCTGCATCCAACAAGGTTCAGCACAGGATGGAAGTCGGTGGGTCGGATGTCGATGGCATCGCTATGCGCTGCTGCTTCTCCATCAATATAGAGGGTTACACCATCTTCACCCATGGTCACAGCGATATGCTTCCATTTATAAGTGGCGAGACGGTCGGTGGAGAGTGTCTGCTCTTCGCCTCCATTCTTGATAGCTAAGCGCATCAGAGTGCCGTTGCTTGGTGTGAGGAAGAAATACTGGTCTGTGCCGTTGCCAAAGTCAAAGAGACGCTGCCAGGCAGTGCCACCCTGCCAATATACCCATGTGCATACGGTCAGCGACCGGTGGTCGGCCACTTTCGGGGGCAATTGCAGATAGGTGGTGCCACTCAGATAAAGTGATTTGGCTCCCTCATGTTTCTGGTTGGCTTGATAGGTGGGATTGCCGTTGCATAAGGCATCCATCTCGTTGGGCGTTTCGTCGAGGAGTATATCCTCGAAAGTATATCTGGCTATAAGGCCGTTGGAGGGTGTGATATTGACGGCAAAGGCATCTGATGCTATGGAGCGGTTACCAGATTTATCTACGGCCTGCAACTGATAAAGATAGTCGATATCAGTGCTACAAGTGTTGTCGAGGAAGGTGGTAGTGGTCACGTCGCGCCCGATAACATTCCACGAGATACTATCGGCGGAAACCTTCTCTCCACGGAGGATGTAATATCCTGCGAGGTCTTCCTCGCTGTTAGCATCCCATGTGAGAAGTACCGAATGGTTGTTTGCTGTGGCGGAAAGGCCTTTTGGCGCTGCAGGTGCATCAGTCTCGCATGCTGTGCCAATGGGTAATAGTCGCCACCGCTGGTTGTCGGCCCCAGTGAAGGCTCCTTGTTGTACCATGCCTCCGTTGGCAGTGCTGTTGCTCCGCACTTCTAAGCAGTGGGAACTGTGGCGTGAGCGGATGAAGAAGTCGCCATCGCCGGCATATTCGAAATACCATTGTTCAATGGTGCTGCCATCGCCATTCCATAGGATGATTTGTCCACCGGAACCCAAAGACCAATCTTTTACGTCGAGAAGCAGACTGTTGTTGTTGGCACTGCGTATGTAAGCATAACTGAAGTCGCCGCCCACACGGTTGCTCACAGGCTCGACATACCAATGATGGTGATTGGCGGGGTTAGTGGGGTCGTATGTCTGCTGCACAATGTTGCGGCCGGCGGAGAGAGTATTACCTTGCACTCCGAGGACCTTTTTGGAATTTTTGTTCATGATGACAAATGTACCGCCTTCGAGAGGTGCCACGGGAGGCACGTCGGACCCGCGGATAATCTGTATGCATCGCTCGGCACTTGTCTGTCCTTTCTGGTAACCTGTTCCGCCGGGCATCTCAATGGAGAAGGCACTCATCGGTCCCCAACCATCGTAATAGACGCTGCCATCAGTGCTCAGCAACTGATAGGTGGAATTGGTGGCTTGCCGCTCGCTGGTGCCGAGGATAGCATTCACATGGCCATCAGGAAGACGATAGACGCCGCCCGCTGACCACGCAGGGCGGTTCTCACCATAACCTAAACGTGCTCCTGCACCGCTGTTAGCCTTGCAGAAATTACCACGGGCAAGGGCATCAAAACCCCACCAGATACCCGACTGCATACCATATTCTAAGCCTACGATGGCTTCCATAACATTATGAAGTTCATCGCCGGTGCCATAGTTGCCATCGTTATATACCTCCGTGAAGAAATTGGCGTAGTTGTCGAAACTTCCTGCCAACTGGTGGGTACAGCCTTCCTGTACGTAAGGCTTCATGTAGTTGTACCATTCGCTGGCACGGTCGCAGTTAAGGGTGTTGCCGGCACTGATGCGGATATTGTTGAAGTCGGCATCCTGACTCAGCAGTTCGCAGATGGCGCGGAAGTCGGCCTTGCTGCCTTCGTTCCATCCTGTGTAGTCGGGTTCATTGAAAGGTGCCACGGCCACTACATTGATGCCAAGACTTTGGGCATAACGCACGCTGGCCTTGATGACCTTATACCATTCCTCGGGCTTCCCCTTGTATTGGTAGTTGGTTCTCGTCATGGCTTCGTGGTCGCAGTTCATCAGCACATTGGTCACCCCTGAGAGCTTAATATGGCTGATACGACTTCTGAGAGCAGATTTCTGACTTTCGGTGAGTTCGCCATTGGCATCTACGAAATAGTCGGGCTGGAAGGAGATGCGTCCGGTACCCATGTGTTCCTTGCCGATGAAAGCGGTGCCTCGGCGCACGTTGCTTTCGCTATCCCAGGCTGTATCCATGCCGAAAAGAGCAGTATAGCGGATGCCTTCGCCTCCGTAGCTGTAGGGAATGGCGACACCGCGGTCCACAACCTTTGCGTATTGAGAAGCATGGGGTGGGCGGGAGATGTCTTGTCCATTCATATTCAATGAGAACACGAGTGCTATGATGGCGGTTAGTAGAATGTGATAGGTTCGTGTCATAGGTGGTTGGAGTTATAAGTTAGGAGTTACACTTATTTTTCATATCAGCTGCAAAAATAAACATTTTCCTTCATTGTAACAAAGATTATTCACAAATAAATCGTGAATGGAGTTCTCCGTTGTTCCTAATTTATAATATCCACATATATATCATCTTGCCAATCTGCGAACATGACATATAATTATTCAAAACTTGGCATCATTTCTTCCTCTTCACTTAAAACCTCAGAAAAACTCTTTTTTCTGAAAAATAGGTCGATTTTTCGGCATTTGTGTTCGAAAATTGTAAAAAATACACTTAAAATGCTATGCTAATAAAAAAAATAGGGAAAAATTATATGTTATTTAAGATTTTTTTTCTATTTTTGTCCGCAAAACCAAGAAACTAACCAACTGATACATTTTTTATTTCTTTACTAATAACTTTTTTTTACCAAATTCAAAGCCTATGAAATTTTCAAAACTACTCGTTTTGGGAGCATTGTTGCTGATTGGCAGCAGTGCCAGCGCTGAGTTGGTCAATGGTGTCCGTCAAAGGCCGGTTCCTGCCAATTTGCAGGGATTTGCTGCCAGTCCCGACACTGAGACCTACTATTATCTCTACAACACACAGGCCAAGATGTTTTTCATGGAAGGAAACGCTTGGGGAACACAGGCCAGCGTGGATGGAAAAGGTCTGAAAGTGGCTTTCACCCTGTATGAGGGTGGCGAGGCCTACCTTTTCAATGATTTCTCTGTTGGGAAAAATGCTTGGATGCAGGTGTTCTTCGACAGTGAGACACAGATGTACGTGGACCGCAACGGTCAGGCCAACTATGGATGGGCTGTGGAAGAGCATGGCTCAACCTTCCGCCTGCATGTGGCTGATGACCCCATCATCAACCCTACACTCAACTGGACTTCGTATCCCAATCTCTATGTAGGTCTCGATGTGACAGAGTCGGCCACCAACACCGCACTGTCGCCATTCCTCTCAGAGGGTGAGGGACACTACATTGACTGGGCTCTGGTCAATGAGGCTGATTACGAAGCCTATTTGCCAATGTTGGAAATCTATCTCAAGGCACAGGAACTGAAAGACGCTATCGATGCCGCTGAGGCACAGGGTGTGGATGTCAGTGGACCAAAGGCTGTCTATGAGAATGAGAGTTCTACTTTGGAGGAACTCGAGGCTGCTATCCAGGCAGTGAAAGAGGCTGTGCTCGCAGCAGCACAGGATAATGCATCGGTGGCAAATCCAATGGATATGACCGGTTCGATTATCAACCCCAAATATGAGGGCAACAGCAATGGTTGGAGTGGAACAGCTCCTGACTTGCAGTACAATGTCGCTGAGTTCTACAACAAGACCTATGACATGTATCAGAAGCTTACCACGATGCCAAGAGGTGTCTATGGTCTGAAAGTCAAGGGTTACTATCGTGACGGTGGCTTCTCCGGAGGTGCTTACGACAACTTCCTCAAGGGTCAGGATGCCAAGAATGCATTGATGTATGCCACAGCAAGTGGAGAGACATTCACCACACCGCTGATGTCTATCTATGCTGGTGCTGTGGAGGATTCCTACGGAAATGGCACTGAGGTGACTGTTACATCTGCAGATGGCAAGACCGTCTATATCCCCAACATGCGTGAGTCGGCAGAAATATACATCAACAACAACCGCTATGATGACAACCTGCTCGTCTTCGGTACCAATGACACCGAATTCAACATTGGTCTGAAGAAGACCGTGTCACTCGGTTCCGACTGGACATGCTTCGTGGGATGGGAACTCGTCTATTACGGAAGCAAGGCTGATGCTTACCAGCTCTGGGTACAAAATCTCGTGAAGAACCCACGTGACGTGGACAACTTTACTTACTACACCACCGCCGTTAACGATGCTTACAAGGCTGCCGTAGCTGCTGCCATGGGCGCTTCTACATATGAAGAGGTGGTGACTGCCGTGAAGAATATTGAGGAAGCCAGCAAGGCTGTCGATGACAACCAGGCTGCTTGGGCTACCTACAATGAGGCTGTGGCCTATGCTATCAACATCGCCGCTAATCCTCAGCTCGACCTTGACGATGAGCGTTTCGACGACTTCGTTGACTACATGGACGAGGGCTTCGACGGCATGAACTATCGCAAGTTCCAGCAGGATCACAGCAAGACCACCGAGGAGGTGCTTGCAGAGGCACAGCGCCTGCGTGAGATGGCTGAGTATGCTGCCAAGAATGCTATCAAGGAGAATACCGACGTGACCGAGATGTATCTTGTCAACCCAAGATACGAGGAAGGCACAAAGGGTTGGGAAGGTGGCCCCGTCATCGGTGGACCAGCCAACAACAAGTGTGCTGAGGCTTACGACCGTGCTAACTTTGATATCTACCAGGTAGTGAAAGAGGCTCCGCTTGGTGTCTATGAGATTTCACTTCAGGGATTCTTCCGTCTGCAGAGAGACCAGACCGCTTACGACCTCTACAACACAGGTGGACAGATTTGCCCAGTATGGGTTTATGTCAACAACAACACCTCAGAGTTTAAGTGTGTATTCGACGAGCCAGTGGCTGTCAACACTGTTTATACCGAAGGCGCATGGGCACCATCCGACAGTATCAATTGGTATCCCAACACCATGGTCAGTGCCGGACAGGCATTCTCAGCTGGTATGTATGTTAGCTCAGCATTCGGTATCGTAGCTAAGGAAGGTGGAGAACTCCGTCTCGGTGTGAAGGGTGACCTCACTGGTCCTAACTGGGCTATCTGGGACAACTTCCGCATGGTTTATAAAGGATTCAATGCCGACGCTATCCGTCCAGAACTTCAGAAGGCTATCGCTGAATTGCAGGCTTTCGCTGATGCCGATATGCCACAGACAACCATCGACGAGGTGAACAATGCTATTGCAGCAGGTAACGCCGCTCTTGCCGGTAATGATGGTAAGGCTATGTTTGATGCATTGGCAGCTCTCTTCGACGCTCGCGACAATGCTAACGCTTCTATCGCTCTATATGAGAAACTGCGTTCCGCTCTTGCCAACCTCGGTGCCGCTATGCTGACAGCCGACTGTGCACCTGCTACTATGGAAGCTGCAAGCGCACTCTTTGACGAAGTTGAGACTGGTCTTGCCAACAAGACCATCACCAACGAACAGGTGCCAGAGTATCTGAAGAGAATCTCTGAGATGCGTATCCTGCTCATGGGTGAGGCATCAGATGCAAATCCTGTCAATGTCACAGCTGTCATGAGTTGTCCAAACTTCAACGATGAGGATGGTAACGACTCACAGACAGGATGGGCTGGCACACTCGGTGCCTTTGCACAGACCGCCAATACAGGTACACCAGCCATCGAGTTCTATCAGAAGAGCGATGTGGATATCTATCAGGATGTTGAAGGACTGCCCGCAGGTATTTATGAAATCAAGTGTTCTGCTATGTGCCGCCTCGGCTATTCTGCCGACGACTATAAGGCATTCGTTGCAAATCCTGACTCCAGCAGTGCATATCTCTATGGTATGACCAACGATGTCATCAGCTCTGTGCCTATCAAGGCTCTTGCTTCTGGCGCTGTTGCCGAAGATCCGGGAATCGACGGACAGACCACTGTCACTGCAGATGACGGCACCGTACTGTATGAGCCTAACACGATGCTTTCATTCCTCTCATGGTGTGAATTTGACGACCAGCCCTACCAGAACAGCGTATTTGTAAGGGTTGACAATGGCAAACTTCGCATCGGTGTGAAGAAACCAGGAACTTATGTTGCTGGCGACTGGCTGATTATGGACAATTTCCGCCTCTACTACTACGGCGAGAACAGTGCCATCCAGCCAAATGGCGATGCTGAGGGTATCGATGAGGCACAGGCCGTAAGCACCGTGAAGGTGGAAATCTACACACTCAACGGTGCACGTGCCCAGAGCCTGCAGAAGGGTGTCAATATCGTGAAGCAGACTATGAGCGACGGCTCAGTGAAGATACAGAAAATCCTCGTCAAGTAATCATATGACGAAGATGATGTATTAATCGAAAAAAGAGAGCAGGATATGCCAAAAAATGGTGTTTCCCGCTCTCTTCTTTTTATTTTATTAAGGTGTGATTTCGTAAACACCTTAGCATTTTGCGTTTTCTCCAACACAGACGTTTTGCTTTACTATATAATCTTATGAGTGCCAACCTAAAAAACCTATTACTTTCAGCAGCCCTTTTCTTTTCTGTCATCGGTGCAAAAGCCCAGGTCGTGATGAATATCGATGCCACAAGCAGAGGACCCCTCACCAGCCCTTACCAGTATGGACTCTTCTTCGAGGAAATCAACCATGCGGGAGATGGGGGGCTCTATGCCGAATTGGTGCAAAACCGCTCGTTTGACGAAGGATTGCAAGGATGGGTGTCTATGGGAGGCGTGGATATGTCGCTCACAGACAAACAACTGCTCAACGAAGCACAGAAGCAGGCACTCAAAGTTACAGTGTCTAAAAAATCCAAATTGACTGAAAAAGGTATTCGCAACGAAGGATTTTGGGGAATGGGCATCGTAGCTGATTCAACCTACACCTTCTCGATGTGGGTAAAGGGAGATAATGTTTTTTCAAACCAGATTATTGCTCGCCTTGTGGCCAAAGACGGCACAACATCTCTTGGCGAGACTATGCTCACAGGCAATATAGTTCCTGGTCAGTGGAACAAACTGACAGCCACCATCAAGGCAACGACTACAGACCCCAAGGGACAGTTGGCTTTGCTATTCAAAAAAAGCGGTACCATCTACGTTGATATGGTGTCGCTCTTCCCCTATACATGGCGCAATCGTCCCAATGGTTTGCGTCCTGACTTGGCACAGCGCCTCTATGACACACATCCCACTTTCCTCAGATTCCCCGGAGGGTGCTATGTCGAGGGAGAGGGGACATACGACAATGCCTTCCAGTGGAAGAAAACCATCGGACCCGTGGAGCAACGGCCAGGGCACCTCAACCGTAATTGGCGTTATTATTCTACCGACGGACTGGGATATGACGAGTACTTGCAATTATGTGAGGACTTAGGGGCTGCACCACTTTTTGTGGTCAACGTTGGATTGGGTCACGGCTATACTTTCACGCTCGATGAGACCAAGGCACTGGTGCAAGATGCCCTCGATGCCCTCGAATATGCCAATGGCGATGCCACCACCACATGGGGGGCACGACGTATCGCCAATGGACACCCCGAGCCATATCATCTGAAGTTTGTTGAGATAGGCAACGAAAACTACCAAAGTGGACGTGGACAGCAAAGCGAACAATATGCAGAGCGCTACAATATGTTCTATACTGCCATCAAGGAGAAATACCCCGATATCATCACTATCGGCAACGTAGAGTCTTGGGGTACCGACAATCCCTCATGGCGTAACTACTATCCTGTGGAACTGGTCGATGAACATTATTATCGCAGTTTTTCATGGATGCGCGACAACTACCGCAAATATGACAATTATTCACGCGATGTGCTTGTCTATAATGGGGAGTATGCCGCCAATCAGCGTGGCACCTTCGGCCGCTACGGTACTATTAGTTCGGCACTTGGCGAAGCCATTTATATGCTTGGCATGGAGCGAAACTCGGATGTTTGCCGCATGGCATCGTTTGCACCCATCTTTATGCACGAGAGCGACCCTCGCTGGGACTACGACATGATTCACTTCAATGCGGCTTCGCATTTCGTGACACCAAGTTACTATGTTCAGCAGATGATGGCCTCCAATGTTGGGCATCAAAACCTGAAATGGACAGAGACAGGCAACATGCGCACACTGTCGAAGAACCATCAAGTGGCGTTGGCTACATGGAACACAAAGGCTTCCTTCGACGATGTCAGCGTCACTGCATATACAGGCAGTAATACAGAAAAAGCCGTCAGCGATGATTTCGCTGCTGCAGACAATTGGAAAGCACAGAATGGCAAGTGGAAAATTGATGGTGCGGCATATAAACAGACAGGTGACGGCGAATTTAGCATGACAGTCTGCAACAAATCATTCACCGCTGATAAATATATATATAATGTTCGTGCGAAAAAGGATGATGGTGCAGAAGGCTTCCTCGTCGTTTTCGACTATCAAGACGCACAGAATTATACTTGGTGGAATATCGGTGGATGGAACAACACCCAGCATGCCGTGGAAATGTGTCAGGGTGGGGCAAAGACCACTGTTGTCACCGCATCGGGTAAAATTGAGCCTAATCGGTGGTACGACCTCCGTGTAGAAGTGGACACCGACAGCGTGAGATGTTTCATCGACAATAATCTTGTGCATGCTTTCCCGCAGAAACAACAGCAGAAACTTTATCAGTGTGTGCAACTTGATGAGCAGGAGCGCACAATGATACTTAAGGTTGTCAATCCCGACGACGAGGCTCAGCCACTGACAATCAATCTGAAAAATATGCGTCTCACAGGGCAGGGCACAGTTCAGCGTCTTGCTGCGGTTAATGGTAATGAGGAGAACACTATGTCGAACCCCGAGCGTGTGAGTCCAACGCCTCTGACCAACCTCGATATCACACCCGGTAATACCGCTACACTGCAGGTGCCTCCCTATTCATTGTGTGTCTATCGGCTGCCCGTAGGAGATGTGGCTGCAGAGGTGGTGGAGAAACCTGTGGAATATCCGGCATACAAGGCAGAGGATGAAGGCAAGTGCGCCTACCTTTTCTCACACATGAATCGGCATGGAGAATTCACCAGTTATGCTTTGAGCAAAGATGGAAAAGTGTGGGATGACATCATGAATGGTGCTGAGGTGATGGATACCAAGCGCCTCTCTGTGACCGGAGGTATGCGCGACTCGTATGTGTGTCGTATGGAGAACGGACAGTTTATGATGGTGGCCACCGATATGACAAGTCGCTTGGGATGGACAAGCAACCATATTATGAATTTGCTTATATCCCCCGACCTCGTACACTGGACGAAAAATGTAAATATCGACCTTGAATCGAAGGCCAACCTGAAAGCCCTTGGAGGTATTACAGCAGAGCAGATGACAGCAGCATGGGCACCTCAGGTCATCTACGACCGGCAGACAGGGAAATATGTGCTCTACTATAGTGTGGGATTTCCCGACCGTCACCGTATTTACTACCAGCTTATCGACGAACAGCTGAACATTCTCACACCACCGAGAGTATATTTCGACCCAGGATACGATATTATCGATGCCGACATCGTATGGAATGAGCCCGACCAGCAGTATGTTATGGTCTATAAATGCGAGAAAACACGTGGCTTCGACCGTGCCACAGCTACGCAGTTGGTGCCATCGCCAAAAGCAAAGGGAACAACTGTATGGACTGTGACACAAGGATGGCACGTAGGAGACAATGGCAATCAAAACATCGAGGCTATCACGATGTGGAGACCCATCGGTTCAGATAAATGGAAATTAAGCTATCAAAACTATGGTACCGACTATGGCTACAAGACACGCGATATGGACATCCATTGCCTTGAGGTGGGAACACCTGCTTATATGACAGGAAAGGTTGCTGCACAGCATGGTTCGATCCTTAAACTCACTCAGCAGGAGTATGACTTCCTCTGCCTTTGGGGAGAGACCAACGACTTGTTGTCGGAGGTTCGTCAACTCCATAAAGAAACGGGAAAACAGGTCTATGCCGATATCATCGCCAAGACCGAGAAACTACTCTCCACCATTGGCGTCTCCAATCGTGAATACGAAGAGATGATTCAACAATTGAAAAAAATCAAGGGTAGTTAAAAAGTAGTTAAAGGGTAGTTAAAAAGTAGTTAAAGGGACATTACTGTTGAAGATTATCAGACGATGTCTGATGAATGTTTGCACGATATTTGAAAATTCTCATCATAAGTTTTTCCGTATGGTGCGGTTTCACTGCAGCTCACAAACTATAAAATCTCAATTTTTAAAACTTAAAACTCAAAACTAAATAAATCTATGAAAAAAAGAAAGATCCTAAACAACGGACGTATGATGGCAGTAGCCTTCAGTTGTCTGCTCATAGGAGCCTCGGTGGTGTCGTCGTGTTCCGACGACCTACTCACCGGACAGCCGGAATGGCTGGGAAACTCCATATATGAGCGACTGCAAGAAGATGGCAACTACCAGACCACGCTGAGGCTCATCGATGACCTTGGCCAGACGGAAGTGTTGAGCAGGACAGGCTCTAAGACGTTATTTGTCGCCGACGACAATTCGTATGCTGAATGGTTCCGCACCAACAAATGGGGTGTGAGAAGCTATGAGCAGCTGTCGGAGTCGCAGAAAAAACTGTTGCTCAACAACTCCATGGTTAACAATGCCTACCTCATTGAACTTTTGTCCAACCTGAGCGGCAACCCACCTCAGGAGGGAATGTGTATGCGTAGAGCAACTGCTGTATCTGAGTTCGACTCTGTATCGGTGTTGCTGCCCTCACAAATGCCAAACACCCATGTCTGGGACAAGCATCGTGAGAAAAAGAACGGTATTCTCATCTTAAAAGACGCTACGGCATCGCCCATGATTCACTTCATGCCTGCCTTTATGCACACCAATCAGATTACCGACCAAGACCTGGCCATCCTGACCAATGGCGAGTCAAACTCTGTCAGCGATGCTTGGGTAAATGGAAAGAAAGTCATCGAACGTGACATCACCTGTAAAAACGGTTATATACAGAAGGTGTCGGGCGTGATAGAGTCGTCGAGCAATATCGCTGAGATTCTGAGACAGCACCCCAACATGAGTTTGTGGTCACATCTTATCGACAGATATTCGGCTCCATATTACAGCGAGCCTGCAAGCCGCTCATGGTATGAGAAGACAGGTCGTCTCGACTCCGTCTATGTGCTTAGGTATTATTCCAATATATCCAGTGGACGTGCTCGTCTGCAAACCGACCCCGATGATGAGGCTGTTGAGGCTACACTGACCTACGACCCGGGATGGAACCAATATTTTAACTACAATGCCACCACCAATCAGGGTATCAGCAACGATGCCGCCGTGATGATTGTGCCAAATAATCAGGCATTGGAGTATTGGTGGGAGCATGACGGAAAAGTGCTGCAGGATGAGTACCAT
This sequence comes from uncultured Prevotellaceae bacterium, assembly GCA_900315075.1. Taxonomy (GTDB): domain Bacteria; phylum Bacteroidota; class Bacteroidia; order Bacteroidales; family Bacteroidaceae; genus Prevotella. Next base: position 16,119 of record OMXV01000008.1, on the reverse strand, counting down.
GAGTGGGATTCCATTCCCGATTTGGTGCTTGCCGAGCTCCTCAATGTCAATATGCTCAACTCGTTTACTTCGTCTGTGCCTTCGAAGTTCGGTTCTATCCTCAACGATGCAAAGATGGAAATGGGTGTGAAACCAGAGCATATCGACTCGTGCTTCATGGGATGCAATGGTGTGGTCTATCTCTCCAACCATGTATTCGCTCCCAGTGCCTATTCCAGCGTGTCGTTCCCGGCACTGATTCACCAGGATGTGATGAGCATCATCTACTGGGCTATCACACAGTATGACTTCAGTCCATACCTCAACTCTATGGAGTCGTACTACAGTTTCTTTATACCTACCAATAATGCCATGCTCTACTACATCGACCCAACTACCTATGGCGAACCCATTCAGACTTTGTATGAGTTTTACTGGGATCCCAAGGCAGTTCTCGACAGCCGTGTAAAGGCAAGAAGATACCAGATTATCATCGACCCGGAAACTGGCAACTATACCGTGGGTTCACCTCTCGGTAATGCACCGCAGGCACAAATCCGCAACCGTCTTACCGACTTGCTCGATATGCTGATTGTGGTGGGTGACGTAGAGAGTGGACAGCAGTATTACAAGACCAAGGGTGGTTCGGTGGTGAAAGTCACCGATGCCGGACAGCCATGGAGAATGACTGTCAGCGGTGGCTACCAGATGGAGACTGGCAATCCCCTCACCGTCTCGACCATCTATGACCAAAGCACTTCGGGCAATGGAAAATCGTATGTCACCAACGATGGCATGATTCTCGGTGCCAGCAAGTCGGTCTATGCTACACTCAAGGAACATGAGCAGATGAGCCTCTTCCTCGACCTGCTCAGCGGCAACGATGAAGACTCCACCAAGTACAACCTCCTTATCACTCAGGATGGTAACTACAAATGCGTGGATCCTACCAACAACTACAACATCCGACTTTTCGATAAGTTCAATTATACCGTCTATGTGCCTACAAACGAGTCGATACAACAGTTAATCGACGAGGGTTACTTACCTACATGGGATGACTATGAGGCTCAGACACTCGAGGCATGGAACGACGATGATGCCAAGGTAAGGGCAGCACGTGCCGCTATCCGTAACCGTATCTTCAATTTTGTGCGATACCACATTCAGGATAATGCAGTGTATATCGGCTGCGACCCTGTCAACAACACTAAGTTTGAGACGGCTAAACTCAATCCTGAAAACCAGCGATTCTTCTCACTTGAAGTCAATGCGGGGCCATCCGCACTGACAGTTACCGACCAGTTGGGCAACACCCGCCATGTCATCACTAACAATGGACTATACAACAAAATATGTCGTGAGTACTGGTTCAGTGGGTCAGGCAACAACATGTCGATTAATTCCGCGTCAGACGCTGTGGTTCATCTCATCGATGGTGTACTACTCTTCAACAACGACCTGAAGGCAAAAACCTGGCAGCAGGAACTCAATGAAATCAGAAACCAGAGCAATAGACCATGAAAAGATATAGAATCATACTAACATTATGGTCACTGTTGTTCGCAGTGGCCATGCAGGCACAGATTACACAGGTGTCGGGTACGGTAAGCGATGAAAACGACCCTCTGATTGGTGCTGTCGTATGTGAGGTGGATGGCAATGGGCGTGTCATCGAGAGTGCCATTACGGATATTAATGGTAACTTCTCCATGAAAATCAAGAACCCAAAGGACAAAATCCAGTTCTCATACGTGGGATACAAGAAAATGACGTTGCCTATCAACAAGACTGTCTATGACGTGGTCTTGGAGTCAGAAGGACAACTCAAGGAAGTCACCGTCACGGCGAAAAAACGACTGAGAGGTAATGGACTGGCACTGGCAGAAGATGAGGTTTCATTCTCCACACAGTCGCTCTCTACAAAAAACCTTGACGGTCTTTCAGTGACATCTATCGAAGAGGCTATGCAAGGACGTATTGCAGGTCTTGATATCGTGGCCAACTCAGGTAACCTCGGTTCGGGTTCTACCATGCGTCTGCGTGGTACCAACTCACTATCTTCGCTGACCAATGCCAATCCTCTTATCGTCATCGACGAAAATATTTGGGAGGATGAAACAGGAGAACTTGCTACATTCGACCTCGGTTCGTCGAGCGATGAGCAGTTTGCACAACTATTGCGTATCAACCCCGAAGATATTGAGGATATTCAGGTGCTTAAGGGTGCCTCCACCTCTATCTATGGACCACGTGGAGGTAATGGCGTCATCGAAATCACCACTAAACGTGGTACCATCGGACGGCCACATCTTACTTACTCCTTTAAACTCTCGGGTACTTACCAGCCAAAGGGATATGACTTGCTTTCTGGCGATGACTATACCATGTTGCTCAAGGAGAGCTATTTCAACCCAGAACAGAGTAATGCTGCATCGAATGTTCCTGAAATCAACTACGATCCGCAGTTCTCGGAATATGAGCAGTATAACAACAACACCGACTGGGTGGATGCGGTCACACAATGGGGAGTCCGTCAGAATCATCATATCACTATCACCGGAGGTGGTGAAAAAGCCAAATTCCGTATTTCTGGTGGTTACGATCATGAGACGGGTTCAATTATCAAACAGCAACTTGACCGTTTCTCCACTCGTGTCAACCTCGACTACGATATCTCTGAGCGTATTCGCGTGTCCACTAACTTCGCTCTTACCTACACGAACAACCATCAGAACTCCGACAACCTGCTTTCCATCGCCTTGGTGAAGATGCCTAACATGAGTATTTATGAGCAGGACCGAGTGACGGGTGAGAATACCGACCGCTATTACAATATGCTCCAAAGTGGACCAAATATGGGGTCTGCCGTGTTTGAAAATGACCAGCGCAGATATGTCAATCCTGTAGCATCTGCTAATTTGGCAAAATATGAATCACGTTCCTACGATATGGTGCCTGAACTCATCATGCGTTATCGACTGCTTGGACTTGACAAAGACCACTGGCAGCTCGATTGGAAAGGGTCGGTGAATATGAATATAGCTAATAGGTATATTGATAGTTATTATCCTTCAGAACTGGTTTCTACCACATGGCAGAGTGGGCATAATACATCCTATAATGGTAATTCCAAGAATGTACAGCTTACTACAAGACAAGAGTTGGAACTCACACCATTTACAGGGTCTGATAATCATAAAATACTGGCCAAGGCTATGATGGAACTTGTCTCTGGCTCATCAAGCGGACAGTACAACAATGGTAAGGGACTGCCCTCGGGAAATATCACAAGTCCTGACGCAGGAGGCCTTATCACAGGACTGAACAGTAGCTTTGGAGAGTGGAGGTCGCTATATTTCACGGGCTTGGTCAACTATATTCTCCTTGATCGCTACATTTTCTATACCAACGTGAATGTCACGGGTACTACGAAATTTGGACCTGGTCGTAGATGGGGATATTTCCCTGGAGCTACCTTCAGATGGAATATTGTGAAGGAAAAATTCATGCAGAAATTATATGAGGATAAGACTATCTCGACCTTAGGTGTTCGTGCGGGTTGGAGTATCTCTGGTTCGGCACCCAGGAGCGACTATCTCTACACCAGCAAGTATGCACAGACTGATACTTATCTCGATATGGCGGCCATGAAACCTATCAATATCAGACTTAACGACTTGCAGTGGGAGACGATTGTGAAACTTGAAGCAGGACTGGAACTGGGATTCTGGAACGACAAACTCAGATTCACACTCGACTTGTACAAGAATACAACCAAGGACATGCTCATGGGAGGTTTCCGCATACCGTCTAATGCGGGATACACCCGTTTGGACTATAAAAACAATGGTAAGATGAGCAATATGGGATGGGAGTTCTATATCAATGGCAATAAGGTCATCGAGAAAGGTAAATTCTCTCTCGACTTCAATGTCAATTTTGGTAACAACAGAAACGAAATTTTGTCTTTGGACGAAAACCTTCTCAAGAATCTTAACTCGGTGTTTACATACGAGAATGCCAAGGTTTTGCAGCGTGTACAACTGCACAACCCCTTCGGTGCCATCTATGGATTCCGTTACAAAGGAGTGTATCAGTACAATTATGATACCTTTGCCGACATGAACGATGAGCAGCGTAGCCAGTTTATAGCCGAAGGAAAGACAGCTCCTGTTGCTATTAATGCAGATGGCAATGTCATTATCGATGATAAAGGTATGCCGGTAAGAATGCAGTTTGGTTATTCCAACGACCCGGCACAGATTGTAAACTATAAATTCTCCGGAGGTGATGCCATCTATGAAGATATCAATAACGATGGCAATATTAATGCCCTCGATATTGTGTATTTAGGAAGTTCACTGCCAAAACTGTATGGTGGATTTGGATTTGTCCTCAAGTATGATAAATGGAGATTAATGACACAGTTCTCCTATCGTGTGGGCAACAAGATTCTCAATATGGCAAGGCTTAACAATGAGGCAATGACCAGCAACAATAACCAAAGTCAGGCTGTCAACTACAGATGGCGTAAGGAGGGAGATGTCACCACTATTCCAAGAGCTATGTATGGAAATACCACCAATTACAATACTCTTATCAGTGACCGATTTGTTGAGAATGGTAGTTTCTTAAGAATGAACTATACACAGATCTCCTATTTGTTTAAAGCTAAATTCCTCCGAGATATAGGGATAAACAGCTTGAATTTCTATGCCAGTGTCAACAACCCCTTCGTACTTACGAAATATTCAGGAGTTGACCCCGAGGTGAACTATGGTGGATATGGAGCAGCTACAGACTGGGGACAGACCCCAAGGGCACGCTCCTTTACGGGTGGTATTACAGTTGACTTCTAACTATGGATGATAATTAGCGAAAAACAGACGATTATGAGACATTATGATATCAAAAATATACTGAGTTGTGCTGTTATCTCGTTACTGACGCTGACGGCATGTGGCGACTTCCTCGAAATCGAACCGCGAAATGAAATCATCCTTGAGCAGTTCTGGAACGAGAAAAAGGATGTCGATAATATCATTGCAGGATGCTACTCGGGTATGCAGAGCGATGCTGTGATTTCACGTATGATGGCATGGGGTGAGTTCCGTTCCGAGAATGTCAATACCACTGGTACGGCACAGCAGAAAGACCTCGACCTCCATCGATTGCTTGTAGAGAATATCAACGCATCCAACTATTATACGGGATGGAGTGGATTCTACGATGTCATCAACCGATGCAACACCGTCATCTACTATGCCCCCTCTGTGGCTGAGAAAGATCCCTCTTATACCGAGAGTGAACTGCGGGCTACCATCGCCGAGGCATCTGCTATCAGAGACCTATGCTACTTCTATCTCATACGTACCTTCCGTGATATTCCTTATACAACGGAACCGTATCTCGACGATGACCAGGTGATGGATATCCCTGCAACGCCTTTCAATGAGGTGCTTAACCTGCTGATTGCTGACCTTGAAAAAGTGCAGAACGACGCAGTGAAACGTTACCCGGAGACAAGTCAGAATTACCAGACGGGGCGTATCACACAGGATGCTATCCATGCTATGCTCTGTGAAATGTATCTATGGAAGAAAGACTATGCCAACTGTATTCGTTATGCCGACCTCGTTATCGAGGCTTACCAGAGGTATGCCAAGGAGAAAGAAGGACAATTGCTTAGCGATATGCAGACACGCTTTAATGGATTCCCTTTGCTCAGGGAAAATTATTCCACATCCATGTATGGCTATGCATACTACCAAATTTTTGGAAAAGGCAATAGCTCTGAGAGCATCTTTGAACTCACTTTCGTGAATGATGATAACCGCTTGACCAACTGGGCAGTGTGCAGGAAATATGGCTTCGACAAAGACCATATCTTCCTTGTGAAGCCGTCCGACTATGTGGGTCTCGACCAAATCAACAGTGCCTATGCCGTCTTCTCAAATAAATACGACGCACGGGCATACGAGGCTTTGGTCCAGATTTCTGCAACGTCGGCCAATATCGCCAAGTATGTCTATTCAGATGCTACCATCTCATTCGACCAGAATGCTTCCTCTGCCAGTGTGACAACAACCTTGTCATACGCCGATGAGAAAAACCACTCCAACTGGATTATCTACCGGCTCACCGACATCATGCTTCTCAAGGCAGAGGCTCTCACACAGATGATGACCGATGGCGAAAGCGAGGAAAATGCACAGTTGCAGGAAAGGGCTTTCAACCTTGTTAACGCTGTCAACAAGCGTAGTCTCTGTCGTGCGACGTTAAGCGACAAAGATACGTTACATCTGGCAGACTATGGCACGAAGGCACAGATGGAAGAGTTGGTGATGAAGGAGCGCCATCGTGAGTTCCTCTTCGAGGGTAAGCGGTGGTACGACCTTGTCAGACGTTCTCTGCGTGATGGCAACACACTCTACCTGCGCACCGCTGTGGCACAGAAAGGACTCGAGAATGCCTCGATTGCCAATAGTAAGCTGACACGTATGGATGCCATCTTCTGGCCATACAACATTGAGGAAATCAAGGTGAACAAGAACCTTGTGCAAAATCCTGCCTTCGGAAGTGGCGAGGATAGTAGCATCGAGAATTCTGCCACCGGTAAGTAACCCACATTAATCATTACGAGAAGATTATGACTATGATAAAGACAATCAATAATAATATAGCTGTACTTATTGGTACACTGTGTATGATGTGTACCATGATGGTGGGATGCTCCGATGAGCCCGACAGCGAAAACTACTATACTTTCAAGGGTGAAATGATGAGCACCTATCTGCAGACGAGAGACCAATATAGTCTGTTTGCGTCTATCGTCACTCGTGCAGGCCTGATGGACCTACTTTCGGCGTACGGTGCCTATACCTGTTTTGCACCTGACAACGATGCTGTCAACCGTTATCTCTCTGAGCGCGGTTATTCATCCATCGACCAACTTAGCAAGGCCGATTGCGATACTATCGCCCGAACACACCTCATGGATGTGATGTACACCACTTTCGATATGCCTGATGGAGTGCTTACGACACCAAACATGAACAGTAGATATCTTGAGGTGTCGCGAAAACTCGATAACGATAGCAATGCCGTCGTCTTTCTCAACGACGATGCGCATATCTATTACGAATTACAGGACGACTCCGTGGAGAATGGTATCGTACAGCCTATCGACCGTGTGCTGCAAAGTTCAAATCGTATGCTTCCCGATATTATACGGCAGAATCCAAACATAAGCCTTTTCAGCGAGGCACTGCGGCTCACAGGACTTAGCGACTCACTCTATAGATACAAGGACGAGAGCTATCACCAGCCACTCAATACCAACGGACAGCCGGAATGGCACGACTACAATACCGGCGGTGATGCAGCCAACCCCATTCGTGAGGCTGCACGTGCACCTAAGGAGAGGTTGCTGGGATATACGGCATTCATCGTACCCGATGCAGTGCTTAGCGACAGATATGGTATCCACGATATAGAGGGCCTTTATAGGAAAGCCTGCGAGGTGTATGACCCCATGTATGGAGGACAAAACGAGGCTTGGCACAGTCTTGAGAATGCCACCGACCGCCGCAACCCGCTCAACCGACTTATCGCCTACCATCTGCTCAACCGTAATGTGCATGGTTACAACCTGCTGACTGTGCTCGAGGATATTGGTATCGACACGCAGAAGATGAACCCCACTGAATGGTATGGCACGCTGATGCCACACACCATGATGAAAGTGGAGAAACTGACTGTGCGTAAATTCCAGGGACAAGGTATCCTGACCGACAGGTACATCAACCGTCGCTACGACAACCAATATCAGCTTGAGGGTGTGCACATACAGCCCACCATTGGTGACGGCTATCGTGGTGAGGCTCTCAACGGATGCTATTTCTATGTAGATGAACTAATCGTCTATGACAATAAAGTCATCAACGAAGTGATGAACTGTCGTATGCGTATGGACCTCTCGGCAGTCTTCCCAGAACTGATGACCAACAATATGCGCATGAACTATAAAGGCAACGGTCTCTATTCCGATGATGCACGCTATAGTCATGAAGAATTGTTAGGTACCTGCTATTTCTTCCCCAATGGCTATCTCGATGGTGTCACTGTGGGCAACAATGGTTACTTTGTCTATCGCCGTCCGCGTTACGGATATTGGTCGTATAGTGGGGATGAGTTTGTGTGTAACGGTGACTTCGACCTCTCATTCCGCATTCCACCAGTGCCCACTGAGGGTGACTACCAGATACGATTAGGATATGCTGCTATGTCAATCCGCGGTATCGCACAGGTGTATTTCGATGGCGAACCACAAGGTATCCCACTTGATATGCGTCGTGACCTGCGTGATGAGTCACTGCTTGGCAATGCATACTGGGGCTCGCACGACAATGAGTATAACACCACGATGACCGAGGATGAAAAACTCGAGGAACGTAAAGACCTCAAGAACAAAGGATTCTATCGTGGTGCCAACGGTGCATTCAGAAAGGGTAGTGCCTCGGATGCCGGACAGTATTTCGCCGAAATCTATGCTACACTGCGCATTGTGCTGTGTACCGTGCATATCAAGCCAGGCGAGAACCATTACCTACGGTTCAGGTGCGTGTCTGAGGGACTAGGTAACAACGAGATTATGCTCGATTACCTCGAACTGGTACCTAAGAGTGTATATGGTGTAACCGATGAGGGCGTACAGGAGGACGACCTCTAAATCTAAGGGGAACCAGGAATTAGATTTATCAATATAGAATTAGATAATTATGAGAATATATCATAACTTTCGCAATATGTTGGGCATCACGGTCGCTGCACTTGCCTTGGTGGCATGTACCGACGAGTGGAACGACCACTATAGCCCGACAGTATCGGCCGGACAGTCCATCTGGCAGACGATACAGCAAAACAGCGAATTGAGCAATTTCGCACGCGTCGTGCAGGCTACGGGCTATGATGCCTCACTTGCAAGTTCACAGATGTTCACGGTCTTTGCACCTACCAATAGTGCATTCTCTTCCGCTGAAGCCGACAATCTCATTGCCGTCTATCAACAGGAAAAGGCCAGAGGGGTGAAAGACAAGGAGAATTCCACCATCAAGGAATTTCTGCAAAATCATATCGCACTTTACAACTATTCTGTATCATCATTGTCTAACGACTCCATTACTATGATGAACGGAAAGTATATGGTGCTCACAAACGACCGCTTCGGCAACAGGCCCATTGCCTCACGAAATCAGCAGACAAGCAATGGCGTGCTTTTCACCATCGGCGAGAAGGCCGACTATTTCAGGAATGTCTTTGAATGGATACGTTACGACAAAGACCTTGACAGTCTGGCTAATTTCCTATATAGTTACAACCAATATGAGTTTGATCCAACTGAGAGTGTACCAGGAGGTATAGAGGATGGAAAAACCGTATATCTCGACTCTGTTACAGTGCTTAGGAACGAACTGCTCTACGACTATGCTGGTAGGGGTACGTCTTTGGGTATTGGAAGAATCAACTCCGAGGATAGCACCTATTGGATGGTGGTTCCCACCAATCAGGTTTGGGATAGGCTGGTGGCTGAATATACACCATATTACAACTATGATAATACGGTGGATAAGCGAGACTCCATGCAATGGGCAAATACACGCACAGCCATCATTAGGGGAACAGTTTTCAGCCGGACAAAAAATACGGATGAATCTCTACGCGATTCGGCTGTATCGGTCAATGCCGTCGATTACCTTTATAGACAAAGTACCTTTGGTTCCAGCGATTTAGCTTATTATCAGTATGATAAACCATTCGACCAGGGAGGAATCTTCACGGGAACCGTTAATACCGATTGTAGCAATGGCATGGTAATGAAGGCAAACGACTGGAAAATAGATAAACGTCAGACTTTCTATCAGACCATCATTAATGAGGGAGAGTCGCGTGATGTCTTCAAGGAGGTGAACGAGAACAATACTGCCACCCCTTCCTATAGGTCGGTCGAAAGTTCCAATCCATTCTACAACAAAGTGTCGAGAAACCGCTTTGCTGTCATCTCCCCATTGGGAGCAACCAATCCTGAGGTCGTCTATTACCTGCCTGAGTTGCTTTCTAATATTGATTATGACCTCTATGTGGTTATGGTGCCTGCTGTTGCCGGCGACACTTTGGTGGCAGAGACACAACGAAGACCATGCAAGTTCCGCTGTTCCTATAAATTCCATGAGCAGGACGGTAAGGAACGTAGTGACTCCATCGTTCTCATGAATGGCGAACAGAGTTACTTCACCACCAACCCTGAGGTCGTAGATACTGTCTTCCTCGGCACGATTCGCGTACCGACATGTTCGGTAGGACTCGTCGAGCCGCAGGCCACTTTGCGCTTAGCCAGCAATCTCTCCAACCGTGAGCGTCGTGACAATATTTATACGCAGATTCTGCGTATCGACTGTATTATTGTTAAACCTCATGAAGAGAAATAATCATCCCAACGCTATCAACCATAAACAGTAAGCCTATATGAAACGATATATTATATTCGGACTTATCCTTACGTTGGCATTCCCCGCCGTAGTCATGGCACAGGATGAAGACGACGATTACAATACTAAGCCGCAGAAAGTGCTGGTAAGAAAACAGATGGACTATGACACACGAACAGTCACGGGACGCGTCATCAATGCGCTTACCAAAGCTCCAGTTCCGGGTGTCATTGTCAGGTCAAACGAAATCGAAGGCTATTCGAAACTCACGGGAGAAGACGGCACATACGAACTGAAAGTGCCTACTTTCACCTCCTCGTTATCTGTAGATGCCCCTGATTACAATTTTGCTATTATCGGATTACAGCAGGACACGCAGCAGCGTGACATCTTGCTGTATCCTACCACTTTCCAGGCCGACTATACATCCACGACCAATGTGCGTGGTGATCAGTCGATGCCACAGAACCCATATACCAATGCCCTGAATATCAAGGAGGAAATGCAAAACCAACTTGGCGCACAAGTGTATAACACCAGTCGAAGTGGTACACCGGGCATTGGAAATGTGATGTTCATCCAGGGACTCAATTCGCTCAACGTCAATGCTCAGCCGCTCATTGTTGTCGACGGGGTTATTGTCGAACAACAGTATGGACGCGAGATGATACACAGTGGATTCTACAATGACATCCTCAATAATATCAATCCCAACGATATTGAAAATGTCACTGTTCTCAGAAATGGTACGGCACTCTATGGAGCAAAAGGCGCCAATGGCGTTATCCTGATTCAGACACGGCGTAATAAGTCGATGGCTACACGTATCACTGCCACACTCTCGGCTGGGGTGACACTCGAACCCAAGATGATATCCATTATGGATGCGGAGCAATATCGTGGATATGCATCCGAACTACTTAAGACCACAGGAACACGTATCAATGAATTTAAGTTCCTCAACGAGAACCCCGACTATTACTACTATCCACAGTATCACAACAATACTGATTGGAAAGAATATGTCTATCGCACTGCGATAACACAAAATTATGGTATCAATGTCGAGGGTGGTGACCATGTGGCCAACTACAACCTCTCGGTGGGATACACCTTAGGACAGAGCACACTCAAGTTCAATAATATGAACCGCTTGAGTATACGATTCAACACCGACATCAAACTTACCTATAAGTTTAATGTAAGATTCGATGCTTCATTCGCCAACCAGACACGCAATATTCGCGACGATGGAGCCCCCAAGGGGTATGATGAAGGAACACCCACCTCACCGGCTTTCTTGGCATACGTCAAGAGTCCTTTCCTCAGTCCATATACCTATGGTAGGGGAGTGATGAGCAATAGTCATATCGATATCGAGGACGAGTCTTATCTCAACGAGGCGCTGAGCTATTTTGGCAACTACAACTGGCAGTTGGCCAACCCACTTGCATTGAACAAATATGCAGATGCTGAGAATAAAAACCGCTTCGAAAACTCGATGTTCAACCTTTCGGTGCGACCACAGTATCGCTTCAACCCCTATCTCACGCTCAGTGAGCATTTCAGCTACAATCTTGTCAACACCAACGAGAAATTCTATATCCCCATTAGTGGCGTGCCCAACTACTATGTGGCAAGTCTTAACGATTATCGGGAGAATGAGGTACGCTCATTAGCTTCGAAACAGAATTCTGTGATGAGCGATACACGGCTCGATTGGTCAAACCGTTATGGAGCACACTACATCGAATTGTTTGGAGGTGCACGTATTCTTTGGGAGAATTACACACTCAACAACCAATGGGGATATAACACTGGTTCCGACAAGACTCCGCACATGCATGCCGGGTTGCTCAACCGTGATGCGAGCGGTACGAAAGATTCATGGAATTCGGTGGCATGGTATGCACAGGCTAATTACAACTTGCTCACACGCTACTATCTGCAGGCCAACCTTACTGTCGAGAGCAGTTCGCGATTTGGCTCTGAAGCTGATGGCTTAAAGGCTTTCGACACCGTTTGGGGCATATTCCCGTCGATTCAAGTGGCATGGGTGGCCAGTAATGAACCATGGTTGGCAAAGGTAAAAGGCATCGATTATTTGAAACTGTCGGCAGGATTCGACGTGAGTGGCAATGACGACATCGACTACTATGCAGCACGTAGCTACTTCCGTGCCTCCAGGTTTATGACCGAAATTTCAGGATTGTCTTTGGCCAGCATAGGTAACACCGAAATACAGTGGGAAACTACCAAACGTATCAACTTGGGACTTGATACAAGGCTGCTGAACAACAGACTTTCTCTGTCGTTCAACTGGTTCCATAGTAACACATCCAACTTGCTTATGTTCCAGTCGCTCAATTTCCTCTCTGGTCTCGACCAAAATTGGTCTAATGGCGGAAAATTGGAGAACAATGGTTTTGACGCTACAGTGGCTTTCAAGATTATCGCACAGAAAAATTGGCAGTGGCAGTTGGGTGCAAGCATCGGTCACTACAAGAACAAAATTACCGAACTTACTGACAATGCACAATTCATCGACAATGCACTCTATGGAGCTACTATCAGGTCGCAAGTGGGTGAGGCTGCCAATATGTTCTATGGATATAAGGCCAAGGGTGTCTTCGCTACCAGTGAGGAGGCTCAGCAGGCTGGTCTGTATGTCTTGGGCGACAACGGCGTGACCCATAACTATTTCCAGGCAGGTGATGTGTGTTTCGAGGACGTGGATGGTAATCATGAAATCAATGAGGCCGACCGGCAGTTCATCGGCGACCCCAACCCTGATTTCTACGGCAATATCTTTACCACATTGGCATACAAACGATTTAAACTCGATGTGCGTTTCAATTACTCTATGGGTAATGATGTATATAATTACATGCGTTCACAAACAGAGGGTGGTAGCCGCTTCATGAACCAATCTTCTGCCATGCTTGCCAGGTGGCAAATTGAGGGACAACAGACCTCTATTCCCAAAGCCACCTTCCAAGACCCAATGGGCAACTCAAGATTCAGCGACAGATGGATTGAGGATGGTAGCTACCTCAAGCTCAAGTCGGTTACACTCTCATACAACCTGCCACTCAACTCGGAGTTCATTCAGGGACTTCAAATTTGGGTACAGGGTAACAACTTGCTTACGTTCTCGAAATATCTCGGTACCGACCCAGAGTTTAGTATGACCTCAAGGGTCATCGGACAGGGTATTGACCTTGGACTCTTGCCACATAGCCGTTCATTCGTAGCCGGTGTGAAGATCAACCTCTAATTACTTAAAAGTTCCAAATATGAAAAAGTTCATTTTTAGTATATTCGCTTGTGCAGGATTGTTCTTCCTGGGCAGTTGCGCTGATTTCTTTGAACAAGAATCCGACCATGTGGCATTCGCAGAGGATTATCAACTTAATAATGCGACCGATACCATCTATGGCGTGACAGGCATTCTCAACAAGATGCAGAAACTCGCCGATCGTACCATTCTCCTTGGAGAGGTGCGAGGTGACTTGGTTGACATTGCAGATGCCACGTCGGCCGACTTGCGTGAGGTGGCGCTCTTCAATACCGACGACGACAATATCTATAATAATCCACGTGACTATTATGCTGTCATCAACAATTGCAACTATTTCCTCTCCCGAGTAGATACAGCTCTTGTCAACAGTCGCAATGAGCAGATTTTCAAACGGGAGTATGCTGTAGTGAAGGGCTTTAGGGCGTGGACCTATCTGCAACTGGTGCTCAACTATGGTTCTATTCCATTTGTTACCGAACCTATCCTTACCAAACTCGATGCAGAGAAACCATACGAGAAAAAAGGGATACAAGAAGTCTGTGAGTGGCTCATCCAAGACCTTACGCCACTGGCCTCCGACGAATACCTGCTCCGTTATGGCGACATACCACAGTATGGCATCATACGCAGCACCGACTCCAGGTTCTTCTACTTCCCCACGACCTTGATGCTCGGCGAGTTGAACCTGTGGGCAGGGCACTACCGTGAGGCTGCCCAGTGGTACTATCGTTACATCACAACACGCAACGGAACTAATGTGGCATATACCACAGGGTTGGGAAGTGTGCAATGGTTCGGCACGTCATGGAATATGCGGGGTGACAGTTGGCTCAGTTTAATCACCAATGAACGCTACTCACTTAGTCCTAATGACGAATCTGAACTCATTACGATGATTCCTGCCGACTCCATACCATCCGAGGGTAACTTCTCGGAGTTACGCAATATCTTCAACTCGTTTGATGTCACTACAGGTGAGTATCATCCCGCTCAATTGGTACCATCCAATGGACTTATCAATCTTTCGGCCGCACAGACATACTGTTACGTGGAGGACCGCGACACACTCTATGCACCCAATAACCTCGACGACTATTTGACTGGTGACCTAAGGCTTGCAAGAGCATGGAACGATGGATATGCCATTTATAACTCACAACGTGTGGCATATCAACAAATCAATAAGTATGCCTCACGAAATGTGCATATATGGCGCCGGCAGATGGTGTGGCTACATTTTGCCGAGGCACTCAACCGTGCCGGCTATCCACGATTCGCCTATCAAATCCTGGCGAGGGGATTATCCAACCAGGTGATTCAAGAGGAGGTGATTCCTTACTATCGTGCTGACTCTGCCTATATTGCCTCGACATTCTCGTTCCCCAATGAGCGGTATATCACGGCAACACCCATGGGAATGTATGGTGAGAACATGCAGGGCATTCACTCTCGTGGCTCTGGATGGTCGTATTGCAATGCCTACTATCAGATGCCCGTTGATACACTGATTACCGATTCACTCCAGCAGATACAGTACCAGATTGATGCTGTTGAGAAAATGATTGTGGATGAAGGGGCACTTGAGTTTGCCTTTGAGGGGTTACGTTTCTATGACCTTATGCGTGTGGCATTGCGAAGGGGAGATCCTGCTTTCCTTGCCAACAAGGTATATGGTCGAAAGGGTGATGACCAGCGCGACATTATGCGCTCACTCATATCCGTTGACCTTAACAACTCTAACAATTGGTTCCTCAAATGGAACGGACAAATAGGATTCTGACGAGTTCATTTCACCACACTAAAGTAGAGATGCCAACGTGGCGTCTCTACTTTTCCTTTTTTGTAGGGACTCTCCCGTGTAGATGACTCAAAATACTTTGAAAAACACTTTTATTTGATTTTTGGGATTGCAATTTGCTTATTTTGTTCAAATTCGACAAATAAATGCTTAAATTGAGCAAGTCAATTTAAAAAAAAATCTCTATCTTTGTGGCGTTGTTATATCTCAAATCATCTGGGTATAAACCTAAAAAAGATTATATATTAACCATTTTAAATCAAAAACACATGAAAAGACTATCGCTTTGGATACTGGCACTTTTGGCACCGGTGGCGCTGATGGCAGCCACCCATGAGTACGTCGACCTGGGCCTCACCAGCAAGACGCTCTGGGCGAAGACCAACCTCGGGGCATCCACCCAGGAGGCGTATGGCAACTACTACGCGTGGGGCGAGACCACCACGAAGTCTACCTACAGCTGGTCCAACTACAAGTACTGCTCGGGCACATCGGCAACCGTGCAGGACATCGGGAAGACCATCTACGGCACATCCTACGACGCCGCCCGG
>OMXV01000083.1 GCA_900315075.1 uncultured Prevotellaceae bacterium | reverse complement strand
TATAAAACTGCAGAATTCGACAACTACCGCAAACGTACACTGAAAGAGAAGGCCGAACTGATTCTGAATGGTGGCGAGAAAGCTGTAGGTGCTATACTACCCGTCATTGACGACATGGAACGAGCCATTGAGAATGGTGAGAAAACTGACGACCCACAGGTACTGCGTGAAGGTATGGAACTAATCTACCATAAATTCATGAAAGCACTCGAAGGACTGGGCGTGAAAAAGATAGAAACAGAAAATGCCGACTTCGACACTGACTTACACGAGGCTGTAGCTATGGTTCCCGGTATGGGAGACGATAAAAAAGGTAAAGTAATAGACTGCCTGCAAACTGGCTACCAATTGAACGAAAAAGTGATTCGCCACGCCAAGGTGGCAGTTGGTCAATAAATATGATTTAAAACAGAAAAGATACAATGGCACAGAAACGCGACTATTACGAGGTGCTTGGCGTTGACAAAAACGCTACTGAAGACCAGATTAAGAAGGCTTACCGCACCATCGCCATCAAATATCACCCCGACCGCAACCCCGGTAACAAGGAAGCCGAGGAGAAATTCAAGGAAGCAGCCGAGGCTTACGACGTATTACATGACCCACAGAAGCGTCAACAATACGACCAGTTTGGATTCAACTCCCCAGGTGGAGGCGGATTCGACTTCAGTCATTTCAACTCCATGAACATGGATATGGACGACATCTTCTCGATGTTCGGAGATATCTTTGGAGGACGTGCAGGATTCGGAGGCTTTGGCGGTGCCAAGCGCGGGCCACAACAGCATCGTGGTGCTGACCTGCGACTGAAAGTACGACTCACCCTTGAAGAGATTTCTACAGGTGTTACCAAAAAATTCAAGGTGCGCAAAGATGTACCCTGTTCACACTGTCACGGCACAGGTGCTGAAGACGGTAGTGGCACTGAGACCTGTCCGACATGTCATGGACGTGGTGTTATAACCCACACAACTCAAAGTATTTTGGGTATGATGCAGACACAGGGGGTATGTCCCACCTGTAACGGATCGGGACAGGTTATCAAGAATAAGTGTCACCAATGTGGCGGTACAGGTGTTGAGAAAGGCGAAGAAGTTGTAGAGATCAAGATTCCTGCCGGTGTTGCTGAAGGTATGATTGTTAATGTACCTGGCAAGGGAAATGCCGGTCATAACAAGGGCGTCAATGGTGACATCCAAGTTTTTGTTGAAGAGATAGAAGACGAGCGATTTATCCGTGACGACAGCGATCTCATCTACAATTTATTGCTCGACTTCCCGACAGCAGCATTAGGTGGCGACGTAGAGATACCAACCATTCAAGGTACCAAGCTTCGTGTAAAAATGGAACCAGGTACACAACCGGGGAAGACCCTACGTCTTCGTGGAAAGGGACTGCCTGCCGTACAAGGTTATGGTAGAGGAAATGGTGATCTTGTGGTTAACATTAGTGTTTATGTTCCCAAAACGCTTACACGCGATGAGAAGGAAGCCATTGAGAAATTCAAAAATAGCGAGAATTTCCAAGGCGATGCCGCTACGAAGCGTTCTATTTTCCAGCGTTTCAAAAACTATTTCAGTTAATCTGCGATGAACTATCAAGAGACCTGCGAATACTTATACCATCAGATGCCCATGTTCGAGCGACAAGGGGCATCTGGATATAAGGAAGGGCTGAGCAACACATTGGCATTAGATGATCATTTCGGTCATCCACATCGTCATTTTGACACCATCCATGTAGGAGGTACCAATGGTAAAGGCTCGGTATCGCACACTTTGGCAGCATTTTTACAACAATGCGGATACAAGGTAGGTCTCTATACATCACCACACCTTGTTGATTTTCGCGAGCGCATACGCGTGAATGGAGTGATGATTTCAGAAGAATATGTAGTGAACTTTGTGGAAAAGGAGCGCTCGTTCTTTGAACCACTCTCGCCATCTTTTTTTGAAGTCACAACGGCAATGGCCTTTAAGTATTTTTCTGACAAACAGGTTGACATAGCCGTTGTAGAAGTCGGACTCGGTGGACGACTTGACTGCACAAATATCATTACCCCACTCGTATCGGTAATTACTAACATCAGCTTTGACCACACCCAATTCCTTGGTGACACCCTCGCCAAGATAGCTTCGGAAAAAGCAGGAATCATCAAACCGTCTATACCAGTAGTTATCGGTGAAAGTTCTGAAGAAACACGCCCTGTTTTTGAGGCCAAGGCAAAAGAAACGAAGAGTTTCATTTGTTTTGCTGACGACAATCCAGAGGTACGTGAAGCGATGCCATTACCTAATGGGCATATGCAATATATCACAGAACACTGGGGCACACTGACGGGTGAATTGGGAGGTATCTATCAGCAAAAGAATCTCAACACAGTATTTGCTACCCTCAAAATATTGGCAGAACAAGGCATTGTCTCGAAATGCACTACACCAAAGAGTCAAGAACATTTCCGCGAAGAATTATCTGAAGCCTTAAATAACATATGTTCAAAGACTGGACTTTCAGGTCGATGGCAAATCATCAAGACAGCGCCCTATACCGTCTGCGATACAGGTCATAACGTTGGGGGATGGATTTATCTTTCAAAGCAAATTGCCAACGTCAACTGCCAGAAGAAGCATATCGTGTTCGGAATGGTAGATGATAAAGATATCAATAAAGTGCTCGAAATGCTACCTCAAGATGGCAAATACTATTTTACCCAAGCTTCTACGAAAAGAGCCCTTCAAGCTGATGTCGTCAAGACATTAGCTGTCCAGCGCGGACTCTTCGGTGAGAGCTATCCATCTGTAACAGAAGCATATAAGGCGGCTTCCGAAGCAGCTTCTCCTCAAGATTTTATCTTTATTGGAGGCAGTAGTTATATCGTTGGCGACTTCCTCAAAAACTGTCTTTAGGTGTTTTTAACACTCCAATAACCTTTTTTTTTCACGAAAGATTCGTTATCCTCGATTTTTTTTGGTTACTTTGCAGTGTAGATTTTGTAACTAAAAACAATCAATTATGGCGAATACAATTGAAAATGCGAATTTGTGTGGTCTGGATCGTAAAGATTTTCAGGCCACTGTGAATGGAAAAAAAACAGATTTATACATCCTTCGCAACCGCAAGGGTTATGAAGTTGCTATCTCGAATTATGGCGGTGCTATTTGCGCCATCATGGTTCCTGACAAGGATGGAAATGTAGCTAACGTCATTCAAGGACATGGCAGTATTAAACAACTAACAAGTGGCCAGGAGCCTTACCTGTCAACACTTATCGGACGCTGGGGTAACCGTATCTGCAAAGGTCAGTTTACGCTGAACGGCAAGGAATATCAACTGGCACTTAACGACGGACCTAACCATCTCCACGGCGGTTCAGTCGGTTTCAATGCCAAAGTTTGGGATGCTCGTCAGATGGGACCTCGTTCGCTGGCTCTCCACCGCGTATCATCTTATGGTGAGGAAGGTTTCACAGGAGAATTGGATGTTACCGTAGAATTCACATTCAGTGATAATAACGAATTGATTATTGAATATCTTGCCACTACCAACAAGAAGACGATTGTCAACTTAACTCACCACGCTTTCTTCAGCTTGGCTGGTACTGCCGATCCAACTCCAACTATTGAAGATCAAATTTGCGAGATTAACGCAGATTTCTATCTGCCTACCGATGCCACTGCTATTCCAACAGGAGAAATCCTGAAAGTTGAGGGTACACCTTTCGATTTCCGTGCTCCCAAATCATTCGGTAAGGAGATCAATGCCGATGATGAGCAGATCAAGTTCGGTAAGGGTTATGACCACAACTATGTGCTCAACAAGCAGGAAGAGGGTGAACTGAGCTTCGCTGCCAGAGTTACCGATCCTAAGAGCGGGCGTACACTGGAATGCTACACAACAGAACCCGGCTTGCAGCTCTACACTGCCAACTATGCTTCGGGCTACAAAGGAGCTAACGGAGCCAC
>OMXV01000081.1 GCA_900315075.1 uncultured Prevotellaceae bacterium | reverse complement strand
GGAACATGGTCATGACACGCTGGCCGAAATGTTGCGACTCGGTCTTGCCAATGCTCCGTGGGAAGAAGAAAAGGCTGTCTATATGAAATACTTGAAACAGACGATGGATATCCTTCCCTCCTTGCCGGTAGATGCCGCATCGCTCGATGAGTTGGAAGGAGTGGCCATAATGGCAAGAAACTATACGAAGGACTTCCCGTATATGGAGCAGTTGAAGGAATTGGAGGCATCCACGGCTGCCCGTGCACCAAAGGGATTTGAAGAGCAACTGGCGCTGATACACACTCAGGTTTATCCGCCGCATATCTTGCAAGTAGGTGAAGAGGCCATTGACGCCGAACTCATCGACATGGAAAGTCAGAAGCACCACCTTGCAGAAGAGCTCGGCCAACCCGGCCGATATGTGCTGCTCGATTTCTGGAGCCTGGGATGCTACCCCTGCCGCATATCGGAGCCAGAGATGAGAGAGGTCTATGATAAGATGCAAGGCAAACTGGAAATCATCGGCATCAATCAGGACAAACTCTCCGCGTGGCAAGAGGACAATTTCAGCAAGAGCATTGCTTGGAAGAACTGGAACGATGGGAAGATGGGCAAAGCCGACGTCGAAAACCACTATTGCGACATGAAAGCCATACCCTATTATGTGTTGATTTCGCCCGACAAACACATCCTCTGGAAGGGTGCCGGTTATGGTGTGGGATGGTTTATGGGTATGGCAGAGGCCATCAGCGGTCCCAAGCAGGACAACACAGCCAATCTGCAGTTGGCTGTGCGCAGTATCGGCATGAAGCCCGATGCTACCACTATCAGTTTCCGCTATTACGGGCAGGAAGGCTATTGGTTCCGCATCGTCAAGGATTCCTACCTTGAGGCTGGCGGCAAGAAATATAAACTGACGGCAGCCGATGGCATCACGCTTGACGAGAACAACTATCCCAAAGAGAAAGCGACGACAACCGCAGAAGGTGTCATGGATAAACTATTCTACACCGACTTCACCCTCACCTTCGAGCCGTTTGGCACCATGCCAACCATCTTCGACTACAAAGAGGGCGATGGTGAGGGCGCTTTCGTTATCCGGAACATAACAATTGAATAATAGTGCAATGAACAAGAAAATTATTATCTCTCTCCTCCTTGCCTTCGTCGCAATGGCGGGGCAGGGGCAAACAAAAACTTCGGCTTTGATTCGTGGCCGTATCATCAACGTTCCGAAAGGGCATGAAGATCGGCTGACCATACATTACACCGAACCTCTGCAAACGATGAGTTCAGATGAAGTTCCATTGCAACTTGACAGTCTTGGACGCTTTGAGGTGGAAGTGCCTCTGCAGGATACTGCTCCCGTCTTTCTCGTATGGGCACGTCTTTTGCTATCGCCAGGAGAGACATACGACGTGGAAATGGACGGTGGAACAGGTAATGTCATAGTCAAGGGCAAGGATGCACAACTTAGCAACGAAATCATTGCCCATCAGCCCTCAGTATGCACTTGGGATATGGACAGGATGAAGACACAGACAGACGCCGTTGTAATTGATGAAGCCGAGAAAGAACTGAAACGACTGCAAGCCGCCAACGACTCTATC
The DNA here is from genome assembly GCA_900315075.1 of uncultured Prevotellaceae bacterium. GTDB lineage: Bacteria > Bacteroidota > Bacteroidia > Bacteroidales > Bacteroidaceae > Prevotella. Next base: position 2,678 of record OMXV01000081.1, on the reverse strand, counting down.
TACAATAGCAACCCTACGCTTTCTGCCCAATGGCGAAATTATGCCGACAGTCGTGCCATTGCAAGCATAGCCAACCATCTTGTACAGCGGCGATATGTTGATGCTACAGTGCGCCAATCGGCTGACGGAAAACTCTGGCAGTGGCTCCACGACCATTTCATCTGCCACCTGCCACAACCTTATACACTCATTCAAGACCAATTGGGCTACTTTGTCATGAACTACACGATGGAACTCATTGCCCCACGCCAACGCAAAGGATTCAATCTGCGAGGCATCGACACTGCCATCAGCATCGCACTTGAGCAACAAGCCGACGGAACAATCAACCGAAGCGATGCATACGCCGATAGCCTGCGCACACTCCGCAACTTGCTGCAAGACTATAAGACGCTGATGAACAACAATGCAGCCGATTCCGTTCTGAAAAGTCATCCGTTTGCGCTGGCCGTTCCGCAATACTTTTCCGACACATACCTGTCGGGACTGCTGACTGACGGTGCCGTCGGAGAACGGGAAACCATCGAAAACATAGAACGCTTGAAAGACTTCGACATGCCTGAGGACATCCGCGACTATGCCCGTGCCGTATTACTCTACACCCAAATAGAGCGATACCATGCTCCCTTAAAGTCATCCCTCTTTAACCTTGTAGCGGAAGTAAAGAACGACTATTTGCGCAATATCATCACATCGACCAATGAACGGTATCATACTCTGGCTCTCCGCAGCGATTACGAATCAAGCCTAATGCCCAACGAGCCACTTGAAGGTCTTACCGAAGGTAAGGAAATCTTTGACAAAATCATCGCTCCCTACCGTGGGCGCATCGTTTTCGTTGACTTCTGGGGAACGTGGTGCGGCCCATGCAAGATTGACTTAAAGAACTATACCCACCCTCTGCATCAAACCCTCAACGACCTGCCTGTTACTTACCTATATCTCTGTAATGGCAGTAAAACGGATGCTTGGCGTAGCACGATTGCAGAGTATAATCTCACAGGTGAGCACCTCGTTCATTACAACCTCCCTGCCGTTCAGCAAAGTGCCGTCGAGAAATATCTGCACGTAAGCCACTTCCCAACCTACATTATCTTTGACCAAGAGGGGCGGCAAGTTACAACAGAAGATAGCGAGCCAAAGCCATATAACCCAGAGGCTGTCCGTAGGATAATGCAAGAAATAATGAACAGGAAATGAACAAACGGACCTTTATCACCATCCTGTTTGTCCTTGCCGCAATGAAGGGCAGGGGCAAGAATTGAAAAACGACGGCCAAAGTCAAACTCAAATCAAGAGAGTAACGGCCATCATATCCGTTAATTGTAATTCTCTACGAATCTAAATTGAAGCATGAAATATTATATCTTGTCTCTAATCCTTTTCCTCACGAGATTAGCAGGGTTTGCCCAGGAAGTGATGTTGGCAGACAGCATCACCAAGAATCCTGTTGGCTATGCTACTGTCTATGATGCTGATGGAACAGTAATAGGACGCTCAGACATGGGAGGATTTATTCATCTTCAGAAAGGCTTCGAATATAACATTTCTCATATAAGTTATGAGCCCAAGAGTCTTGTTTATAAAGAGGACAGCATCATTTTCCTATCTCCATCATCTCATGAATTATCAGAAGTCAATGTTACGGCAAAGAAAAAGAAGTATTATCATTGTAAAGTGTACTTTAGGAGTATAGAACATGTAGATTCCTGCCTGAAGTATTATATGGACGGAATACGAGAATTCTATATCGACACCAGAAGCCAAAAGGTGCATTGCGGTAATATCGTAACGAATTACTTGATGTCAAAGAGAAAAGACATTGCCCAGAAAAAACGAAGCATGATGATGGGCGACAGGTACATGGCTCTTCCGTTTCTTGACAAAAACACTTTATACGAGGAAACGATGCGTGATAAAAAGAGAAAAATCGAATCGGGAATTGTCTATGCGGATTCTATACCAATAGGCAGTTGCGAGGTCTTTTCTGACAAGAACGAGATACTCTTGTCTATAGATGCCTTGTATCCCAAAAACAGTCTTGTGACAAATCTGTTCGGATACACACAAGTCTTGTCGAAACATAATAAGACGGAAATCTATCGATATGATGATTTTGATGCTCCTTCCGTTTTCAATCTGAAATCTTCCAACAGTTATCGACATCTGACATTGACCCATAAAAAAGAAAATCTTGTAAGGGACATTGATGTTGAAGATATATTCTACGTTGTCGAATATGAATATACAGATACCAAGGAATCATCTTCGACAGAATTGTTGCAAGAAGATTATAAGAAATATTCTGGAATGCTTCCAGTTATCGAAAGAATAAGGGAACAGTTGGTTCGGGAAAAATAATCAAAAACGAAAAATGCGATTAAGAGTGCAAATTTTGTATTTAAATTGAGCATAAAATAAAAGAAAATGTGTATTTTTGCACCAAAAGTCGGTAGGAAAACGTGTGTAAAACACTAAAAAGTCGGTAGGAAAACGTGTAAGATATGTATAAACGTAAAATAGAAAGCATATTTCAATCGTGGTTGGATGATACCTCTCACAAACCGCTCGTTGTGAAGGGTGTCCGACAATGTGGCAAGACCAGTAGTGTGATGGATTTTGCCCTTCGGCATTTTAAGAACGTGGTCTATCTGGATTTCCGTGAACATCCTGACTAC
>OMXV01000079.1 GCA_900315075.1 uncultured Prevotellaceae bacterium | reverse complement strand
AGCGTTTTGTTAGAGCATTTTAACAAATACAATAACTATCTAATTATTAGTTATTTGCAAAAATCTGCAAATAAAAATCATCACATTCTGCGGTAGAAAGTACGAATAATAGGGGTAAAAATCTGCAAATATCCGATACTTATTTTGAGCAATTTTCCCACTTTTCTACCGTTTAACTGCTAAATGACTGATAGTCAATAACTTCTATTTCCTGCGTGGGTAAATAGATTGTAACTTATTGATTATTAGATAGTTATAACAGTTTGTTAGAGTATTTTAACAAATACAACAACTATCTAATTATCAGCTATTTGCAAAAATCTGCAAATAAAAATTATCACATTCTGCGGTAGAAAGTACGAAAAATAGGGGTAAAAATCTGCAAATATCCGATACTCATTTTGAGGGTAGTTGTCACCTGATATTTGCAGATTTTTGTAGATGTTTGCATTGCGCCATTTTCATTATTTCATTTCTTTACATATTGCAAATAGAATAGAGAAAGTATAGTTCCAGTACGGCTGAAACATACTCTATTGCTTACTGATATTACATCACCATTAAAAAACCGCCACGTGCTCGGCAAGCAATGCAGACTTTGTCACCGCTCAGAGATGGGTGAGAAACTTTGATGTCACGCTCTGCCTCGCCGTCGCTGAACAACAGAACCTTCTTGGGCTTGAGATTCAGCCGCTTCAGTGTGAAAGCAAGATTTATTTCTTCATCTGTGCCGTTAATTCCTGCAACGTACCAAGTTTTCCCTGAACGGCGAGCAACAACGGCACTCTTGCCTGGATAGCCTGCGAGGAGTTTGGTGTCGTCCCATGCGGCGGGCAGGTGTGAATAGACTTGTCTTGCCTCAAAAGGAAGGGACTCATAGCCTTCGGGGCGGTCTGCCATGTGCTGAATGCCCGACTCGAAGAGCACTGGCAGGGCCAGTTCGTGCGCATTGGTGGTGATGTGGGGGAACTGACTGTCGGTGAATGTGCCTGGCGTATAGTCCATCGGACCGATGACATTGCGTGTATAGACAACGGTGGCATTGTGGGGTGGCGCCAAGGTGGTCATCAGCTCATAGTTGTTGTACCACTCTGCACCATAGATGCCCTCCATGCTCACCATGTTGGGCCATGTGCGCTGCCATCCATTAGGTATGGTACAACCATGGAAATCGACCAGCAGATGGTGACGGGCAGCATCTTTGAGTATATCAATGTAATAATTGACCATTGTATCGTTGTCGGGCGAGAAGAAGTCGACCTTGATGCCACTTGCTCCAATGCTTTCCAGCCATTGCATCTCGCGTTCACGGCTCTCTGCCGTATTCAGCCGGTCTTGTGGCTGTGGGGCGTGAGGTCCTACAAGCGATGTGCCGGAATTGTACCACAGGTTAATTTTGACTCCCTTTTGTTTGGCGTATGCCATCACGTCGTTGATGTCACCTCCGTTGGTCATCTCAGGCCATTCCCAATCAACGAGACAATAGGGCCATCCCATCTGTGCAGCCAAGTCGATGTATTGTTTCACCAGCGCATAATCCTTGGAACCATGATTATATGCCCAATAGATCCAGGAACTGACACCGGGCTGAATCCAACTTGTGTCGGCAATCTGGCTTGGTGTAGCCAAATCGGTGACGAGAGTCGATTCGACCACATCTGCTAAAGAGCCAATAATGGCGAAACGCCAAGGTGACAAACCATCGCAGAAAGCAGACGGACCTACCAGTTGAACCTTGTATTGCTCGGAATTGTCGGCATTGACAAGATACGAGCCGCTGTCGTTACTTCGCAGATCTGACTCCGCAATGAGCATAAACAGCCCCTTTTGTGGCTCCACCAAGGCTGGATAGCTCCATTGGCCATTGGTAACATCACGCAGATTTCTGTCTTTTACAGTCTTTCCTTCTGTGTCGTGTGGGAAAGGTTGTTCGTTGCCAAAGTCGTAAGGAGCTATCCATCTGTCCTTACCATCTGCCACATAGAATGAGGTGCAATCGTCTGTTACCTTCACGCCTTGCGGGATACGATAGCGGATAGCGACACCATCATTATAGAGTCTGACGATGGCCTCAAGGGGCATATTGTCTGCATTGTCATAAGTAAAAGTCTTTTCGTTTGCGCGGTTCGTGCAATGACTTCTCTTGCCTGTAATCATGGTATAGTCGGCCTTGACTGTCTTTACGGCTGTCGATTGTTTCAGCACCAGGCATGAATCAAGATTTCCCTGATCGGTTATCAAGCCGAGATGGATACGTGTCACCATCTGCTTACTTTTGTCGTATAACGTCACTGACTGCCCATTCACCTCAGCGCTCAACTGATGGTTGGGTGATTCGAATTTGTCTTTTCCAAAGCTGTGTACACACAGTGATGTGAGGAAGAACGTGAAAAGAATAATACGTTTCATGATGATGTTTTATTGAATGATGATTGCATCGATGGCAACCATTCCGTTTTTGTTCTTCAGTTGTATTTCGTGTTTGCCTTTGCGCAGCTTTTTCGAGGTGAAGACGACGGACTGATGCTTTACTTCCCGCTGCTTGACAAAAGACACCTCCCCCACGTGTTTGCCATCGACGAGTACCTCCATGGTGCCCTGCCCCATTCCTTGCGGTGCGATGATGCTGAATTTTCGGGCTTCAAGAGTTACGGTCCAAGTGTCACCTGCCTGGTTGCTGAAGGATAGGTCGTTGTTGAAATCGCCTTCATGGGTGTTGCAACGGCGGTCCCATCCGAAAGTGCGCACACCTGGGTCGTCATCGTTAAACCATGCCTTATCGTGACTGATTCTTACCACTTTATATCCCATTGCCAGCTTCATGTCTTGGATGCCTTCCGAACGCAAAGGCTCGCCCAGCTGAAGTGTCAATCCCTCTGCCGACTGGATGAAAGGAACGGCACGATTGTTCTCCACCATTTCCACTTTTGTGATTTTCCCCACAGAAGAAGACTGGCTGGAGAGTGCAGGCAGGACGATGGGATCGGATGAGGGATGCAGGATGACGGCATAGATATGACCGCCCTGACGAGTATAGATGACATCGTTATTACCCCATACATCGAATGGTCGTGCGCTGTAAATAGCCTCTTGGTTGATATCAATCCATCGACCGAAGTCCAGACATATCTGCCGTGCTTCATCATCGATATTGCCACGCCCATGCTGTGTGATATTGAGGAGCAGGCAGCCATTACGCGACACATTCTGCATCAGACGGGTGATGATTTCCTCAGCACTGCGATAACTGCCGCCTTTCTGATAATGCCAGTCCTGCAGGCTCACTTCTGTCTGAAAAGGAAAAGCCATGATGTCGTCTTCAGTATAAAGTTCTGTGCTTTTTACTAAAGAGCGATCCACGATGCCAACCATTTCGGGGTTACGCTGAAAACTGTTGTAGCGCCCACCGACACCCTTGAATGTTGCTACCACTTCCTTGCGCCCTTCTGTGCGTTTGTCTGCGATATTGTAGAAATTGGCGATAATCTGAGGCGTCAGTTTCCCAAGCCCCATATCTATGCCCATATCCACTTGCGAGTCGCCGGCATGGTCATCAAAGTAGATCATGTCGGGCTGGTATTTGCGTATTGCATCGTCCACACGCCACATGAATTGGTTGGCAAACGGACTCTCTAACGATTTGCGTCCGTCGTGATGAATAGGACCATATAAATCTTGCGGATCCATCCCCTTCCACCATTTGTCCGTCCCATCGGCATTGGGCTTGTAACCGTCAGCTTTTGTCAGCATGGCATCGTAGGGAACGCCTGCCTTGTCGCCCTGCTTATCGCTGGTGTATCTGACAGGCATGAACTGTCCCCAAGTGCGAGCAGGGGTGTTATGGAAACCTATGCCGAAAGGCATTCCATGCTTTCTTGCCACCTTCTCCCAAATGCCTACAATATCCTGATGCGGACCGATATTGACAGAATTCCAAGGCTGATATTTGCTATTCCAACAATCAAAATTGTCATGATGATTGCCCAATGCCAAGAAGTAGCGTGCTCCCATCTTCTGGTAGAGTTGCATCAAGTCTTCAGGGTCCCAAAGGTCCGTCTTCCAATCGCGACACAGTTCTTTGTAGCCATACTCCGAAGGATGGCCGAAATGCTCGCGATGGAATTTCGATTGGGGATGCCCCTCCATATACATACCACGCGAATACCAGTCACCATCCTCTGCCGCTGATTGCGGATCCCAGTGAGACCATGCACCCAGTTTTGCCTCACGCCACCATGCAGGCGTATTATATTGCCTACTCAGGTTGTCCTAGTCGGTGGTATAACGCCCTTGCTCTATGCTGAGGGGCGGAAGGTTCCATATATCAATAGTATCCTGAGCCTTTGTCACCCCAATCGTTATTGTCACAGCGATGACTGCCAATATTCTGTATCTGTTCATTGATTCTAAAATA
>OMXV01000003.1 GCA_900315075.1 uncultured Prevotellaceae bacterium | reverse complement strand
TACAACGAAGGTAAAAGATTAATCCGGTTTAAGCAAATATTTTCATTATGTTTTTGCTTATGCGTGGCTGCGCCACGCAATCTCGCTGCAAACGTAGAGTATTACATAAGGAGATGTTAGCATGGATTGTGGCTCTGCTGAAATCGTCATTGAGGTCTGAAGTCACCTTGTAGTCTGCAATGTGTGTCAATGGCCGTACCCACAGTTGCACACTGCGGAAGATTCCCGATAGTCTCCACATATCTTGATCTTCTAAGTAGCTGCCGTCACTCCAGCGATAAACCTCTACTGCAATGCGGTTGCGACCGGCCTTCATGTATTGTGTGACATCAAATTCTGCTGGCGACATGGAATTCTGGCTATAGCCCACCCGTTGCCCGTTCACCCAGATGTACATCGCGCTATGAACACCTCCGAAATGTAGGATAAGATTCTTTTTCAGCATCTCTTCTGTCACATCGACGAATGTCACATACGACCCTACGGGATTGCGATTTTCGTATGCAGTCCAGTCTTTGGGTGGGGTGGAGGTCACGCTGGGGCGGTTACGTTCAAAGGGGTAGTTGATATTGATATAGATGGGAGTGCCATGGTTTTGCGTCTGCCAGTTGCCTGGCACGGTGATTGTAGCCCAATGGCTGATGTCGTATTCGTCGGCTTCAAAGCCCAGTGGTCGCTCCGACGGATTTTTCGACCAATGGAAATACCATTGTCCATCGAGACTGATCACCTCTGGATGCTCTTGTTCCTTGGAGGGCAGTTGTAACGTTGCATGATAGGGTAGTTTATTGATGCCCAATACGGCAGGGCTTTCCCAGTCGTGCGTGACCACTTCTTCTCTGACGACTTCAATGTCACCATATCCCATGCGTTCTCCCTCGTAGAGACGGTCGGCTTCAAACCGAAGGATTTTGGCTTTCACCGGGGCGAATGTAATCGTCTGCCAGATAGGATTGTTGACGATGTTAGAGAATTCACCGGAGGCCAACTTCTGCCAGTTGTTCCAGTCGGATGAAGCCCACAATGTGTAGTGGGTTATCACTCCTTCGTGGGTGTTTTGTGGTGGCAAATATCGGAAGGCGGTGATAGTCTGCTCGCTATCCCAGTCAATCATCATTTGGCGGGGATTACTGAAAAATATGTGGAGGCCCGATGAGAGTTTCTCGCCAGAGTTGGGGATATCGTTAGTCAGTTCGGGAGCGAGGAAGACACCCACCCTCTGAATGAGGGGTGAAGCTTTGCTGTCGGTGACAGTGAAGCGCAGACGAGTAGCGGTAATGGTTGGGAAGCAGATGATACGTCGGTGCCCGATGGTGGTCATTCCGTCGCCTTGTTCCACCAAGGCGTCTTTCAGCGACTGCCAATGCCCGTCGATGAGGGCTTCGAGTGAGAATTTCTTCACACGCTGCCCTAAGGGAATGTACTCTTCGGCAAGGAAACGATTGAAAGAAGTGGGCTTGCCAAAGTCGAGAGTGAGTGATGCCGCGGTTACATCATCATCAGTAGCCCAATAGGTGCCTTGCTTGCCATCGATGACTTTTGTCGCCTTATAGCGTTTGTCGTTGCCACGGACATTAGTCGCGGTAATTTTCGCTTTTCGTGCAAGGTCATTGCGGAACACCTCACGAATCATGTTGGCAAAGGCGATACCGCGCAAACTATCAGTAGGGTGGATGCGCCCATTAGGCGCAATGGGGAAATTGAGCAACAGCGTAGAGTTGCGCCCTACCGATTTATAATAGGTGTCCATGAGTTTGGAGAGGCTTTTCACATGGTCGTTCTCAGTGTCGTGGTAAAACCAACCGGGGCGGATGCTGGTGTTGGTCTCGCCAGGAACCCATGAGTCGCCATTTTCTAAGCCATAGTGCAACATCGACCATCCCACTTCACCGTCTTTGTTCAGCAGACTCCAGTTGGTCTCACCCACATTACCGGCCTCGGTGCCCACCCAGCGCAGGTCACCACGGTCGCTGCCATCATTCCAAATGAGGCAGTGGGGCTGTAATTGCCGAATCATTTTATAGGTCTCGGGCCATTGGTAGTATGTAGTGCGGTCTATTTTGCGTGTCTCGTTGGCACCACCATACCAGCCATCGCCACCATTGGCACCGTCGAACCACACCTCAAAGATGTCACCGTAGTTGGTAAGCAGTTCACGCAACTGGTTGCGGAAGTAAGTTACATACTCACTGCGTCCGTATTGAGGGTGATTGCGATCCCAGGGTGAGAGATAGACAGCAAACTCCAACCCCTCTGCTTTGCAGGCTTCGGCCAATTCTTTCACCACATCGCCCTGACCATTTTTCCATGGTGAGTTTTTCACAGAATAGTCGGTGTAGGAGGAGGGCCACATACAGAAGCCGCAGTGGTGCTTGGCAGTGAAAATGATGCCACGCATACCGGCTTGTTTGCATACACTTGCCCATTGACGGCAGTCGAGAGATTGGGGATTGAATAGTTTCGGGTCTTCATTGCCAAAACCCCATTCCTGATCAGTATAAGTGTTTAGTGAGTAGTGGATGAAGGCATACATCTCCATCTCTTGCCATCGTAACTGGTTTTCGTTGGGCACTGGACCACATGCTGCAGGTATAGTTGTTTGAGCATGTCCTATTAAGGCTGCCATCAAAGTCATTAATAGACTTGTCAACTGTCTAAAGATTCTCTTCATTATGCAGTATTTTGAATTTCATGCAAATTTAGACATAATTTGGGAATTATTAGCCAGTCGATAAAGAAAAGTAAATAAATTGATATCCTTTTATTTACTCACTTCTTTTTCACTTCTGATGGCAGGATGCCAAATTCTTTCTTGAATGTTTCACGGAAATGGGCCATTTGGTTAAATCCTGTCATCATAGCTGCTTGATTGACATTATAATCACCGCTCGCCAGTAATTGATAGCAGTGACGGAGACGCCGTTTGCGGATATATTCAGTGGCTGTCATACCTGTGAGGGCCTTCACTTTGCGGTAGAACGTGCTATGACTCATGGCCATTTTGTCGGTGACGAATGCCAAATCGATTTCTTCTTGCATGATATGGTCCTCGATGATTTTGTTCAGTCGTTCGATGAACGCTTGGTCAAGATGACTCATTTTAGAGAGCGTGGAAATCTCGTCAGCCGACATGGCCTTTTGGGGTGTGGCACTTCCATTGTTCAAAATGAGTTCTGCCAGTCGTCGGCGTGTGTTAAGTAGGTTCCTAATACGACTGGCAAGCAGCTTGGCAGTAAATGGCTTGGTTAGGTACGAGTCGGCTCCACTGTCATAGCCTTCCTCCTTGTCTTCATCGGTATTTTTTGCCGTGAGCAGGATAATGGGTATGTGACTTGTGCGTATGTCATCCTTCAGTTGTCGGGTGAGGTCTATGCCACTCATCTTGGGCATCATGATGTCGCTGACAATGATATCGGGCATGTGTTGTCTTGCCATTTGTAAACCTTCTTCCCCGTTTTGGGCTTGAATGATTTGAAAGTCATCGCTAAATGTGTCGGCGATATATTGGCGGATGTCTTCATTGTCTTCTACGATGAGGAGCTTAGGCTGGTTGTCTTCGGATACATCTGATGAAAGAGTTCCTTTCAATACATGTGAAGGGAGTGACTGGACAGAAGATTGGTTTTCGTTGTCTTCTTTGTGCAAGGCATTAGGGTAATAATTATCGATATTCAATGAGAATGTAAATGTCGCACCCTGTCCATCGTGACTTTCCGCACTCACATTGGCTTCATGTAGTTCGGCCAACGACTTCACCAATGCGAGTCCTATGCCTGTTCCGGATGCTTGATGATTGCCTTTGGCCTGATAATAGCGCTCGAAAACATGGGGCAGTGCATCAGGAGCAATGCCGTAACCTGTGTCGGTCACGGTTATGCTCAATTTGTTGTCATTTGCTTCTACAGTAGTAGTGATGCTGCCCTGTTCGGTATATTTGATGGCATTTGATAAATAATTGTTGAGTATAGTAGTGATAATTTCCGAGTCAAACCAGACTTTTGGTAGGTTATCAGCGATAATGCAGACAAACTGGACTTTTGAATTACGGTTTAGTTCTTTGTAGTTGAGACAAATCTCACGTACAAACTGTCCTATATCGCCACGCGCCACTGTAAGTCTGCGGTTTTTAGTCTCTGTCTTGCGGAATTCTAAGATTTCGTTGATGAGATTTCTGAGCCGTTCAGCATTCTTTTGAATCATAGCCACTTGGCGATGGCTTTGCTGTGGTAGATTTCGGTTTTCCATCAAGTCGTCGAGTGGTCCGAGGATGAGTGTCAGAGGTGTGCGTAGTTCATGCGTGATGTTGGTGAAGAAGCGGAGTCGCTCTTCGTTTAATTGCTGCTTTTGTAAATTTTCTTGTCGTTCCAGTTCGAGGGCATTACGTAAGGTCAGTTTTCGTTTATACGATTTGAAGAGGTATATTGTCACAGCTACCGCCAATAATGTGTATATTATGTATGCCCACCATGTGCGCCAGAATGGTGGTGTAATGATGATGGCAAGTTGTGTTTCCTTGGCCTGATCCCAGTCTTGATTTCTCAATTTGGCTCGTAGGACGAAAGTGTAGTGGCCTGGGCGTAAACCGCGAAACACCACGTCATGGTCATTGCCTATGTCATACCATTTGCCGTCCATTCCCTTCATCATATACGAATAGTCCACCTGCTCAGTCTGTGCAAAATCGCGCATGCCGAAGGTCAAGCGAATGGTATTCTGTTGATAAGATGTGAAGATACGCCCATCTTTATTGGGTGTCAGTAATTGTATCTCTGTGTTGCTACCTACTGGATTGTAGACTTCGCAACTGATTATCTGCACATCCGATAGACGGTTTCTGCTACCCATCTGTAGTGGGTTGAAATAGCACACGCCTGATGCCGAGCCGAAATAAATGATGCCATTTTCGTCTGTTGTGGTAGCGCCATTGGCAAAACCACCAACCATCTGCGTGTCATGGTGATTGTAGTTGTAGAACTTCTCAGTGCTCTTTACGAAACAAGAGATGCCGGAATAAGTGCTCATCCAAATACTACCATTGTCATCTTCTTGAAGTGCGAGAATATGGCAGTCATTCAGTCCTTGTTCTTTGCCATAGATGCTAATGCCTGTCAGGTTAATGGGATCTTTCACATACACCAATCCTCCGTCGGTGGCCAACCAAAGACCTCGTTGCTTTGCTCGTATGGTTTGATTGATTTTCCCCGACGGCAAGCCTTCATTTATACTTAGATGGCGGCTCGTCATTGTTTGCAAGTCGATAGAGTAAGCACCGTCGCCTAACGTAGCGATGAACAGTCGATGGGGAACGCTATGCATGATACATGTTGCAGGTGCATGGACTATCTTGCTGATACCTTCATGTCGTGTAGTTTTGCCATTTTCATACAACCAGATGCCGAATTCCCCGCCAATCCAAATGCGTCCGTTGCTATCTTCTGCAAAAGAATGTATATCAGAATTTTCTTGACTGATGGGAATATGAGTGCATCTCCCTGTTCGCTTGTCTAAACGGAACACGCCTTGGTCGTCCAATCCTATCCAGATCCCGCCTGAATGGTCGGCCATAATGCATCGTGGTGAAACATATTGCTTACGTATGATGTCAGGTTTTGGCCATCGTCCAACTATTTTTCCCTGCTGCCAAAGTGTTAATTCGTTTTCCGCAGCCATCCAAAAGCCGTTCTCTTGGTCTTTTGTCATAGAATAGACATGTTGGTTATAGTCCAGTATGTTGAAGTCAGACTTCGTGTTACTGATAAAATCCACACCTGTGCTATGGTTGCCAATCCAGATGTTCCCATATTCGTCTTCTGCGATACTGCGTGAGTTAAGCGATGAAAGTCTAACATGAGCATCACTGTAGTACAAGCATGGCGAATTGACATGTGTTAATTGCGTATTGTCAATGATTTTGATACCACCGATATCAGTGGCCACCCATAGTCTGCCGTCCGCCATTTGGTGGATATCATAGACGTTGGCATCGTATCGGTTGGAGGGGTCGGTCACCTTTGTAAATACGTTTGATTCTGGATGAAACAGGGCGAGTCCATTGTCTGTACCAACCCAAATACGTCCCTCCCTATCTTGATATATGCTTCGCACGTTGTTTCCTGGCAGACTGTTCTCGTCTTCTTTCCACTGTTGGTAATTCTTAGCTGAACCATTGTTGAGATTGTACACAGTCATGCCGTGCTGGCTATGTCCTATGTAGAGATGCCCTTGACCGTCATCCATAATGCAACGGTTTCCGTAGGATTGGCTTAGTTTAAGGCTCTTTGCTTGAAAAGTATTGGTGTTAAGCATCTGCACTTGGCCGTTTCCATAAGCGAGCCATACGCCCATATCACTCCATTCCTGTTTGTGCCCATTGTTTTTTGTGATGTAGTTGATGCTCGACTGTACAAGACCGTCATCAGCTGTCAGGTGGCGTGTTCGTCCGTCAGTGGGGTCGTAAATAGTCAGTCCTCGTTCTGTGCCAATTAGCATAAGACCTCCCTCTTCATACCAATAAAGAGCTGTAATGCGTAGTCCCGTTATATCAACCATTTTGTCACCATTCATTGGGGGATAATGGAGGGATGTAAACGGCCGGTATGTCTTTCCTGCTATCCTATTCACGCCAGCCTCGGTTCCCACCCATACATAGCCTTTTCCGTCGATAGCCATGCTGATGACAAAATCGTTCGACAACCCGTCGGCCGAACTGATATGTTTGGTAAAGTTGACTTCCTGTGCAGAAGCCACCACCATCATCCAAACACAACAAGTAAACAATATACTTCTCTTGTTCATAGGTTTTACCTTATTATATAGGTTGGTTGTGCTTTTTCTTTTTCTTTATTAGTTTGTTTTATCCGTGACAAAGATACATATTTATTTTATTATTGAATAGGTCTTACACCTGCAAAATCATCGTACTGACGGAAAAGTGTATGTAGTTTGACGTATTTTTATCCTGATCTTTTTGTTGCCCGACACAGTTTGTGCTCAATGCCCCGGCTGTCAACGGGAACATAGACCTGCAAAGGGCAATAGATTCGGGAAAGTATGACAATTGATGTGTTGTTATCTATTTGTTGACAATGATAGATTTTATGATCACCCTCTGTTTATTCATCATTGAGCATACAATAATATGTCATGACAGAAATCTGTATCATCAATGATTAATTTCCGTTGGTTTCTTTATTCTATTTCTATATACTTTTGCTGCCGACAAACTGCTTCAATATATTATTATTTGATTTTGGTTACATACATGGTTAGTTATATTATTCGTTAGTTCAGGCATTAGCTTCTTAAAGGTAAGTAAGATTGTTTTTCGGGAAAAAGTTAGTCTGTAAATAAATACTATATAAATTTTAAAAACAAAGTGAAATGAACGAACAAAAAAGAATGAAGATGAAGAGTGACCGCATGATGTGGAAGCGTCTTCTATTCCTTTTCCTCTTGACCGTTACATCTACGGTTGCTTTCGCACAGGGAAAAGTATCGGGAACAGTTGTTGATGACACAGGTGAGGCCATCATCGGTGCCAGTGTGGTGGTAAAGGGAACCGGTAATGGTACGGTTACCGACATTGATGGTAACTATACCATCTTGAATGTGCCACAAGGGGCTACGTTAGTGTTTTCATACGTGGGTTATCGTACACAAAACATCACTGTGGCAGGCAATAGCCAGATTAACGTCACGATGGTAGAGGACAAACAATCACTCGATGAGGTGGTAGTTGTGGGTTACGGTGTGCAACGCAAGAGTGATGTCACTGGCGCACTTACCCGTGTCAATGAGAAGGAACTAAACTCCAAGCCTGTGAGCAATGCTTTTGAAGCTCTACAGGGTAAGGCTGCCGGTGTGGATATCACCAGTAGTGAGCGTCCTGGAACTGTTGGGTCTATTAGTATTCGTGGCACGCGTTCCATTACAGCCTCAAGCGCACCACTTTATGTGGTAGATGGTGTCCCTCTGCAGGCAGGCGGTATTGAAACACTGAATCCACGCGACATCGAGAGCATCGACATCCTCAAGGATGCTTCTTCTACAGCCATTTATGGTAGCCGTGGCGCCAATGGCGTGGTGCTCGTCACCACTAAGCGTGGTCAAGAGGGCAAGACTCAATTAAACTATTCGGGCAGCATGACATTTGAGAAGATTGTTGACAAGAGTCCTGCTATGAGTGCCAGTGATTATATTACTTGGCGCCGCTGGGCATACTACAACCAAAGCCCCGACAAATACACACCAGGTGACCAACCCTCTCAAGAGCAAGACAATTCGTTCTTCGACGGTGATGCTACAGCTCTTGCCAATGTGATGAAGGGCTGGAGCGGTGGTTCATGGGATGGCTCGAAGGTAAAAGATACCGATTGGACAGAATTCGTCACCCAGACGGGTATCACACAGGATCATACTGTCAGTGTGCGCGGCGGTTCTAAGAATGTAAGTGGTTTTGCCTCCTTTGGCTACCTTAATAATAAAGGTACACAGAAGGGGCAGAATTACGAACGTTTCAACTTTACAGCCTCTGCCGATGTACAGGGTACGCCATGGTTTAAGGCTGGTGGTTCGGTCAATGCATCTTATGGAGTACAGAAGTATGGATTCTCTCGAACAGGTCAGTCAAGCAGCTCTGGACCCACCGACATCTATAGTGCTGCCAAGGCTATTCTGCGCTATACGCTACCATACGATGACAATGGTGAAATAATCTCTATGCCCGGTGGTTCTACAACCAATACCTATACCGTGATTGATGAGTGGACAAAGTCGAATGATAACCGTGAAACATTCCGTGCACTCCTTAGTTTCTATGCACAGATTGACTTCGGGAAGATATGGGAGCCCCTGCAAGGCTTACAATGGAAAACTCAGTTTGGTCCAGACTTCCGATACTATCGTTTAGGCAACTATCTCGACAGCAGTTCTGCAACTCGTGCAGGTAGTAAGAACTATGCACGTCGTAACGATGAACGCCATTTTGCATGGACACTCGACAACATGCTGCTCTACAACAAAAGCATTCAGGAACATACTATAGGTCTTACTCTTTTGCAGAGTGCTTCAAAGGTGAACAACGAAAGTAGTTCGATGAGTGAGATAGGCGTGACAATACCATCATTCCTTTGGAATAACATGGGAGCCATCGATATCACCGACTCACAATATCAGGCCTCGATGGGTACAGGTCTGTCAGAGAGTGCTTTGTCGTCTTATATGGCTCGAATCAATTACTCTTTTATGGATCGCTATCTGCTGACAGCTTCTGCACGCTGGGATGGTGCTTCTGTGCTTGCTGAAGGTAATAAATGGGATTTCTTCCCCTCAATGGCTCTTGGATGGCGTATGGAACAGGAAGATTTCTTGAAAGATGTCAATTGGCTCGACCAGTTGAAACTCCGTTTTGGTGTCGGTGTCACAGGCAATGCAGCCGTGTCTCCATATGGAACTCTCGGTGTCATCAGTTCCTACTGGATGCCATTCAGCACCGGAAACTCCCAGATTTTTGTCACCAACGAACCTTATTATACAAGTGGTTCCAACGCCATGCCTAACAAAAATCTTGGATGGGAGAAGACCACACAGTGGAACCTCGGTATTGACTTCAGTTTCCTGAGAGGTCGCGTCGGTGGTACTATAGATTTCTATATGTCGAAGACAAAGGATTTGCTACTCTCTATGAGCGTACCTTCACTCTCGGGCTATCCCTCAATGCTGGCTAACATCGGTCAGACCAAGAATAAAGGTATCGAGGTCACATTGAATACTATTCCTGTGATGACTAAGGATTTTGTATGGAACTCAAGTCTCAATTTCGCATGGCAGAAAGATGAAATCGTAGAACTTGCCAATGGCAAGGAGGATGACATCAACAATGCATGGTTTATCGGCGAGTCGATAGCCGTACACTATGGTTATCAGAACGATGGACTTTGGCAGGAAAGCGATGCAGCTGAGATGGCCAAGTTTAATGAGAATGGACATAAGTTCACAGTGGGTAGTGTGAAGCCAGTAGATCAAAATGGAGATTATAAGATTGATGCCGACGACCGCGTAATCCTCGGCAATAGAAACCCACGTTTAACAGCTGGTTGGAGTAACTCTATTTCTTGGAAAGGATTTGAACTAGCACTCGAACTGCATGGACGTTTCAAGTATATGATAAGTACTGGTGGTGAAGGACAGCTCGGTATGTACCAACAGCGCGAAATTGACTACTGGACCCCCTCAAACACAGGGGCAGACTGGCAGAAACCTGTATATAGCCAGGCCGGTGGTGACTCATATTCAGGCTTGCTCGGATTCAAAGATGCCTCGTTTATAAAAATCCGTAATCTCTCTTTAGGATATAACTTTGATAGGAAACTGCTTAATAAGGCAGGGCTTGGGTTGAGCAATGTGAAACTTTATGTTCAGGGTAAGAACCTTGGTATGCTGTATTCTTCTGTAGACTTCATGGATTTGGACACAGGTTGGACTTACTTTAATCGTGGCTTCACCGTTGGTCTGCAGGTTGAATTCTAAGAGAGTGAGTATATGACAAAATAATAAAAAAGAAGTTTATCATTATGAAATATATCAGTAATAAAATCGTTTGCAGCGCATTCTTTATGCTGGCTCTGCTGGGTATGACCTCTTGCAGTGATGACTTTTTGGCTGAAGATGCCGGACATAAAGTGACTGACGCACTGCTTGAAGATGAGGAGGGAGCATTGAAAATGGCTGCCGGTCTCTATGGGAATATTCGCTGGCATTTTGGCTATGAGTGGGCTTACGGTATCACTCTATATGGATGTGATGAGTTTACCAATGGTGCAGACCTTACCTCAGAGTGTTGGAATACATACGACAATCGTCTGAATCCACTTGACCTGACAACAGCTTTAGGAGCTGCCAATAAGAACTGTCCTGCTGTATCGGCTCTTTGGGATGAGATGTACTACGGCATTGCAACAGCCAACTTAGTCATTGCAAAGGCAGTGAATGTGGCTAATGAAGACAGTCGCAACAAAGCTCTTGGCGAGGCTTACTTCTTACGTGGCTACAACTATTACCGCCTCTTTGCGCAGTATGGTGCTGTGGTATTACAGACTGAACCTGCCAATGGCGAAATCAAAAAAGACTATACTCGGGCTACTGAGGAGGAAACACTGGCTCTGATTATCTCAGATTTGGAGAATGCATATCAAATGCTGCCAAAGGACAAATGGCGTGGAAATGGTACATGGACCAAATATACAGCAGCCCATTTCCTGGCCAAGGCTCTGCTCTATCGTCAGTCGGAGCGTTGCGCATCCTGGGCTTCCAAGTATGACAAGAATGCTGACCTGGGGCGTGTTATTACACTCTGCGATGAAGTCATTGCTGCATGTCCGTTGGCTGCCGACTACTGGGATTTGTATGCTAAATGGACTGGAGTTGACTGTAAGAATGAGGGCCTTTCCGAAATCCTTATGGCTGCTGAGCATAATGATGACAGTTCTACACAAGGACGTTTCGGCAATCGTACATATAACTATTTTGACCCACAATTCTCTAACTTCTCTGGAGCATGGGTACAGCGTGGACAGTATATAGGTGGTATGGACTTTCAGCGTTGCCGTCCTACTGAGTACACTTACTCTGTATTCGACAATGTGAATGATGCTCGTATGTGGAAAACTTTCAAAACTGTTTATGGCTTGAACAATGCAGCCAAGAATGCTGGAGACTTGAAATCACAGTATGGACTTACTGATGCACAAGTTCCCTCTATTGGTGATGAAGGTATTATCTTCATCCTAAACAAGAAAGATGACAGACGTTTCGATGGAAATCCTTACGGAACATTCGGTAGGGGAGGTGTTGATCATACTTTCGTTAATCCACGCACAGGCAAATGGGTGCCAAATGCTTTCGTCGCATTCCAAGATGGACAGTACAAGATGAACACCTACAATGGCGACCCCTCAAAGACCAATGTGTTCTGCGGAATTAACAAGACCGCCGACGGTTCGCGTACAGGCGAGAAAGGTGATGCACACCGCGATGTCATCATGGCACGTACAGGTGAAACCTATCTTGTGAAAGCCGAAGCTCAGGTGCGACTCGGACAATATCAAGAAGCTATCAATACGGTTAATATACTCAGAGCAAGAGCTCAGTGGAAAAAAGGTGAAGACCGAAACTATTATACAGATGGAAGTATGGCTTTCTTGAAGTCTGATGGTGGTGACAAAGATAACTCTACGGCCACTGCCACAACTGTCAAGAAAAACAAGGTCTTTACAGGTAAGACGCTCAATAATACTGAGGCATACTACGCTTCGATGACTCACACCAATACCTATTATCTATCAACGGGTATCGATGAGACCACCGACGCTTCAAATCTTCAGATTACGAGCTACACCCAGCTGCCAGCAGAAGACGAGGCCGTGCTTGCTGCAATTGGCGCAACCGGCGACTACGATCGTATGTTGAATTTCATCTTCAACGAGCGTACACGTGAGCTTCTCGGTGAATGGAATCGTTGGGATGAACTGGCACGTACTAACTTGCTTGTGAAGCGGGCTAAGGCTTTCAATCCAGAGGCTGCTCCAAACGTGCAGGATCGTCATAACTACAGGCCGATTCCACAGAAATTCATCGATACACTCCAAAATCCAGACGGAACCAATCTGAGCGATGCTGATAAGAAAGCATGGCAGAACCCTGGCTATTAAATTATGCAGCGTTAGTTTTAGTTAATTTAGAGTTATATTGAATTAGTAGTGTAAAATTGTAAAATGTGAAGGCTGCATCGGGAGGTGCGGCCTTTATTTCAAAAAAAAATGATATCTTTGCAGACAAATGATGACGAGAAGAATATTACAGACACTATGCCTGATAGTGACGGCGGTGTTTGGCATTTCAGCACAGGAAATAGATACTACTCTTACACGCCATAACTTTTTCTATGCTGGCCAAAGTAAACAGCGGAGGATGTTCATTGTAAAAGATGGACAGATCGGTTGGAATTATGATGACCAACTGAAACGAGGTGAAATCAGCGATGCTATGCTGATGGCAGATGGGCATATTTTGTTAGCACATCAATATGGAATAGCAGAAGTTACCCAGACAAGCGAGACGGTGTGGAGCTATGCTGCACCAGAGGGAACAGAGATACATACCATACAGCCCATAGGAAATACGCACGTGGTGTTTGTGCAGAATGGAATACCTGCCAAAGCGGTCGTGATGGAGATTCCAGAGTGTCGCATAGTACGTGAATTTGAATTGCCTACTAATGAAAAAGGCTCGGTGCATGGGCAGTTCAGAAATGCACGTCTATCCTCGCGTGGTACGTTGCTTGTGGCGAATATGGCTATGGGCTGCATCCATGAGTTTACGAGCAATGGTCAAGAAGTTGACCGTTGGACTGGTTCCCTGCCTTGGAGTGTGCAAGAAATGCCGAAAACTGGCAACTTGCTTATTACAGGACGAAAGGGTTTGGTTCAGGAGATTAATCGCCAAGGGCAAATCGTATGGGAACTCAACACCACGGACTATGGAGTGACACAACCTCAGAAAACCATACGTTTGAAGAATGGTAATC
The DNA here is from genome assembly GCA_900315075.1 of uncultured Prevotellaceae bacterium. GTDB lineage: Bacteria > Bacteroidota > Bacteroidia > Bacteroidales > Bacteroidaceae > Prevotella. The sequence goes on along the minus strand of OMXV01000003.1, from coordinate 115,019 downwards.
ACATTATCAACAATTGGTATAATGAGTGGAATAAAGAGCCGATGGATACTGCGAATGCTCCAGTACAGGCTGTTGAGATAGATAAGGATGGCAGACTCGTCTGGCAGTTGAAAGCATGGAAAAACCCTGACCTAGGTCCCTCTACGACCATACAATTGTTGGAAGAACCTGTCAATCGCAACCGCTTGTTTTTCGGCGAATACAATTCACAAACACCGAAACTCTTTGTCGGTCCCAATCAGCCGATAGGTGTGGGACGTGGTATCCATCCAGGTCGTGTGGCATGGATACATGCACCGGGTGTTGCCAAGTGGGACGGGCATACAGGTCTTTGGGTGGAAGACAGATGGAATGACCAGCAGAGAGCTGATTCCATGATTCCGGAGGCCGTGATGCAACTTACTGGTGAGCCGACGGCCAAGAAGGCATGGCGGGCACTATTCCGCCATTTCAATAAGACGCATGGACGAGGAAATCGGGGGTACAAGAGGGGCGAGACTATCGTAGTCAAATTGAATATGAACAATGCCATCACTCATAACGACACAATAGAATTGAACTCGTCGCCTTTCACAACATTGGCTTTAGTACGCTCTATGGTGCATGATGGGGGGATACGCCAACAAGACATTATACTCTGCGAACCCAGTCGTGCAATCACAGATTCTATATATGATAAGATACACCGCGAGTTTCCGTTTGTCCGAATGATTGATAATATTGGTGGGGATGGGCGTGAGAAATGTGAATACTATCCTGAGCAGATTGCATATTCAGTGGACAATGGTAAAATGGCACGAGGTATGGCTAAGTGTGTTGTTGATGCCGACTATCTCATCAATTCAGCACTGCTGAAAACGCATTCAGGTCCAGGTGTGACACTGACCGCCAAAAATTGGTATGGCGCCACCGATATCAATTTGCTATGGCGGCAGAATGCACATAACAATGTGAGCCAAGATAAACGAAATGGGAAACCAGGATATAAAACCTTTGTCGATTGGATGGCTCATAGGAATATGGGACAGAAAACATTGCTATTCCTCATTGATGGTACTTACGGTTCACGCGACGTCAATGGTGCGCCAAATCCCAAATGGATGAAAGAACCATTCTGTGGCGACTGGGCCTGCTCCATCATAGTGTCACAGGACGAAGTGGCATGTGATGCTGTCGGTATGGATATCATTATTAATGAATGGCCAGAGTTTGGCAGTTTAAACTATTGTGATGAATATCTGCGTGAGGCCGCCAGTATTCCTAATACCCCAAGTGGAACTGTCTATATGCAGGAGGGTAAGGCTTTGGATGCACCTCTCGGCCTATTTGAGCATTGGAATAACAGACATCAATATACGAAAATCGATCTCAAGTATAAGAAGATAGAATTTTGAAAAGTAGGTGGTCAAAATTACATGATAGTATTTTATGATTTATTTGGATGTAGATTTCTTTCTCAGACGATGGAGCATAGCGGGCTATGTGACTGAGGATGAGAGAGAAAGATGTGCCAAAGAAACATAAAAGGCTATACGACACCTACAAGAATGATAGTTACAGATAATTTTGATTACCTACTTAATTGAAAAAGAGGATGAGAAGGATTGTAAGTGTGATTTGCCTTATGTGGCTTATTGTTGGCATTAAGGCTCAGGTCAGGGATGCCTTCATGGATGTTTTGCCCGTGACTGACTCGCAGATGATGAAGAGTTTGAACGGAGAATGGCAGTTGAAGGTGATACAAGGAATTGTAGACGACTTGACTATACCCGATGCCGACGAGACGTGGGGAAGTATTCCAGTGCCAGGCTGTTGGGAGGTTTATGGCTTTTGTCAACCTAACTATGACAAAGCAAAGCCAATGACGGGGTATTACCGCACCACTTTCACTGTGCCTGAGAAGTGGAGGGGGCAGCAAATCGTGATTTGTTTTGATGGTGTATTATATGGTTATGATTTGTGGGTCAACGGCAAGGCTGTGGGTTCATGGCGTTCTGGTTACAACACGGCAATGTTTGATATCACTCCTTATCTTGATAAGAAATCAGAACATCAGCAACTCTCCATGCGGGTCATTTCGCAGTTCTGGGGGAGTGACTTTGACTATAATGATGATTGGGCACCTAATGGTATCTTTCGTGATGTGACATTGATGGCAGTACCGTATACCCATTTGAAAGATTTGACTATCCAGACGAAAAACACAGGCGAGGTAATAGTAAAAACAGATATTGCCAATGCCAGTAGAAACACTATGGTTAAGCATGAAATCTTTGATGCTCTTGGAAATCGGATTACAGAAGGAAATGGGGAATGTCTGTCAGTTTTTGAACCAAAACTTTGGACAGCTGAAACACCTTATTTATATATATTAAAGACAACACTAAGCCAAAAGGACAAAACACTTCAGACATTTGTACACAAATTCGGCTTCCGCGAGGTATCTGTGGAGGGTAATATACTGAAGCTAAACGGACAAGCCATTAAATTACGTGGTGTGACCAGCCACTCCACCGACCCAGTGACAGTAAAAGTCATAGACGAGGCTCGCACCCTACAAGACATGAAACTGATGAAGGAGGCTTCTGTCAACTATATCCGTACGTCACATTACCCACGAGAACCGCGTTTTTATCAACTGGCAGACTCTCTCGGTTTCTATATCATCGATGAGGTTCCTTTTGGCTATGGCGACAAAAATCTCTCAGACTCTACTTTCTATCCTGTTCTGCAGCAAAGAGCACAGGCTACCATTCGACGTGATAAAAACCATCCCTCTGTACTGATTTGGAGTCTTGGCAATGAGAATCCACTGACTGATATTTGTATAAGGCTGGGTGACTATGTGAAGCGTGAACTTGATTCCTCTCGCCCCATTTGTTATCCTCAGGTTGGTAGCTATTTCCGCAGGTTTAATTACGATTTCCCTAAAGTGGCGGATATCTATGCGCCCCATTACCCATCGACGGAGCAAATCGCGGATTTCTACCAGCAATCAGACCGGCCTGTTATCTTCACTGAGTATTGTCATACACTCGGTATCTCCTTGGAAGATCACGACCGACAATGGGAAATCATTGAGCGTACACCAAGTATTGCAGGAGGCAGTGTCTGGGAATGGGTAGATCAAGGTATGCCTTTCAGCGATTCTCTTAAAAGCCTATATGGTTATGAGGAACGAGTCTTCACTTCTGAGAGTGGTGGCTTTGAAATGTATGGCAATAAAGGCACTGATGGACTTCTCTATGCAGACCGCACACCTTTGCCCAATTATTTCGAATTGCAGCATAACTATGCGAGGGCTTTTGTGGAGCGTGTAGATGGTGATGTGCTGAATATTGTAAATCGTTACGACTTCCTTAATCTGAAAGATAATGTTACTTTCCATTGGACATTGACCAATAATCGTGACACTGTGATGCACGGTGCTTTCAGTCCTGATTGTAAGCCACGTGGTTCTGTTTCTTATACACTGAGACTTCCCAGACAAAATGGTCTCAGCCTCCTTCAGTTCGATATAGAAGATGATCAGGGTAATATTTTCCTTCACCAGTCGTTTGTCATTAATAAGCCACAGATAGACTGGATTGGGCAAGGAAATAGTTCGGTACTTATTAGACAAGAACTCATTCGCACAGGGCGAAAGGCTACCATGGGCGAGCGACTCACTCAAAAGGGACGCCTGCCTGAAAAATATTTGTTGCCAATTAATAATAGTCAGGTAAAGGCCGATATTCAAAGTCGTGCCATCAATGGCGGAGAGGAAGTGAAGTTCATATTAGCTCCAGATACTGCCGACGTTTTTCGCGCTGAATTAGGCGTGGCCTATTTACTTGATCAAAGCATCGACCGTGTGCAATGGATAGGATATGGACCCTTTGCCAGTTATCCAGGACGCTGTAGGGCTAATCGTTATGGTTTTTGGGCTAAACATAAGGACGACCTTTATTTTGAAGGTAATCATAGCGGTATAGATGCGGCTTTCTGCTCCGACAAGAATGGCAACGGAATACTCATTACAGGCGACTCATTGTCGTTGAATTTCGAACAGACAGACCGTGGTATCGTTCTCACTGTCAATGCGGCAGTTAGTGGACAAGGTCCTAAGTTTGCAAAAACTCATTTCCCTGGGTGGAAGAAAGGAGATGGACCTGTGGGGACAACCTTCAGATATTATTATATCAAAGCAGATGCTATGCCAGAAGTAGTTTGTCGTATGTTTGCCCCAGCAGCAGATGTGTCAACTCCCTTCCATCCATTCGAGACCCAATACGACACTTATCTATTAAAGTATAGTGATATTACAGAATGAATAGACCGCAATAGTTAATTTACACCCCTTGTCGGGTGGCATAATGACAGTCTTATACTTCTATCTCAAACAAAAACCTTTTTATCATAAAATTGTATGCACGAACGCAATAAAGCTGATGGTTATCGACAAAAAGCCTATGAAGGCGACACCAAGGCAATGAACAACCTGGGAGTCTGCTATGAGCGTGGCATTGGAGTGAAAGTGAATCTTGAAATAGCTTTTGAGTGGTACATGAAAGCGGCTATGCTCGATGATGTGTATGGCTGTTTTAATGTGGCGGAGTGCTACTATTATGGAAAGGGGGTGGGGCAGAGTGCAGAAAATGCCTTCCTTTGGTATTTGAAGGCAGCCGAAAAAGGGGATATGCAGTCTCAAGTCAATGTGGCCAACGCATTTTATTTAGGGCAAGGGGTGGAAACCGACCACCACAAGGCTTTTCTTTGGTATCGTGAAGCAGCTTTTCAGGGGCATGTCCAAAGTCAGAAAAATTGTGGGGCGGCTTATTGGAATGGTGATGGCATTGAGCGTAATTTGGAAGAATGTGCTTTTTGGTATGAATTAGCAGCAAATGGTGGCGATGCGCAGGCTCAGTTTGCCATCGGGTGGTTTCACATGACAGGAAATGGCGTGCCAAAAGATGAGAAGATAGGTCTGAAATGGATACGAAAATCAGCTTTCAACGGCTTTCAATATGCCGTTGACTATTGTAAGGAACACGGATATCGCTGGATTTGACTCACCTCACGAAATTCATCCATTGAGTTGGCTCACGTTCTGGATAGTTAGGTTGCCCGTCAGTGTGGATTTTCTTCAATAGCCAAGCCATGTTATCTGCCATAGTCCTCATGGTCTGCATTCCCTCTGTATCGAGTTTTGCTTGTCCTTCAGATTGTCCGTAAACAATGTTCCAATATTGAGAGCTCACTACAGGCATGTTCATCATCTGAAATGGCATGTTCAGTGTTTGGAAGGCTGCTGTGGCACCACCACGTCGGCATACGCAGACTGCGGCCGCTGGCTTGTTTTGCACCTTGCTGCCAGCGCAATAGAATAGGCGTTGAATAAGCGAGAGCACGGTGCCATTAGGCTGACCATAATAGACGGGCGAACCAACGATGAGGGCATCAACATCGTCCAATTTTTCCACAATGCGATTGCAGAGGTCGTCATCAAACACGCAGCGTCCTAGACCCTTAGAATGACATTGACCGCATGCTATACAACCACGGATAGGTTTTGCTCCTATTTGTACTATTTCAGTTTCTATGTCATGTGTTTCCAGTCTCTTCGATGCTTCATTCAGTGCAGCGAATGTGTTGCCGTTTTTACGGGGGCTACCGTTGATTAATAAGACTCTCATGTGGTATGGTTCGTTGGTTAATTCTTTGTTTGACTTATCTTTTGTTTGTGCAGAGATATTTGCTAATGGTGTCGTCAGCAAGAGACCGCCAACAGTGGCCAATGCTGAATTCTTGATAAATTCTCTCCTGTCCATTTTTATTTTAAGGTATTTTGAATCTACTTTAATACAAATCAAAAGCAAAAGTAACATTTTTTTTCGTTATGACCAATAATAAAAACGAAAAATGCTTTTCTCACCCCATACTCATCATAGATGAAATAAAAAAACCATCCCGAAGGATGGTTTCTATAGTGGCGGAGGCAGGATTCGAACGTGCGACCTCCAGGTTATGAGCCTGGCGAGCTACCAACTGCTCCACTCCGCGATGTTTAAGCGGTTGCAAAGGTACACATTTGTGGACTTTCCACCAAATTTTTCGGTATTTTTTTTCGAAAAACATGCAAATTGTTCAAAAATTCGCACAAATTCTACATTTTATGCTGTTTTATTTTGGCATAACAAATAAAAATTATACTTTTGCACATCAATATGCAACTGTGCAAAAACGGAGGTGATTATGTCAATATCCAAAACTAGACAGACGCTTGTAGATGTGGCAAGACAACTTTTTGCCAAAAAAGGCATCGAGAATACAACGATGAATGACATTGCTGTGGCATCTGGGAAAGGACGCCGTACACTCTATACATATTTTAAAAGTAAAGAAGATGTATATTATGCTGTTATTGCATCTGAGTTGGAACGATTGTCTGATAAACTTGACGAAGTTGCGGCTAAGAAAATCCCACCATTAGACAAAATTATTGAACTGATATATACGCATCTGTTCATGATTAAGGAGACGGTCGTGAGGAATGGAAACCTCAGGGCCGAATTTTTCCGTAATATTTGGATGGTAGAGAAAATGAGGAAAAATTTCGATGAAGACGAGATCGAACTTTTCCGCAAAGTATATACTGAGGGAAAAGCCGATGGGGAGTTTGACATCGATAATGTTGATTTGGTGGCCGATATTACCCACTATTGTATCAAGGGTCTTGAGGTACCATATATCTATGGTAGGCTTGGACATGGACTGACAGAGGAATCGAGTAAACCTCTTGTGGCTAAAGTCGTCTATGGTGCTTTGGGAAAAAGGAATAAATAGGTAGGTTGGCAAGTAAACTAAGGTATTTTTCAATCTTTAATCTTCAATTTTAAATATATAAATTATGGGATTACTAACAGGTAAGACTGCACTTGTAACAGGTGCTGCACGCGGTATCGGAAAAGCTATCGCTCTTAAATTCGCTGAGGAAGGTGCCAATGTGGCATTCACAGACTTGGTGATTGACGAAAACGGAAAAGCAACAGAGGCTGAAATCGCCGAAAAAGGTGTTAAAGCTAAGGGATATGCCAGCAATGCTGCTGACTTTGCTCAGACAGCAGAGGTAGTGCAACAAATCATGGATGATTTTGGCAGTATAGACATCCTTGTCAATAACGCCGGCATCACAAAGGATGGCCTGATGCTTAAAATGACTGAGGCACAGTGGGATGCTGTCATCAATGTCAACTTAAAATCAGCATTCAACTTCATCCATGCTTGCACACCTATTATGATGCGTCAGCGTGGTGGCTCCATCATCAATATGTCTTCGGTTGTGGGTGTACATGGCAATGCTGCGCAGTGTAACTATGCAGCCTCAAAGGCAGGCTTGATTGCCCTTGCTAAGAGTATTGGCCAGGAAATGGGTCGCCGTGGTATTCGCGCTAATGCTATAGCTCCGGGGTTCATCGACACGCCGATGACACAGCAATTGCCAGAGGACGTTCGCAAGGAGTGGATGGAAAAAATACCTCTCCGTCGTGGCGGCACCGTTGAGGATATCGCCAATGTGGCTACCTTCCTCGCTTGCGACATGTCTTCATATATCACAGGACAGGTTATTCAGGTCGATGGTGGTATGAACATGTAAACAATACACATGATGAAGGTAGTCTATGAAGACAACCATTTAATAATCGTACACAAGAGCAGCGGCGAAATCGTTCAGGGTGATAAGACTGGCGATACGCCGCTCTCTGATATGGTGGCTGCATACATCAAACAAAAGTACGATAAACCTGGCAAGGCTTTTGTTGGGGTTGTACATCGTTTGGATAGACCTGTGTCTGGTCTTGTGGTTTTCGCACGGACATCTAAAGCGTTGGCAAGACTGAACAAAATGTTTGCCGATGGTCAAGTTCATAAAACCTATTGGGCACTCGTACAGGGAAGACCACAGCAGGAAAAGGCTGTACTCACTGGATGGATTTATCGTAATGAGAAACAAAACAAAAGTTATCTCTATGACCATGAGGTGCCAAACTCCAAGAAGGCGATGCTCAGTTATGAGGTGTTGTCGGCCTCTCCACGTTATTCACTGCTCCAAGTAAGGCTTTTCACCGGAAGGCATCATCAAATACGATGCCAGCTGGCAGCCATGGGAACTCCCATCCGCGGAGACCTCAAATATGGGGCGCGTCGTTCCAATCCAGATGGAAGTATATCTTTGTTAGCAAGGTATGTTGATTTCGAGCATCCTGTCTCACATATCAATATTCATGCCGAGGCTCCATTGCCCGATGAGAACATTTGGCAAGAACTGTCGGCTAATATCAAATACTAAATTGAAGGTTTTAGGGTTTAAAACCTAAAGTCTATTGTTAAAAGCCTAAAAAACTCTTTTTTCATGCAAGTTTTTTGTTTTTGATCGTTTTGAAAGTAAATACAACCAAAAACGAAAAAAATAGTATGAAAAGAAAAACCGTTTATTTTTTGCCAATTCTATTGGCATTTCTATTGGTAGGATGTAATACCGATGATGGTGTAGCAGAACAATTCGGTTACAATTATGGATTGATGGATGCGTATGAAGGGAATATGATCCTACCTGAGCAAGGTGGCGATCAGTTTGATGAGTTTACTGACAATCCTTTCGTCAAAGTTGTAGATGTGCCTGTCTCCACTTTTTCAGTGGATGCCGATGGTGCAGCCTATGCTATTATGCGAAGGTATGCTAACAGTGGCTATGAGATTGACCCTTCGAGTGTCCGCATCGAGGAATATCTCAATTATTTCACTTTTGACTATCCAGCTCCTATTGATGACAATACAGTGGCTATCAATGCTGAGGTGGGCGAATGCCCCTGGAATGCTGAGCACCGCTTGTTGAGGTTGGGCCTCAAGGGAAAAGAATTGAAAAGTAGCGAGGTGCCACAAGCTAATTATGTATTTTTGGTCGATGTCTCAGGCTCGATGGACAGTTCTGATAAATTAGAGTTATTAAAGAAAGGACTGATCACGATGCTTGGACAATTGAACCCTGAAGACCGCATCTCTTTGATTACCTATTCTGGAAAAGTGAAGAAAGTGTTAGAGTCAACTCCTGTGAAAAAGGCTGACAAAATCAAAAAAGCTATAAAAAGTCTAACTGCAGACGGAAGCACTGCAGGAGGTGCTGCATTGAGGATGGCATATGAGGAGGCTTCTGCCAACTACAATCCAAAGTATAACAATCGAGTCATTATGGGCACCGATGGAGATTTCAATGTGGGTGTTACCAATGTAGATTCACTCGTCTCAATGGTGGAACGTTATGCCTCAAAGGGTATCTATATGACCTGCTTAGGCTTCGGCTACGGAAACCTGAACGACGGTATGATGGAGAAAATTTCAAACGCTGGTAATGGCACCTATTATTATATAGATAGTGAAAATGAGATGATGAAAGTGTTTGTGCATGAACGTGAGCGTTTCATTAGCGTAGCCAACGATACAAAGTGCCAAGTTTCCTTTGATAGTACGATGGTAAGTGAGTATCGGCTTATCGGTTATGAGAATCGGCTACTCTCACAGGAAGATTTCGAAGATGACAAGAAAGACGCTGGAGAGATAGGAGCAGGACAGACGATTACAGCACTCTATGAGATTGTGCCAACCAATAAGTTTGATGAGTGTATAAAGGAACAATCCTCACAACGTCATGTTTTAGCCACCTTTGATTGCAGGTATAAGAAATCTCTCAATGCCTCAAGCATACCATTAACTGTGGAGGTCTCTGTGGAGGATATGTATGATAGCAACATGAAACTACTGCCCGCTTCCGAGAATCTTAATTTCGCTGCTGGTGTTGCTGCTTACGGAATGGTTTTGCGAAAATCACCCTATAAAGGAGATGCAAATATTAAAATGGCAAGTGATTTGGTGCGCAAAAGTTGTAGTTTCGACCCTCATGGTTATCGCTCCGAACTTCTCGATATTATGCAAAAGATAAAGGTAAAAGAATGATTTCAGGAAATGGTCGCTCCTCTTAGCGACCATTTTTCATCACATCTTATAAAAACATACCACTATATATGTTAGAAATCCATTGATTTCCTATTTTTGCAAAAAAAATGCCTGTTATTCAAAAAAAAACTACATAAAAATTTTGCAGATTGAAAGAATATGTATACTTTTGCCAACGAAATGTTATAAATGTAGAATAAATTAAGCAAAATGATAAGAATAGCAAACTATTGGTGGTGGCAGTGCTCAAGATTCAAAAGATCGTGAGAAGATAGCCATGTACCTATAGTTTTTACTTTAAAGATACGTTGAGGCCTGTCGTTCTTACGACAGGCCTCAAATTTTTTTGATGAGATTATAAGTTGATGAGTTAATTGATAGGATGAAAGTGAATGGTATATCTAAGGTGATGTCCTTTTAACTCCCCTTTAACTACTCTTTAACACCCTTTTAACTACAAATAAATAAAATTATGCAAAATTATCATGTTGACAAAAATGGATTCTATGGTGAGTTTGGAGGTGCTTATGTCCCTGAAATCCTCTACAAGTGCGTTCACGACCTACAAGAGGCTTACCTGCCCATTATCGAATCTGAGGAATTTAAGCAGGAATACCATGCACTGCTGAAGGACTATGTGGGACGGCCCTCACCATTGTATTTCGCCCGACGCATGAGTGAGCATTATGGCTGCCAAATGTACCTCAAACGTGAAGACCTCAATCATACAGGTGCTCACAAAATCAACAACACTATCGGTCAGATATTACTGGCAAAACGGATGGGAAAGACACGTATCATTGCCGAGACAGGAGCAGGGCAGCATGGTGTAGCTACTGCCACTGTATGTGCGCTAATGAACATGCAATGCGAGGTGTTTATGGGGGCAACTGATGTGGAACGTCAACACACCAATGTAGAGCGCATGAAAATGCTCGGTGCAGAGGTGCATCCCGTCAGAACAGGTAACATGACCCTCTCTGATGCTTGTTCAGAAGCCATACGCGACTGGTGCTGCCATCCCGCCGACACTTTCTATATTGTGGGAAGTACAATGGGACCGCATCCTTATCCTGACCTCGTAGCTCGAATGCAGAGTGTCATCTCCGAAGAAATTAAATGGCAGTTGGAAGAGAAAATTGGACGTGACTATCCAGATTATCTCATCGCATGTATCGGTGGAGGCAGCAATGCGGCTGGAACCATCTTCCATTATATGGATGACGAAAGGGTGAGAATTGTATTGGCTGAGGCAGGTGGACATGGTTACAACACAGATTTCACAGCAGCCACTTTCCATCGGGGAACCGTGGGTATCCTCCATGGAGCCAAGATGTTGGTAATGCAAAATGAGGATGGACAGATTCAAGAGGCGTTTACCATTTCTGCTGGTCTCGACTATCCAGGCGTAGGTCCTATGCATTGTAACATGGCACAGAAAGGACGCACCAAAGTAATTAGCATCAATGATGACGAAGCTATTCGTGCGGGCTATGAATTGACCCGCCTCGAAGGTATCATACCCGCTATTGAGAGCGCTCATGCCATTGCTGCCCTCTCAAAACTTCAGTTCAAGCCTGAAGATGTGGTGGTTCTCACAGTTAGCGGTCGAGGTGATAAAGATATCGAAACGTATCTAAACAACATGAGGTTTTCTTAGAGGTAAGTGGTGAGAGAATACTCCTCCAATCTATCTCACCCCTTCCCAATTAATTCCCAATTATCCCAATCCCAAATTATAAATGCAATAGTATTAACTCCCAAACTCCCAAGAAAAATGTACAAATATCATACCATAAGCAAAACTATACTAGCTGACCTCTATACACCCGTAGGCGTGTATATGAAGTTGAGAGACATTTATCCGCAGAGTGCGCTGATGGAGAGCTCCGATTACCATGAGGCCAGCAATTCCAGATCATTTATCGGCATCAATCCGATGGCAAGTGTCGCTGTAGGCCATGGCTTTGCTACAATTTCCTTTCCCGATGGTCGGCAGGAGAAACATGAAATCGATGCAGACTACGATGTTGCTTCAGCCATTCATTCACTCATCGACCATATAGAGGTAGATGGTGAGGATGCTAATGTATGCGGACTCTTCGGCTATACTTCTTTCAATGCAGTGCGATATTTTGAGAATATCCCAGTCAAGGATGAAACACAGGAGAAAAACGATGCCCCTGATGTTTATTATATTCTCTATAAGACCATCATCGTGTTCGACCATCACAATAATCTACTAAGAGTGGTGACACTCGGAGACAACTCCGATATCGATGATGTTTTGCGGGCAATGAATCGAGGCAATGTGCAGTCGTATGATTTCCATCCTGTGGGAGATGTAACCTCGACACTGACCGACGAAGAGCATAAGGCAAACATCCGACGTGGAATACAGCATTGTCTAAGAGGCGATGTCTTTCAGATTGTACTTAGTCGACGTTTTATCCAGAAATTTGAAGGCGACGACTTCCGGCTATATCGTTCCCTGCGAAGTATCAATCCCAGTCCGTATCTTTTCTACTTTGATTTCGGTGGCTTCCGCATCTTTGGTTCTTCGCCCGAGACACATTGCCGTATCGTGAAAAGTGAAAATGGCACTTTCACCGCATACATCGACCCCATTGCCGGGACAACAAAACGAACGGGCGATGCAGATGCTGACCGCATAGGGGCAGAGTATCTGCGTAATGATCCTAAAGAGAATGCCGAACATGTGATGTTGGTGGATTTGGCACGCAACGATTTGAGCCGCAACTGTCATCATGTGAAAGTGGACTTTTACAAAGACCTGCAATATTATTCCCATGTCATCCACTTGGTGAGTAGGGTAAGTGGTGTACTCAATGATGAAGCCGATCCTATTCAGGCATTTATTGATACTTTCCCTGCGGGGACATTGAGTGGAGCGCCCAAAGTAAGAGCTATGCAGCTAATCTCGGAATACGAGCCCCACAACCGTGGTGCCTATGGCGGTTGTATCGGCATCATCGGCCTCGACGGCAGCCTCAATCAGGCTATCACCATCCGCACATTCGTCAGCCGTAATGGCGAACTGTGGTTCCAGGCTGGAGGTGGTATCGTGGCAAAGAGCGATGAGGAATATGAACTACAGGAAGTAAACAACAAACTCGGTGCGCTTAGACGCGCCATCAATATGGCAGAAAGAAAATGAATATGAAAATGAAAATCATCATCATCGACAATTACGACTCTTTCACATACAATCTGAGTCATTTAGTCAAGGAACTCGGTGCAGAGGTGTCAGTGCTGCGCAATGACCAATTCAATCTCGACGAACTTGAGACTTTCGATAAAATCATTCTTAGTCCGGGGCCTGGTATTCCTTCTGAAGCGGGATTGTTATGCGATGTTATCCGCACATATGCAGGCCGAAAGCCCATTTTAGGTGTATGCCTCGGACATCAGGCTATCGGCGAAGTATTCGGAGCTAAACTGGAAAATCTATCAGTAGTTTTTCATGGTGTTGCCACACCATGCCATATCTTGCCAACATATAGAGAGAATGAAGCGGATTTGCAATCCTCGACGCTCATAGATAAAATCTTCACAGGATTGCCGTCAGTCATCACTGTTGGTCGTTATCACTCGTGGGTGGTTTCAAAAGATAATTTTCCTGACTGTCTGGAAATCACTGCTTTGAGCGACGAAGAACAAATCATGGCACTACGTCATCGCACATTCGACATCCATGGTATTCAATTCCACCCAGAGTCGGTTCTCACTCCTAATGGACTCGACATCATTAGAAATTTTGTCTTTAGTAGTAATTAATTTTAGATTCGATAGAATGATATATCGACATATCGATGTAACGAAATCTCCATATTCAATCTTCAATATCCAATATCCAAAAAGTACATTATAATCATGAAAGAAATCTTAGCAAAACTCCTTAATCATGAGTTTCTTACTCGGGAAGAGATGAAAAAAATCCTCATTGGTATCACACACAGTGAGTATCCTAACGAACAAATCACGGCACTGCTGACATGTTTACAAATGCGTGGTGTCACAGTGGATGAACTCCTTGGTTTTCGTGATGGTATCTTGGAGACAGGCGTCCCTGCTATACTCAATGCCGATCGTTATATAGATGTCGTTGGAACAGGTGGCGACCGCAAAAACACGTTTAATATCTCTACCACGGCTTGTTTCGTAATCGCTGGCGCTGGCTATAAAGTTGCAAAACATGGCAACTATGCCGCCACCTCTGTCAGTGGTGCCTCCAACGTCATCCAACATCATGGTATCAAATTTACAGATGATATCGACCGTCTGAATCGTTCTCTCAACGAAGCTGGTATCGTCTATCTTCATGCCCAACTATTTGCCCGTGCGATGAAATTCGTTGGACCAATCCGAAAGGCACTTCAGTTCCCAACTATTTTCAACCTCTTAGGACCCATTGTCAATCCTTCACAGCCTAAGTGTCAACTTTTGGGTGTGGCCAATCTCGACCAGATGCGTCTCTACCATCAGGTATATCAGAAAATAGGCATCGACTATGGTATCGTCAACTCCATCGATGGATACGATGAGATCTCGCTTACCAGCGACTTCAAAGTGACAACCAATGATTATGAAAGGATTTTTCGACCACAAGACCTCGGTTTCGACTTTGCCAAACCCGAGGAGCTTCGAGGTGGTGCAACAGAGGAAGAGGCTGCTGAAATCTTCGATGCTGTACTTGAGAATCGGGCACTCCCTGCGCAGAAAAACATCGTGCTTGCCAATGCTGCCTTTGGCATCCAAGTACTCGAAAAAGGAAAGAAAAGTATTGAGGAATGTATTTCTATCGCTCGTGAAAGCATCGACAGTGGCAATGCTCTGAAAACCTTCCATAAATTTGTAGAACTGAATTCATAAGAGATAGTTGACAAGTAAAAAAGTGATACCCTCTATATTATTAAATTACTTGTCTACTTAAAGGTAAACAACTTGCCAACTAATGAATCAAATAACTTGTCAACTCGTCAACTTATACAATCCATGGACATCCTACAAGAAATAGTTGCATATAAACATATAGAAGTGGAGCGTAACAAACAGCTTCTTTCTCCAGCGGAATTGTATCGGCAGGTGGAAAAGATACTTCAGATCCCTACCGTCTCAATGTCGAAAGCATTGATGCAATCGGATACTGGAATCATAGCTGAATTCAAACGGAAGTCACCGTCAAAAGGATGGATCAAACAAGATGGTAAAGCAGAGGATATTCCCCTGAGTTATCAGCAGAATGGTGCTGCTGCCCTCTCCATCCTCACCGATGAAAAGTATTTTGGAGGATGTGATGAATTCATCCGTATTGCTCGGCTGAGCGGTGTCACTATCCCTATCCTGTACAAAAACTTCATTATCGATGAGTACCAACTTTTCCAGGCTCGGTTGTGTGGTGCATCGGCTGTCTTACTCATTGCTGCCGACCTCACAAAGAAAGAGTGCAAATCACTCCTAACCATAGCCCATGAGTTGGGATTGGAGGTACTCTTGGAAATGCACGATGAGCAGGAACTGGAATATGTCGAACTCATTCCTGACCTTTGTGGTATCAACAACCGACACCTTGGTTCATTTATCACTGATGTTGAAACATCCTTCCGCTTGGCAGAATTACTTCCCCAGGAGGTGGTTAAAATTAGCGAAAGTGGCATTAGCAATCCCCATACGGTTTGTGCACTCCGTGATGCTGGTTTCCGTGGATTCCTCATCGGAGAAACATTCATGAAGACTCCTTCCCCAGGTGAAACTCTCTCCACGTTCATCCATATCCTCCATGACCACTGATTTAAACGACAACGAATCTCTCTAAATTCACGAATCAAAGAATATGGTTAATTCATGCATTTCGTGTTAAAAATACCGAGAGAACTTCGTGCTTATTTGTGCAATTTATTGTCGAGTTCTGTAGTCATTTATGTTATACTAATAAGTAGTATCAAATGCTCATAAAAGTTTGTGGCATGCGTGATGCCGAAAACATTCGCCAAACAGAAGCACTTGGTGTCGATTACATGGGATTCATTTTCTGGCCCCATTCCAGACGTTATGTCGCTGAACGGCCAGTCTATCTTCCAAGTAATGCGAAGCGTGTTGGTGTGTTCGTCAATAGTGTTATGGATGATATCATACGCCATATTGATAACTATGGTCTTGATGTCGTCCAACTCCATGGCCATGAATCCCCTGAATATATCCAGTCGCTCAAAATATTGCGTGAGAACATCTCCATCATCAAAGCCTTCAATATCGCTACACCTGACGACCTTGTGCAGACTGTAGCCTTTGAAGGTCTCGCCGATTACTTCCTCTTCGACACAAAAGGCAAAGCTGTCGGCGGCAATGGCGAGAAATTCGACTGGAGTGTACTTACGGCCTACCATGGTAGCACCCCATTCCTGCTCAGCGGTGGCATCGGTCCTGACGACGCTGATAGCATCTTGGCTTTCCACCACGACCGCTGCATAGGCATCGACCTCAACTCCCGCTTCGAAATCTCTCCAGGTCTTAAAGACATCCAAAAACTCAAATCTTTCCTAACAGTGGTTAGAGAAAAAGACTTTAGACCTCTTACCTCTACCACTATAAAAATTTTTAATCATGAATAAAATCAATCAACTTTTCGCCAATAGCAAAGACCAGAAACTTCTTTCGCTATATTTCTGTGCCGGATGTCCGACACTCGAATCCACCACAGATGTTATCCTTACCATGCAGCGTCGTGGCATCGCCATGATAGAAGTGGGCATCCCATTCAGCGACCCGTTGGCCGACGGCCCTGTCATCCAGAGTGCTGCAACGACAGCCCTGAAAAATGGCATGTCGCTGAAAATCCTCTTCGCACAGTTGAAGTCCATCAAAGACCAGGTGCATATCCCGCTTATCCTGATGGGCTACCTCAATCCTATTTTGCATTATGGATTTGAAGCTTTCTGCAAGTCGTGTGTAGATAGTGGGGTAAGTGGCATGATTATTCCCGACCTCCCTTTTAAAGACTATCTAGAAATTGTAAAACCCATTGCTGATCGCTACGACTTGCGTGTCATCATGCTCATTACACCTGAGACAAGCGAGGAACGTATCCGCTTCATCGACGAACATACCGACGGCTTTATCTATATGGTTAGTTCGGCTGCAATAACGGGGACTCAGAAAAGTTTCGATGAGAGCAAACAAGATTATTTCCGCTGCATCGACCGAATGAATCTACGCAATCCCAGAATGATTGGTTTTGGTATCAGTAATGCTCAGACCTTACAAGCTGCCCAGCAAAATGCTGCCGGTGCTATCATCGGCTCCAAATTCGTTACCCTCCTTAATGAAACCAACGGGGATGCCGATGCCGCCCTTGACCGCCTCTTTGCAGCACTCGAAGTGAGTTATTAGTTGTTAGATTCACGACACTCCCATTTCATGACAATTCATGGCCAATTACCTCCCTTCGGTCATTAGGTCTTCGACAAATCTCATGGTAATTCATGTAAATAAACGAATCGACCGAATTTTACGAATATGTTATGTGTCGTGTGATTCGTGAGCATTTTTGGACTTTAAAATTTGTGGTTTTCAGAGAAAATGTCTATATTTGCACTTTCGAGACATCATCATAAATTATTTATGCCTATGTAACACTACAGATAATCATCTTTTGATATTATAAAAGCGTTTAACTTGTATTCTTGTTTCTGAAAATCGGCAAAATTTGAAAGAAACTATCAAGAGTAAAAGCAAAGCGCTCACGCCTATGGCGTGGGCTTTTACTCGTATATGATAGTTGGGTGTTTGCCGATACCTCAGGAACATAGACGAAGTTTTAGTCCACGTTTTTTTGTGTGTATTTTTAGAGGTAAGAGGTGAGAAGTAAGAGGTGAAAGATATGCTTTGAGGGCAGCGTAATTTTCAATTGTCAATTTTAAATTTTCAATTAATCATTTGTCCCTTTAACTACTCTTTAACTCCCTTTTAACTACTCTTTAACTACTTTTCATCTTCAATCTTCAATTTTCAATTTTTAAAGAACTTATTAACTCAAGAACTTAAAAACTCAAAAAATTATGAAAAAATTACTTTTAACCTTATTCCTGACCGTTATGGTGTCGGCAGTGGCTCAAGCCCAACAAATCTCCGTGGTGTCATCCAACGGCGCAACCACGCTGTATAGCACCCTTCAAGAAGCTATTGAAGGAGCCTCCAACGGCAGTGTCATTTACCTGCCAGGAGGAGGATTCCCTATCAGCGATGAAGTGAAAATTACCAAAAAACTGACGATTATTGGAATAGGACACTATACAAAGAATGAAAATGTAGATGGTGTCACTACAATTTTAGGTAATCTCTTTTTCAATGAGGAAAGTGGTGGCAGTGCTGTGATGGCTTGCTATATCACAGGAAATGTTAATATCGGTGTTGATGATATTCTCATAAGATATTGCAATTTGAATTCAGTACAAGTAAATAATCAAACATGTAAAGGAACTGAAATCAACCAAAATTATATAAGAAGTAGTTCTAATTTTAATCAGACTCCTGCCAAAATAACAAATAATGTAATGTGGTCTGTCGGTTATGTAACAGGGGGTAACATCTCATATAATTTTTTTAATGGTTGGTTTAATGCTTACTATGGTGGCGCTACATATGAAATTAATTCATCTTTTGTATCCAATAATTGTTTCAATCAGGGCGATTTAACAAATTATAGTAATACAATAACATCAGGTAATATGGGCACTTCGGATCACGTAGGGGATAATTGTATATATTTAGGTGAAAATGTCAATTGGAACGATGTTTATGTTAATTATAACAATGGAGCAATTTCACCTAAATCCGACTTCCATTTTAAGGATGATTACAAACAATATGAAAATAAAGTTGGCATCTATGCAGGTGATACGCCCTTCAATGACAACCAAATCGCTCCTGTCCCCCACATTGTTGCCAAGCATGTGGATGAGCATACCGATACAACTGGTAAGTTGAATATCAAGATTCGTGTGAAGGCAGGACAGTAAAACGACGTGCTATGAGTAGGAAAACAATTAACTGGATTGCCTGCCTGCTCTTCCTGATGCCTACGTTCGTGTATGCGCAGTCGCTGTCAAAATACGAATACTGGTTTGACGATGATTTCAGCGGTCGGGTCATAAAAAGCCTGAGTGGTACTGACAAGGTGGTCAAACTCGGTATCGCCACCGAGCACTTAGACAATGGCATCCATAGGTTCAACTTCCGCGCCAAACAGTCAGATGGGAAATATTCTGCCATTACCAGTTCGCTCTTCCTGAAGCGAACAGCGTCGCAGAATAGCATATTGGAGTATTGGATTGATGGCAACATCGACCAGCGGGAGAGTATAATCATCAGCAATACAGAAGAAGAGCAGTCATTGGACCTCGACCTTCGCGACAACACAAAATACCCGATGGGTTTCCATAAACTTTACATCAGGTTGACTGTGGAGGGCGAAGGGGAGAGTGCCATCTATTCTTCACCTATCTTGAAGTTGTCGGCAGGACAGGCCTCGCAACTTGAATATTGGATAGATGACGACATCGATAATTCCAAAACCCTCACAGGCAATGCTGCCTCCGATGGTGATGGATTCATCTATATTAATCAACTCGACCTGCGCGATGTGCCTATGGGGATGCACCGCCTCAACTGCCGTGCCGTGAGCAACAGCCGCCGCACTGTGAGCGCCGTGACATCGAGCAATTTCTTTAAATTGTCTGCCGGGCAGGCCACCGACCTGGAGTACTGGATAGACGATGACATTGCACACTCGAAGACCCTCAACGGCAATCCCGCCTCGGATGGCGACGGCTATATCTTTATCAGTGAACTCGACCTGCGCGACATCTCGCCGGGTTTGCACCGCCTCAACTGCCGTGCCGTGAGCAACAGCCGACGCACATGCAGCGCCGTCGTATCAACTCCTATCCTGAGACTCTCTGCCGGACAGGCCACCCAACTCGAATACTGGATTGATGGCGACCGCTCTACCGTGCGCACCATCAGCGGCAAGGAAAGTTCCGACCACGACGGTTATATCTTCGTCAACGAACTTGATCTCGGCGACATCTCCGCGGGTCACCACCGTATCAGTTTCCGTGGCAGAAGCAACAGCGGCGTAACAACCACCACCGTCACCACGGCGCATATCATGGTGAAGCCACAGTCGAACACCGACGCGAAGATCACCTATTATACGATTTCAATCGATGAGGATATCCCCGTGACATACTTCGTGGATGAACCCGCCAACGATGTTGTGGTGGAACGAACCATCGACGCCAGTTTCTTGGACGACGGCGAACATGAGTTGGAGATGACATTCTGGAATACCTCGGAAAACAGCGTGACCGACATCTCCAAATTCACCGTTGACCTCAACACCCAGAAATTAGCCACCCCAGACCCCGCTACCTTCAAGGCCACCGACATCCATGAGACAGGATTCACGGCCAACTGGGGGAAAATAGAGGGGGCTACTTTCTACGACATACGCGTCATCAAAGAGGGTGGCGACTATGCCCATTCCGTCTATTTCGGCGGCGGCTCTGAACCCTCTGAAAAAATCACAGGCTTGGAACCCAACACCTCGTACCTCTTCCAAGTACGGGCTAGGAACAACAAGCCACGGGATAACAGCGACTGGAGCGGCAGCATATCCAAGGCGGTGAAGACGAAGCAGGAAAGCTATTCCAATGCCGATCTTGCCATTCACAATGTCAATGGCTTCAATGGTTCTGAAACTATGACTTTGGGGCGTAGTTACCACTATAATGTATGGGTGGTCAACAAGGGTGACAACCCATGGAGTGGCTCATTCGAACTGAGAGAGGGCAATGGCCCAGTTTACAAATGGGATAAAATAAACATACCGTCCAATACAGCGCAAGTTTTGGAGTGTGACTATACACCACGGACTATAGGGGCAAAGACTATTGTGTTATATTATTTAAAAAGGGGAGTAGGCAGTGGTATCCCTGTGAATACAAAAGATGGCACCCCAAACAACATACTTGTTAATGTGGTGGCAGACCCCACATATAATAAAAACTTGAAACTGGTTTCTGCAATTTCCTGTCCGGAAACGGTTATGCGAGGAGAAAAACAAGAGGTAAAAGCAACCGTGAGTAACGATGGAAGTGATAACTGGAAGGGAATCCTGTATCTTATGGATAGCGGTTTGGTTCTCGATGAGCAACAAGTGACACTATTGCCTGGTCAACGTATCACATTATCAGCCAAAGATTGGGCACCAGAAACCTTGGGCTCACATCAAATCAGTGTGTATTATCAATCATTTGAGGAGATAATTCTCGATTTTGTTTCTTCTAATGGGTTTACTAATCCAATGTATGTAAACGTCATTGCGGATGATGCGCTGACAGACGCGACACGGGCAACGATTATTCATGTTACAAAAGATGTCGTTCCAGCAGAAGTGACAGAAGGCTCTGAGGTGGATTATTATTTCCGCATCACCGATGAACAAGGCAACCGCCTAAAGGGTTTCAGAATCCAGTTTGATGTCACAGGACCATCAAATAAACACGATACTTTCTTTTCTGAACCATCTGATGATGATGGTATAGCAGTATTATGTATGCCAACATCTCGTTTACAGGGGATTGCATCGCGTGGAGAAACTGCTAAATTTACTTTTGCTAAGTTGCAGAAAGAGAACAACGAGCCAGTGCAACTCGTTAATGACCCTTCAGAGTGTGAGTTGAAATTATCAATTCACGAAGGCAATACTGCTTCTCAGGAAAGTGGTTTTGAGAATATCGAAAAGATGGAACTCACACTTGACATTGGTTTTTCAGGAAAAGCAAAAGCCGATTTTGGAAAGGTTAATGCCAGTATTTCCTTCCCATTGAAAACTTCAATTAAATGGGATGATAATGGTATGTTTAAAGAATTTGGCTTGGATGCCAAGTTCAAAGCGAGTGCAAAAGGTTCATTAGGCTTTTTTAGTGAAGAAGATAAAGCAAAAAAATCGGATTTGTTTGCCCTTCTACCAAGTGGGAATGTTGGCTTTTCAATAGGCTACCATCGCAGTTATACTACAGGAGATGCTATGGATTTGTTAACAAGATTTGTGATGAGTTGGTGTGATGCCCGTGCTCAGGAAACAGATTGGGGATTAGACCTGGCCATCAAGACGTTGGAGGCTTGGTATAAAAGGGATGGAAAAGAAACCTCTAATTGGTTCATGGGAGGTGAATTCGGTTATTCTGCAAAACTTCTTAATGCGTGGCCAGGAACTGGGTTTATACTAAAAGGTCTTACAGTACCTGTTATCAAGTTCCCCAGCGAGTTGGGAATTGATAAAAACTATTCTATCAATCTCGACTGGGACTTGAAGAAGAAAGATAACAGTAAGAATCAAACCTTGATGGGCACTGCGACATCTATCAAGTCAATAGGAAAATACAGTGCCAGTGCTAAAGTAGGGAATTTAATGAATGACCTTCATCGTTGGTGGTCTTTAGGTGTCAAAAATAATCCATTCTATACCACGCAGTTGGAAAACTTCTATAGTGATATGTCCACGTTAGTTAGAAGTTCTCTTTCCACGAAATCAGAGGAATTGTGCGATGAGAATGGCTCCATGAGGGAAATATCCCATCAAATGTCATTGACCGATGGATGGGAATTGTCGTTCGATCAATTGAAAATTAATAATGGATGGACTTCTCTTGAGGATCCTCTTGAGGCAAAAGGGTACATGTCTAATACTTCCACTTTCAAACTTGTCAGCAAGGGAGATTGGGCATCGTATATGGGTGATAATTCAGGTTCAATAGTTGCACAACAGACAGTTGCCCCATTTGAATATGTACGTAAAGTGTATCCCAATATGGATTTCTCATATTTGTTCGCTTCACCATCAGATTTCTACGAATTCTGGGAAAATCCACCAATAGAGGCATTAAATAAATTGGCTTCAATGGTCGATGATCCAACAAGATACAAGTTGAAGGAGGCCGTGAAGTTAGAGAATACGCTCTCTTCCGAGGTTGGGATGTCCGTCAGTATCCCTCTTAAAAAATTGGCATTTATGAAATTCACATTGGATGTGGGATTGAACCTCTCCATTGATAACTTCCCCACAGTTAGTTATTATAGCGTTGAGGACAAAAGATTCTATCCTGTAGAGGCCCATCCAACAACTTCCATGCTGAAGTTCTTATCATGGCCGCTACGTAAACTGGGACAATTATTTGATGATGTCTTTGGTGACGATGAAGCCGAACTGAGACAACAGTATCGAAGAATGCAAGATGTCTATGGCGCGGGATCTGTTGCGGGCATTGATACTAAAATGGATGTACCCGGATTAGGACGCTATAATTATTATTACGATGACACCGATGACGGCAATGGCGGCTTTTATCACTCTCAAAATGCCCAAAACAATATGGGCCAAGGTTTGTGTCACTATGGTCTTGGTGATTTCGACAATAATTATGCGAAGTATATTATTGGTCGACATCCTCGTTTAGGTGAGAAGATACAAAGGAACATCTGTACTTTCACGCTCAACTTCAATGATGGTGTGCAGAATTTTGACGATGGTGTTCAGTTCAGAGTGCCTCACTACTATCCTGCAGGTGACCTGTTTGGCATCACTGAACAGGGAGATACCACGTTCGTAGTGAGTGAGGTAATCAATGTGACAGCGTTTAATGGTGAGACCGAACTCTTCAAGACACAGCGCGGTGAGTTCGAAATAACAGGAAACGTTGGTGTGGATGACTTGACACCATTCGGATTCCCAGAAGACCAGCCTTTGGATGTCTATTATAGTGCCCCCGGTAGCAAGACATGGCAATACGTTGGTCCTGCGGGTACTCCTCTGAAAGTGGATAAACTTGGTGCGTACATGATGGGAACATCCATCTCGAACGACACGGAGGCTCCGGTAATTACCGCCTTACTTGACGAGGAGACGGGGCTGATGCACATCAACATCACCGATAACATCGGAGTGAGGATAAGTTCACTTCAGGTACTTGTGAATGGTGAGATGCGAGAAGTCTCCATGATTAACCAGTCGAACTTCGAGTTGTGGCTCACGGAGGAGGAGATGCAGTATATGGTGGTGGTGGATATCACCATCAACGACCTTGCAGACAATGAGGGACGGCTGTTCCAGATTTTCAACATGGACAAGCCCGACAACACTGAAATTAGCAACAAGTGGGTGGAGCAAAAGACGGATATTCGCCTGAATAAGCGGATGCTCACGGTGAATAATGCATCGCCGAATGCCGTGGTGACAGTCTATGCCATCAATGGCCTCGTGCAGGCCAAGGCAAAGACCGACGCCGACGGTCATGTCGAGGTGAACTTGAACAGCCTCTTGGAGGGCGTGTATATCGTCACCCTCTCCGACGGCAAGTCCAAGAAATTCTATGTCAGATAACGACAGGAAACCTCTGAACACAAAAAGTAGAGACGTCACATTGTGGCGTCTCTATTTTTAAGGTGTGGATGTCAATATGATGCAGGCGAGGATGCCTGCGCTCCATACTGCGCTCCATAACATTCATTTAGTGTCGTTTTCCCATCAACATGTTTTTTTTATTCCAATTGGTGATAGAAATATGCTGTGTCTTACTCTATATGAATAGAAATAACAAAACTAAAAACTTATTATTATGGATACTTTTGGAGATAAAGTAAAGAGAATTTTCGTGACGATGTTGATTATGTCACCCGTTATTGTCGGAAAGGCCATTTATAGAGCCCACCATCAGAAGTCTGACTATCGGTACAGATACCATAGTTATACTCTCCCCTCAACTTCATCGAGTTACTCATCATATTCTTCTGACAGTAAGGTTATGACTGGGGCTGAGTTTTTAGAGAAGTATAGAACCGAGCATGGATTGGATATAGAAGATATTTTGAACGAAGAAACTGAAGAAACAGCGTTATAAAAAAACGGACCTACTGAGTAGGCCCGTTTTTCTTAGTTTTTAGATATTTAGGTGTTAGAGGTGAGAGATTATTATAGTTAGGAGTTTATAGTTAGAAGTTGTGGGCAGCGAAATGTTCTATTGTCAATTTTTAATTTTCAATTAATCATTTGTCCCTTTAACTACTTTTTAACTACCTTTTAACTCCTCTTTAACTACCCTTTAATTTTCAATTTTCAATCTTCAATTGAACTAAATATTCGCTTCTTCCCAGACTTTTGTCTTTGTACATTCGATGGTTTGAGTAAGACGGCCTATCTTGACGACGAATTCACCCTCTTCGAGTGTCCACTTCCCATCGAAGCCAACAAAGGCCATGCTTTTAGCAGGAAGACTGAATGTTACAGTACGTGTCTCGCCAGGTTGGAGCTCCACTTTATCGAAGGCACGTAGGCGCTTGTTGTCGGGCACCATCGAGGCCACCAAGTCACTTGTATAAAGGAGCACGCTCTCTTTGCCAGCACGATTACCTGTATTCTTCACATCCACATTGATGGTGATGACATCATTGGCATCGAAACGCGTCTTATCCACTCGTAGGTTGCTGTATTCGAAAGTAGTATAGCTTATACCATAGCCGAAAGGCCATTGCAGCGAGACTTTTGCGTCATAGTTGTATGCGCCAGCCATCGTGCCGACTTCCTCGCTTACCTTATAGTCATAATTGGCTAAAGAGTTGATTTCACGTGGATAGGTGTAAGGCATTTTTGCCGAGAAGTTTGCATCGCCTGCAAGTAGATTGGCCAAAGCGTCGCCACCATAGTTTCCTGGTAGTAGGATATCGACGACAGCTTTTGCCAATGGTTCGATATCGGCAATTAGGCGTGGGCGGCCCTCGTTCAATATCAATATGATGGGCTTGCCTGTCTTTGCAAGTTCTTTTACCAAATCGCGTTGGTTGGATGAAAGCCATAAGTCGGTGAGGTTGCCTGGTGTTTCACAGTAACTGTTTTCACCGATGCAGGCAATGATTACATCTGCTTGGGAAGCAGCAGCGACAGCTTTTCCTATTTCGGGTTTGTTTTCGTCGTAATAGGCACCATTCTCGTTGTAGGTTACTCCTTGTTCTAAGATGATATTATCCTCGCCAAATTTGTTGCAGAGCGCCTCGTAGATGGTGTTGTACTGCTCAGCCAGATCTTCCGCCTTCGAGCCCTGCCAAGTATAACTCCATCCACCATCCAGACAGCGCATTTGGTTGGCGTTGGGACCGGTGAGCATGATTTTCTTGCCTTTTGCCAATGGGAGGATATTGTCCTCGTTCTTCAGCAGCACTTCGCCCTCTTCAGCAGCACGCAGTGACTTTTCGGCAAACTCCTGTGAACCAAATTTTTCAAATCCCTTGCCACCAGTGTTAGGTTGGTCGAAGAGACCAAGGCGGTATTTCAAGCGAAGGATGCGTCGCACGGCATCATCAATGCGCTCCTGACTTACTTTGCCCTCGTTTACCAATTCTTTCAGAAGAATGCAGAAATCCACACTATATGGATCCATACTCATGTCGATGCCGGCGTTGATGGCAATGCGGATAGCGTCTTTTTTGTCTTTGGCTACACGCTCACGAGTATAGAGGTTGTTGATGTCAGCCCAGTCGGTGACAATCATGCCGTCCCACTGCAAATCGTCTTTCAACCATTTTGTCAGGTACTCATAACTGGCATGGACGGGCACACCATTGACACTGCCAGAGTTGACCATAATGGAAAGTGCACCACCTTGAATGGCACATTTGAATGGTTCAAAATATTTCTCGCGGAGCACCGAAGGTGAAAGATAGACAGGGGTGCGGTCTTTGCCTGTGAAGGGGGCGCCGTAGGCGAAATAGTGTTTCACACATGTTGCCACATTGTATTTTCCAAGATGGTTCGGGTCACTACCTTGATAACCTAAAATCTCGGCTTCTACCATGCGGGCGTTGACAATGGGGTCTTCGCCGAAGCTCTCCCAGATGCGTGACCAACGAGGGTCACGACCAAGGTCTATCACGGGGTTATATACCCAGGGACAGTTGCCTGCTCGGCTTTCATAGGCAGTAATTTCAGCTCCTGTCCGTGCCAATTGGGTGTTGAATGAGGCTGCGATGTTGATGGGCTGGGGGAAGAGGGTGCCTCCTTGTGTATAAGTAACCCCGTGGTTGTGGTCCAGACCGTAGATGTCAGGGATGCCTATGTGTTTCATCGACTTTTTCTGGATGATTCCTATCCACTCCTGCCATTGTGCGAGGGTGGCAGCACGAGTACCAGGAGCGTTCAGTAGTGAACCAACCTTGTATTTCGAAATCAGCGTATCGAGCATCGTCTCGTTGAGTTTCCAAACGGGTATGGCCTGACCTTCATAGATGTCGAGATGGTAGTTACCCAACCTATCGGCGATTTCTTTGTCGGAGAGTTTTAGCAGATCTTTCACAGCATCGTCAGACTGCCCAAATTCGCGCATTCTCTGCTCCACTTTTTTGCGGTCTATTTTTGCGTTGGGGGCTGCCATGCTACCTATCAGGTCGAGGTTGAGCTCCAACATTTGCCCAATTTTCTCATCAAGTGTCATTTTCGACAGTGTCTTTTCTACTTTAGCCTCTAATGCCGCATCGCGGGGGATGGCAGGTGTCTGTGCAAATGCCACATTCGCAAATAGTACAACAGACAAAATGAATAAGATTCTCTTCATATATTATTTTTTTTTATTATTGTTTCACGATGTAAGGTGTTGCTCGGGTTATTAATTTTGCAAAAATACTAAAAAACATAAATTGCACAAAATAAGTACAAATAATTCTAAATATGTTTTATCACACAGGAATCTTCTCACGCTCAAATTCCCATTCGTACCTTTGCTTTTTCAATCAGTTTTTCTTGCTCTTTGGGAGAGATGAAAGTATGGCGAATGGCGGAGATAACGATGGTCTCAGCATCTTCAGGAGTGAGCAGTCCCGCGTCAAACAATTTCTGGAACTCGTGTTTGAGAGTTGTGTTCGAGACAGTGATGTTGTCGGTGTTGATGCAGCAGGGTACTTGGTCATCAAGGAATACACGGATGGGGTAGTCTTTTATATGGACAACACCAGGTATAGCCTTTGTTTGTAAGTTACTTGTTGGTGTAAATGCTAAGCAGATATCCATTCGCTTGATACGTTCACGCGTGGCAGCGTCGTTATAACTGCGTATGCCATGATCAATTCGTCGTGCTCCGTAGTCTATGGCTAAGTGGATGCTTTCTACACCTGCTGCCTCACCAGCATGAAGGGTGAAGGGTACATCAAGCTGACGGGCGTATGCGAACAATTCACGATAGTTGGCTGTAGGATATAGTGCCTCTGCTCCTGCCAAATCAATGGCTACAACACCCTGGCCTATGTATTTTCTGGCCATTCGCACAGTTTCCATATTTGCCTCGTTATCACCTCCGCGCAGGCATGACAGAATAATATTTGCAGTGAATCCATTTTTGCATTTGCTAAGTCCACGGTTCAGCCCTTCAATTGATGCCTCTACGACATCGTCTTGTGTCAAGCCTTTTACGGTGTGTTGTTGTGGGGCATAACGTATTTCAGCATAAATCAGCCCCTCTTTGTCGAGACGGAGCACCATACTCTCCATGCTGTAGATGATGGTGTTGCGGGTTTGCATCACTGACAAGGGTAGTTTGAAACATTCTAAGTATTCGTTGAGACTTTGGCAGACTTCTGGACAAATGAGCATGTGTTTAAGAACCTCTCTGTCAGTAGGTATTTCAACGCCTTCCATACGTGCCATTTGTAACATGTCATCTGCCTTCAATGACCCGTCCAAATGTAGATGGAGGTCCACCAGTGCATATTTGCTGGCGTCCACGGTTTTCTTTGTTTTGCTATTGTTATTCATAGATTATATATTGAAAATGAAAGGTAGATAAAAGGTAGTGCCACCGCCACAACACTTACATCCCATGCTAATACATCAGCCAATCAATGGCTTTGTCTGTGCCGGAGAGCCCAGCATCGCGAGGAGTGATGGCATCAGTCGTGGCACCCAATACCAATAGGAATCCCTTGGGGAGTAGTAGCGTGTGGTTGCCAGCAGCGAAATGATAGCTATGGATATTAACTTGCGGCATGCCATCTATACGGATGGCACTTGTCAGCAGAGGTTCTGCTTGCCCGTAATCGTTAGCGGTTGCATCTGTTTCCAGTTTAGGAGCCTTGGCATATTTCATCTGGTCATCACGGAAATATCCTATCAATAGTTGCACAGGTTCCTTTGTGCTGAAACTCAAGGTAGTACCTTCTTGCCGTTGGTTACTGCTACTCATCACCAATGCTGTCAGTCCTTCTAATTCTGGTGCAAAGTCGGTTATCACACTGTCAAGGTCTGCAAACAAACGTACACCTTTGCCGATGGACACGGTCCGAACATCTCCTTGCCAAGTAAATAGGGAAGAGGAAGATGCGGCAGTAGATGCATCATGAAGTGGTTTGATGGTGGTATCTTGCTCATCGAATTCACCCCTTTCCTGTGCTTTCAACATGGCAATGTTGCGACGTAGGTTTGCAAGTTCCTGTTCATAGCATGGTAGCAGTTCTTCCCATGTCTTCATTTTGCCGTCATCGCCACCGATGGGGATGCGACGTTGTGCTGTTTGCATACTGTTTGCATATAGATAAGTGTCTTTTGTTAGATTTACCAGACGGCGGTAGTATTCAAGACTTTTTTCCAACAGTTCTGTTGCATGGTCCAGTTCTGCGATGTTTTTTCCCCATTTATAGTTGAGAATATGTTGCGCAGCTTTAACCTTCCATCCGAATGAGTAGGCAAATTCGTGATAACAGTGGATGTCATTTTGCAAACGCTTCATCTCCTCTGCATGTTGGGTGGCTTTTCCTGCAACTGCATCGATGGCTGCCATGGCCTTGTCGCTATGTTGTTCACACTGCTCCACGATGTCAAGTGGAAGTTCTCCTACATGAGCCTCTTGTTTCCATTCCTTTTCCACATACTCTATCAGTTTCTCCCCTTCAGGACCACAACTTTCATAGAATCCGGGCCAAATAGTATATTTGTAAGGATTAACAAGTTGGCTGACAAACATTCCGAGGAGTAATGTCTGTCGGTTGCCCTCGGTGATGCCAAAGCGACGGAGTAGTTTGGGCGCAATTTCACCGCTTTCCTCGTAGGCTGTGCGGATATAGGCAGCATCATCATCGCTCATTCCGTAGTATTCAGCAAGTACCTTGTCCCAATAGGCTGTCTCTTCAGAACGGTCACGCCGACAATCCCAGGCATAGCGCCCCCATGTCTTGAACCACATCCAGTCGCGTTCCAACTGTAACTCACGGTTGCCTCCAGGTAGTTTGTCTGCTGTATAGGGCCAGTCCCAGTAGGATGCCTGAGGATAGAGATGCAGGGCGTTGGCGTGGTGGACGTCGTGCATGGCAGTGACTGCCTTTTGCACGAAGTCGGGCGATGACCAGCGCCATGGCTCAAGATTGGCGAGAATATGCACATTACTGATATGAGTGCTTCCGAGGGCAGCGAGGTCGGTGTGGATTTTTGTCCAGGGGCCGCGCGGCTCGTAGGTAGTAAGCGACTCACCGTTGTATTTGTGCATGGTGTAGAGGTTTTTGTAGAGTGGTAGGGCCGCCTCCATCACCATCTTGCAATCAGTATCATGGGCTCGTAGCAATAATGGAGGTTCATCTGTGCGTCCTAATGCTTTCAATCCATCTTTTACACCTGGGATAATGGTTTTTGTAAACCACTCTACATCGTCTTCGTATGTATCCATAGCTTCACCTAAGCATACAAGCAACCCCACGTTAGGATATTTCTCAATGAAGGCAGCCACAGATTTGCGTGTGTAGTCGCTGATGAGGGGGGTGATGGGGCGATGACGGTCCTGAGTTTTCAGGCCATAGTGGTCGGCGAAAGGTTTGCTTAGGATGATGTTGTAAAACATCTGTATAACGAAAATTCCCCGGCGGTCGGCTTCGTGGGTGAGAAAACTGAATATCTCCTCATTTTTCTTGAAAGTTTCCTCGTCTACTTCCAATGCGAAGGGATAATCTGCCAATTTCACTAACGAGGCAAAGGGATGGCCGTTCCATAAATAGAGCGAATTCATACGGTTTTCCACCAACATGTCGAGGTATTCTATCCATTGCGCTTTATCGTAAAACCAAGGGAAATTCTCAGGTGTGTAGGGATATTCATATACGGTATGTCCAGGCAAATAGACAGTTTTCTGAAGACCTATGCAGGCACCGCGCAATACCATTTCGGGGTGGCTCTGCAGAGTGCCTGTTGGCATTGTTCCTTTGTGGCGAAGATAGTCGGCCAGTTCCACACAGCCATAGATGAGACCGGAACCGTCGGCACCTGACACATGAATGTTCTTTCCCTTTCGTGAGATAGTATATGATTCCTTTTCACCTGTACCACTCTCCGTAAGGATAATCTGATAGTTACATCTTTTCTTGTCTGTCAGTTGGCAGCCGAGGGTAGTCAATTTCTTTTGTAAATATTCTGCAGCATAATGCGCACGAGGAGTGGCATTGGCATGCAGGGAAATCCTTACGGTCTGGGCATGGGAAGTTCCACAAATCAATATTAGAAATAATAATATGTATTGAGAGAGATGTTTCATCAGTAGAAAGGATAAACTATTTTAATAATTTCTCGTCGATTCTCTTATAGGCAACTTTTTGGCGCCGCCAAGTATAGGTGCAGTGCAGGCTGCCGTCTTTGCCCTGGATGATGGCAGGATAGGAATATTGACTGATGGGACTGTCCTCAAGGGTTAATACATGTTGCCAATGTGTTCCATCTTCAGAAATGGCTATGCTCAAAGGTGTACGCACACCTTTGTTCTCACCATCAAGTGTTTGGAAATCATTGTATATCAGTACATGACGGCCATCCTGCAAGGTCACTGCATCAGTCCCCGACTGGTTGTTTGGCACGTCGGTCAAAGTGACGGTGCTCCATGTGTCACCACCGTCGCTGCTGAATGAGGTGGCCAATTTCTGGTTTCGACTACGACAAAGTATCTGCAGTCGGCCATCTTTTAATTTGAGAATGGAGGGTTGGATGCAATCAATGGGACGCGGTTTGGCATCGGGATTAAGTAGATCTTTGCTCAAAATAGCATCCTCTGCAGGTATCGGACCTACATATTTCCATTCTTTGGTGGCCAAGTCGTAAATCTCGAAATGGATTTTCCATCCTCCATCCTCGGTACTTGATGGACAAATCACTCGATTATTCACTATTTCTGGCTTGTTCTTAATAGGGCCAAGGAACCCTTCGGGTAGTGGTTCTCGCTCGCTCCAAGTCTTGCCACCATCACGCGACTTGACCACCCAGCCTGTCCAGTCGGCTACACGGAGGCCTATCTTATAGAAGATCCATATTTCGCCATCGGGCATCTGGAAAAGTACTGGATTCCAACAGGCTTTACGACGTAGGTTGGCATTGTTCCAACCTTTACGAGGAATGATAGGACCGAGGGTTGCATGGGCGGTAGAGTCGTTGATACCTGCAATTTCGGCATCGTGTGTGCCTAATTTAAATACGCCGTCGCCAGCCAAAATTGGTTTTTCCCATATTGAAGTGCCTTTGCGTTTCCGACTCACCCAAATGCAAACGTCGGGATTGTTTTCATGCAGACCACCAAAATAGGCCGACAAAAGGTCGCCGTTGGGCAATTCGAGGATTGTAGAGGCATGGCATTGTGGGAAGGATGCCTGCTCATAAATAAACTCATCGTCGAGGATGGCTGGTGAGGACGTTGGAATATCTATGCTGAAATGATGCTCTCCAGAACCGACCAGTTTTACAGTGCCATCAGGAAGATGAACTTCGGCGGTGGTGTTACAAGGTACTTCTACTTTCCAGTCCACATGTTCTAAAGTCTTAGTGTAGTTGCTGATCACTTGGCCATAGGGTGTCACATGACTCACATTTGCATGAAAGTTATCTTGGATGGTAAAGTCAGGCTTTAGAATGATATTACTATATCCGGGGGCACCGCGACGAATGCCACCTATGTATTCATAACACCAGGAGAGCAAATCACCGAGGAGCATCACGTGGTTTGCACTGTTCATCGCAGGGTCGGCTTTGTCACCATTCCAAAGTTCCCAGATTGTGGTGGCTCCGTTTTCAACCATATAGCCCCATGAAGGATATTTTTTGTTGGTTGCCAACAGGTAAGCAACGTCGCCATAGCCGTTGTCGCTCAATGTTCGTAGTAGCCATGATATGCCGATGACACCACAGCTTACGGTGCCGTTGTTACGAGTGATAATGTTTGTTATCACATTTTTTATCACAGCATCACGATACTGTGGTTCAATCAAACCGAATGCCAAAGGCAACAGATTGGCAGTGGCAGTATTGTTGCCATAGTAGATGCTATCGGGATAGAGTGGATGACCAGGTACTTTTGAAGTATTGGGTTTGCAGGTAAGAAATTTCTTGTTAAACGCTTTAGTCATTGTTTCTGCACGCTCATTCCATTGCGAGGCATTGTTTCTGTCCAGGAGTGTGGCAAACTTGCTCATTAGTTGCATCACGCGAATGGTATAGGCAGTGGAAATCAGCTCACCATCGGTAATACGCTCTGGATCCTGACTGTGTATCAGTTCCAACCGCTCTGGGGGTACACACCAGTCGCCGTATTTGTCATGTCCCACAATTCCATCGTGACAATATTCGCTGATGATATGGTTAATCCATTTCTCTATGTATGGATAACAGGCGCGGATGGATTGCAGGTTGCCATATTGCTCCCAAAGCATATCGCATGAGAAGGGCAGGGCGGCAGGCCATGTCACATCGTCGCTGTAGTAGTTCCAAAAAGCAGGTGCCACATCAGGGATACAGCCATCAGCACGCTGCGACTCACAGATGTCACGCATCCACTTAGAATACAGTCTTTCGTTGTCGAAGACATAACTCTCGCCCAATGATCCAGCGGTACGGTCACCGAGCCATGGCTGTCGCTCGTTACGCTGTGGACAGTCTATCGGCATACCTTTGTAGTTGCTACGGATGCCCCAGAGTGCATTGCGGTGTATCTTGTTGAGAATAGAGTCGCTGCAAATGAAAACGCCTGTCTCATTCATTTGGTCGTTGATAACCTCAGCAGTGATATCTGAGGCAGTATATCCTGATGGAACTTCCACATAGCGGAAGCCATGATAGACAAAAGTCGGATGCCATGTGGCACCATTCTCGCGACCATTGCAGATGTAGAGGTCTTCACACTGAGCATCGCGCAAATTTGCGGTATATAGTCCACCGTCAGCATCCAATTTCTCAGCGAAGCGTAGTCTCAGGGTATCTCCTTCTGCACCATGCACACGCACTTTTACCCAACCTGCCATATTTTGACCGAAATCAACAATGGTCTTTCCATTGTGTGAGGTGACGCTTTGTGGAACCAAAATGTGTGTAATGGTCATGTTTGGTGTCATCTGACCATGTAGTTCACCAGTGGGGATGTCGGCGCGTTCGGCATTCAGCCATTGGCTATCGTTGTAATCAGGAAGAGTCCAGGCTCCTAATTCCATGCGAGCATCGTATATCTCACCGTCGTATTCATTGTTGCTGCGAATAGGACCGTTGGCCGTAACTTTCCATTTCTCATCAGAGCGTATTTTCTCAGTGCTACCATCGGCATATTCAATAATCATCTCAAAACGGCATTTGGGATAGCCGAAAACAGGGGTCTTATAGGGCTTATTTTGTCGCATGGGAAACATACGGCCATTGCCGAGGATGACACCAATAGCATTGGCATCCTGCCGAAGTGCATCTGTCACGTCAAAAGCATTATACATCACACTGCGACGGTAATCGGTAGGAACAGGTGCAAGAACTTGGTTGCCAATGCGCTGACCGTTGATGTAGAGTTCAAATAATCCTAAACCGCTGATATAAGCTGTAGCACGCTTGACTTCTTTTTTCAACTGGAATTCTTTGCGTAAATAGCGGGCGGCAAGACGGGTGTGAAGTCCTGTTTCCTCACCTTGCATCAGGCGTTCCAAACCTATCCAACGGCTGCCCCACTGTGATTCGCTAAGCAGACCGATGCCAAAAGTGGCGATATCGCTCCAGTCCGACTTCCCCTTGTTTGTCGTAATGCACACACGCCACCATGCTCTTTGGTTGCTTTTCAGTGTCTTACCTGCATAAGGTATCCACAATTGCTCTGTCGATGGCACCTCGCCGCTGTCCCAGAGGTCGCCCTCACAACGTTGGGCCTTCTCTTCACTGGATGCCACTATGATATGGTAACTGGTCTGTACGGTGTTGTTCTTGTTAGATTCCGACATCCAACTAAGTCGTGGTGTAGCAGTATCGATGCCGAGAGGAGCGTGTAGATTCTCTGTGCGTAGATTCAACACGCTCACCTGAGCAACTGTCAAAAGAGGCAGTACAGTGAGCCAAAGGAGAGATATGTATTTCTTCATGTGTTTTTAAAGGGGTTAAAGGGGAGTTAAAAGGAAGCTAAAGGGGTGTTAAAGGGGAGTTAAAACGACAATAGTTTCGTTGACGATAGCATCTTTAGTTACTATAGTCTAAAGTCTATTCTTCCAAATTCCTTTTCCTCTCATCCGCAGGTGATTCAGTGATGTTAGTTTGTTCTCTTTCAAGGTAATTCTTACTGCTGTCAATGGCGATAAGTACACCATCGCTGACAACACCGCGTGGTTTCTGGCGGTTGAAGATGGTTACTTTGTTCTCAAATTCACCAATATAGGTTAATTGACCACTGGCTGCATCCATCCACCATACCTTTTTCTTGGCACCAGAGATTTTGGTCATGTCAACACTCATGGGAACAGTACTATAATTGTAAACCATCAGATAGTCGTTGCCACGGGTGGCCAACAGACGAAGGTATTTTTCCCCATTTCTGCCTGATATAATACTTTGATCTGGAATTCGGTCAAAGTAGGGCAGGCTAAGCATCAATGCCTTCAGGTACTTCATCTGATTGAATCCGGGGTCTTCAAGTGCTTGATACCATGCTTTCTCGGCACCACTTGTGCCATATGAGGTGGGATAACCTGGCTTGAGCATCTGCATGATGGCATTGTGGCCATAAGTATGGCCGCAACTGCCAGCAAATACCGACCAATAAGCGTATCGGCGCACGTCATGGTCTTGCCAACGGGCTTCGTTTGGATCATGCAACCCTTTGGGGATGTCTTCATAACTGGGCTCTGAGTCGAGAACAGGCTTCATCGGACTGTATGTCCAAGTCGAGTCAACATACATCCAGTTGTCTTCTTCTGTGTCATCTGGGATGGGGTAATCTGCATTGCCCATTCGCTGGCCATATTTGCGGTGACCACTCTGAAAAGTGTGGAAATCTAACCAACGGGCTTTACTCCACCAACGGGCGGAGGTATAGCGGCCGCGGGGATGATAAGTCATCAAATGGTTTTTGTCGATGCTCTTGATAGTCGTAGCGAGGGCTTCCCAAACTTCAGGATGGATATCACCCTGAATATCGCCCCCCATCATCCAGATGATATTCGGTTTGTCTTTATATCGTTGAGCAAGAAATTTTCCGTATGACTTGGCTCCTTCCACATCGATGCGGCCATCTTTTACCATAGATCCCCATATACATACCATTCCAATATAGATGCCATTCTTCTGTGCTAGGTCGATGATATAATCAAGGTGGTCCCAATATCCATAGATGCCTTTTCGGTCGATACCATTGAAATTCCAACCGTCAATCAATGAAGGCTGACCATAGATGTTGTATGAGGGTACGCCGTCCATAACTTGCACTTGGACGACGTTGTAGCCCGCCAGACGGCATTTCATCAGGTAGTAATCGGCCTCTGAACGGTCCAGACGCTCAGGTAACAGCCATCCAGTATCCCCTAACCAGAAAAATGGTCGTCCGTCGGTATATTGCAGATAGCGTTGGTTGTCAGAAATGCGTAATCTCCAATTCTCCTTTTGTTGCGCATGTACCACAGCTGTCAGAGTCGTTAGTAGTAATAGTAGAATAGTTTTTTTCATAAGTATTAAAAAATATGCCAAATTTCGAATGATATTGCAAAAATAATAAATAATACTGAGATTTTTATAGTTTTGACTAGATAAAATAATTTTGTTTATTCTCATACCATATATGAGCATGAGCAATATTGTTCAAGGTTATTCTTTTATGTGATATATTCCTCCGGCTTCGGTGTCGAGGTCGTATAGGTATGTTTTGCCGATACCAGCGGTGTTGAGTCGGACTGTAGAATTGTTCTTCTCTTTTTGGCTGCCAAATACGGTGAGCAGGGGATTGACACACGCTTTAACAGGTTGGATACTATCATCTTTCTGTTTCGTTTCTTTTACCATACGCAGACCCTTGCCACGAAGTGGATGATTGCTACGAATACGACATACACCACCAATCCTCGATTTGATGATAGCTTGTGTGAGATGTCCTTTCTGCCAGTAGATATCCACCTCAAAGCCACCACGGGCCAACAATCCCTTCACGCTGCCATCAGACCATTTCTTGGGGAGGGCGGGAAGAAGATAAAGATATCCATCGTGGCTTTGCAGCAACATCTCGGCAATGCCAGCGGTGCAACCAAAATTTCCGTCAATCTGGAAGGGGGGATGGGCATCAAAGAGGTTGGGGTAGGTGCCACCACGTTGTTTGGTGGTGCCGAAAATGAGGAAAGTATCTGGCGATAAGGTCAATTGGTCGGAAATCAATTTATAAGCATGGTCTCCATCCAGCAGCCGCGCCCATAGACATACTTTCCATCCCATGCTCCATCCAGTGGAAATATCGCCACGATGTATGAGCGAGGTGCGTGCGGCGTCAAACAATCGAGGAGTGCGGAAAGGGGATATTTGGTTGCCAGGATAGAGAGCATAGAGATGTGACACATGTCGGTGGGTGTCACCAGGGTCATCGAGGTCACTAATCCATTCTTGCAATTGTCCCCAACGGCCAATCTGTAGTGGTGCTAATGCGCTTAGCCGCTGTCGATAGTAGATGGCAGTGGCATTATCGCCAAGAATATCGGCAGCGTAGGCTACCTCGTTGAACAGTTCGAATAGTATTTCGTTGTCCATCGACGTGCCGGCAGAGACGGACACACCGCCTTTGGGGGCATTTTCGGGTGATACACTCGCACCGATGACCGACCAACCATGAGTAGGCTCCTGTACGCAAATCTGGTCGAGGAAAGTGGCGGCTGACTTCATAATGGGGAAAATAGAGCGGAGGAAACCTTTGTCGCCCGTGTATAGATAGTGTTCCCAGAGATGTCGGCTCAACCATCCGCCGCCAGTAGGCCAAAGCCCCGACTGCGCATGATCTACAGGCCCTGTGATTCGCCATTGGTCAGTATTATGATGGAGCACCCATCCTTCTGCACCATAGATATCACGGGAAGTCTTCGCGCCAGTTTTTGCTACTTCATCAATTAGGCGGAACAGTGGACCGTTCATCTCGGTTAGATTGCAGACCTCACTGGGCCAATAGTTCATCTCTAAATTGATATTGGTAGTGTATTTGCTATCCCATGAGGGAAACATCTTTTCGTTCCAAAGACCTTGAAGATTGGCAGGGTTTAGGTCATCGGGCTGCGAGGAGCAGATGAGCAGATAACGACCGAATTTGAAAT
The DNA here is from genome assembly GCA_900315075.1 of uncultured Prevotellaceae bacterium. Lineage (GTDB taxonomy): Bacteria > Bacteroidota > Bacteroidia > Bacteroidales > Bacteroidaceae > Prevotella. Next base: position 76,370 of record OMXV01000003.1, on the reverse strand, counting down.
AGATAGCTATTAGATAGTTGTCGTCTGTAGGGATATACCCCGTGTATGCTCGATTGTGGGTTTCTGAGTTCTGGTGTTCCTGAAAGAGGGCAATACGTTGGTCGGTGGGCATCGTGGGGTAGAGGTCTGGGCCAAGATTGAGACATACACGTTGCATATATTGGTTGAATCGCTGCTGATGGTCGGTTTTCAGGCGGTCATATCCAAGACTTGTAGCCGACTGTAGGTTTTCCATCGCACGGATATGTTCGTCAGCAGAAATGTCTTGATAGTTCACCACGTTCGTGGCTATTGTGACATAGATGATAGCCTCGTCGGCACCTGTCACACTGATGGTACCGTCGGTACAGGAGATATTGCCGCCATGAGTAGAGACTCGCATACGACCCTCAAACCGCACCTTACCTTTAACTCCTTCATGCTTCGAACTGACACCACGGAGGACAACGTCTTGTTCCTCACTATCAATTAGCACGTCGTTGTGTGGTGAAGTAAGATGACTTGTGAAAGATATCTTGCCAGGTTGATTGGCAGTTAGCCTTACTATCATCACACGGTTGCCTAAAGGGGTAATCACTTCACGGCGGAAATCAACATCATCGACTTGCCATGTTGTAACACATTGAGCAGAGTCAAGGCTCAGCCAACGACGATAGTTTGTGTATTCATTTGTGAGGGGTTGCGAGATATAGAGGTCGCCAAATGGTTGGAAGGGCATGCCGCTGTTGTAGTTCTCACCAGGCATCACATGGTCATTTGCCAACTGCTGTGCCTCACGTGTATTACCTGCAAGAGCAAGGTCACGCACCTGTGGCAGGTAGTCGTGAGCAGAGGGATTGACATTCGTGTTGGGCTGACCAGCCCAGATGCTCTCCTCGTTGAGTTGGATGCGCTCGGCTGCAACATTACCATACACCATTGCACCGATCTTACCATTACCAACTGGCAGCGCCTGAGTCCAAGTTTTGGCAGGATGGTCGTACCATATCAGACTTTCTTGTGCATGACCGTGCATCACGAAGAAGAGCAATAGCATAATGGCTATCAATTTTTGTCGGAATTTAATGTCTGCTATTTGCATGAGATGTTGAATCTAATTGCCCTTAGGTGTATATGAATCATCTATTGTGTTGTCCCTTTAACGACCTTTTAACTTCCCTTTGACTACTATTCAATTTTCAATAGTCCTTCTTCCTCAATCGTCACTTTGCTCTCGTCAAGTTTTGTGCGGTCGAGTCCAAAGACATCAATGAAGAAGTCATAGACAGCTTGGCGCTTGTTGGGGCCGAAATCATGGGCTTCGTTAGGGAGATGGACATTTCGAACTTGGTTTTCTGCCCCATAAAAGCCATAGATGCGTTGAAGATAGGGGTACTCTAATTCTGGGACACAGGAAGTCCAGTCTCCACCGTCGGAGACCACCAAGATGGGACGGGGTGCAAACATAGCTAAGATCTCGGGATTGCAGGTCCCACCAGCAGAGAGGTGAATGGGTTTGCCACTTTCACATGGACAGCCGCCATCGAAATGCGAGGCAAGGTTCACAGTGGGGGCTGCAGCAGTGAAACGGTCGTCGAGGGCAGTGAGTAGCACTGTATGCGTGCCTCCGCCAGAGCCGCCATTTGCTCCGATGCGACTGTGGTCGATATCTTTGCGGTGGGTGAGCATATAGTCGAGTAATACCAACCCATAGGCGGCTTGCATAACATGGGCACGCGAGGTGTGGTGAGCATCATTGGGCAGTTCTGTCTCAGATTGCCCCCAACCATAGAGATCAAAATCCACGCAGATGGCACCCATGCGGGCAAGCGTTCCCATACGTTGCTGTTGATCCTCACGATAGCGTCCCTTGTTGAAATGGCCCCCTGGACAGATAATCAGGGCATGTTTGCCTTTCGTGATGGGGGAATAGATGGAACCAAAGACATGCTCGCCCGGTGTCATCTCAATGCAGATGTTTTGCACGGTATAGCCGTTGTAACGGCGTATCTTCGATAATTTCGCCGGGTTGTGGGTGAGGCTATCCATGAGTGCATCGATTCCCAAACGTTGGCGTACCTCACGGCGTAGACTGTCTCGACGAGCCTCCCACGATGCGCGGTCATTGTAGAGGCTGCTTAGGTATGCAAGCATTGCTCCGCCCTCTTCTGTATGGCGGCGAGGATACTCGTATGGCTTGATTTTGTAAAGATTACCCGATTGCTTCCACCAATTCCAGTCGAAATACTTGCAGATGTTGTCGAGTGTTGTTTCAAGCGAGTAGGGACGGATGCGGAAATCTGCATATGGCAGACGAACGCCAATGGTATCTACATTGTATTTAAAACGTACACCGAAACGCCGTTCTACATCGCGCATCACATCACTAATACTACGTTCAAACTGTGTTTCATATGTTGGTCCACTCTGCGCTTTGGATGTATCGCCATCGCTTTGGGCAAAGACTGCCATGCCCCACAGCAGGATGATAATTGTTGATATATTTCTTTTCATATGTTAGGCTTTAGTTTTTAGACTTACCTCTCACTTCTTACCTCTCACCTCTCACCTCTCACCTCTTACCTCTCACCCCTAATTCAAATCCACTACCGTGATTCCTGCACCGCCGAACTGCACATGCTCATCGCGGAAGGATTTCACGTCGGGCACGGTGGCAAGGTATTCGCGGATGAGTTGACGGAGGATACCGCCGCCCGTGCCATGTAGGATGCGTACGCGACTCATACCCACAAGCATTGCATCGTCGATAAAATACATCACAGCATTGATGGCTTCGTCGCCACGCATACCACGTACGTCGAGGTCTTGCTTGAAATTCAACTTTCTTTCGTCGATGGCTTCACGAGTCTGGCGACTGATAAGCCGGTAGGAAGGTGTTGCCGACTGTATAGGTTCTTCTGCCCGCTCTAAGCGTTCGGTGCGCATAGTGGTGCGCATATCGCCAAACACAACCGTTGCCATCTTACCATTAATACGTTCAATTTGTCCAACGGTTGTGAGCCCCTTGATACGTACACTGTCACCCACGGCGAGGACATCTGGTTCTTTGGGCTTGACTTCCACAGCCTGTACTTGTGCTGCAGTCGACTTCTTCTTTGCCTTCTCCTGTTTGCGTTTCTCACGTCGCTCTTGTCGTTCCTGAATTTGGCGAATCTTTTTCGATACCAAATCATCTGTTGATGAGGGGTCGATTTCGAGCACTTCTTTCTTGAAATCGGCAAGTGATTCGCGGATACGACGGGTCTCTTCCTTTTCTGCTTGTTTTTCTCGAATCTCGCGAATGGTGTTTTCTATACGTCGGTTGCTTTCACCAAGCAATTCCTCAGCCTCTTGCTTTGCTTTGGAGATAATGTTACGACGGTCGTCTTTCAATTTCTTGATTTCTTCCTCGTAGTGGGAGATGGTCTGTTCCAACTCTTTCTCACGCTGATGCACTACTTGACGTTTTGTCTCCCAGTATCGCTTGTCGCGGATGATGTCCTGTAAGTATTTATCACTTTGGATATAGTCGCTTCCTACAATTTCACTTGCATCACGGATGACCTCTTCGGGAAGTCCTGTCTTGCGAGCAATCTCAATGGCGAACGAACTACCAGGCTGACCAATCTGCAACTGAAACAAAGCCTGCATTTCATGGCGGTCGTAGAGCATGGCACCATTGACCACCCCCTCATGGTTCTCACCAAAATGTTTAAGATTCTGGTAGTGGGTAGTGATGACACCCCATGTCTTTCGCTGCCATAACTGTTTTAATACGGCTTCGGCGATAGCACCGCCAATCAAAGGTTCTGTGCCCGATCCAAACTCATCAATAAGCAACAATGTAGTGGCGTCAGCCTGTCGCATCATATTCTTCATATTCAACAGATGGCTGGAATAGGTGCTAAGGTCGTTTTCGATACTCTGTTCGTCACCGATGTCTATCATGATGTGGTTGAAAACGCCTGTACGAGAACGGTCGCCGACAGGGATGGAAATACCGCACTGGAGCATATATTGTAGCAGACCAACAGTCTTCAGACAGACCGACTTGCCGCCAGCATTGGGACCAGAGATTATCAAGAGACGTTTCTCTTGGGTGAGCATGATGTCGAGGGGAACAGCCTTTTTATTTTGTCGTGTGAGGGAAAGTTGAAGTAGTGGATGAATAGCACGTATCCAGTCGATATAGGGCTTGGGCTGGACTACAGGCTCAAAGCCATTGGTCAGACGGGCAAACTCAGCTTTGGCGCGGATAAGGTCTATAGCAGCGAGGATTTGATAGGAGCGAAGAACATCGGCCACATAGGGACGCAACTTTGAGGAGAAGTCGGTCAGAATACGGATAATCTCGCGGCGCTCCTCCGACTCCAGTTCACGGATATGGTTGTTGGCCTCTACAACTTCGGCGGGTTCTACAAAAACAGTCTTGCCGGTGGCACTCTCATCGTGTACAATGCCACGTATCTTGCGCTTCATAGAAGGTGAAACGGGTATTACCAGACGCCCATCGCGGATAGTGGGGGCTGCGTCTTTGTCAACAAGACCTTCACCCTGTGCGGCGCGCAGGATAGCATTTAGGGCACGGGAAACGCTACCCTCGGCTTTGGTAAGTTCCCGGCGCAGGTGATGAAGCTCTGAGGATGCGTCATCGCGAATCTTTCCATATTTGTCTAAAATGAGGTCTATCTCATGTAGTATTGTGGGAAAGGTGCTCACATCCCGTGTAAGCAACTGGAGGGTGGGGTAGAGGTAGTCGGTTTCTTCACCATCGGTGGGTGAGTCTCCTCCTTTTGTGCGGTTTAGATAGCGCACGATGTCGCTGATAGTTTGTAATGAACGACGGAGGTCAAAGATTTCATTTTCATCGAGATGAGTACCCTCAAGTCGGATGCGAGCTACCGACTCTCTGAGATCAAAGAAATAATGGAGCGGAAATTCGTCTATCGACTCTTGAATGATGCGAAATTCATGTACTTCGCGCAACCAACGGTTAATGACTTCTGCATTGGTGCTAGCGCGGAGTTCATTCACCTTTTCTTTGCCCAAAGTGGAAAGACATTTTTCTCTTAATAAATGTCTGACCTCGTCAAAACCAATCTTTGTTTCAAAATTATTAGGATATGTTATATTTGGGTATGGCATGATAATGTGTCAAATCTGTTTTTTCCATGCAAATATAAACAAACGCCACAAATTATACAACATTATTCTCAAAAAAACACGATTTCTTCCATATTCTATCCAATTCTATTGTAATGATATGAAGATTATTCATTACCAAGTTGCCAATCATATTGATACCTGTTACTCCAATCCCTTCCACTGCCCCTTGATTTGCTTACATTGAGTGTAAAGCGAGGGGCAGTTGAATACTTGGTGAAGAGGACTGTTTGGCTGTCGGATGATTTCCACCTGTCGCTGTTCGGTGTCCCATCCTTTGCCCATGATGTAGATATACATCACTATTCCGTCGCCCATGATTTGCATCTTGTTGTGTGTGTTGACACTGGCTTTCATTTCTACAGTGTAAGGTTGCTGTGGGGTATAACTGTTGTCTGGTGTAGCTCCCTTAAGTACAGCCGCAGGCAGATAGGGTTGCAAGTACGGGTCGTTGGACGGTGCAAACTTTGCGGGTCCAAATTTAGTGTTGAGGATGGATGTTACGGAATTGACATTCGTGGGATAGCAAAGCAGTTTCAGACATCGAAGCCCCATATCCCTGTCACGTCGATACAGTTCCATGGCCATGGGCATCATGGCAGCGGCACCATGGGGCGTCTTACCTAAGAACTGGGTATAAACGGTTTCAAACTCTGTATAATCTGCGGGGATATTTGTGAAGGTCACTATGCCCGTGGCCTTGGCATCGTATGCCTCGGCACTGAACGTTCCTATCATCGTGTAGGTATGAGTTCCGTAAGTGAACGTCGTCTGTTTGTCTTGGCCATCATTTGCCTGACCTAATTGCGAAAACAATATTCCTGTAATCATGTTTATTAATTTTTTTTAATTTGGATGTTATCAACAATTTTGGTTATGAGGTTATATGGATATGATGTGAAATCAAAAAACGCACACCGATATGAACAGTGTGCGTTTGCTATTTGTCATGACAACATGTTTTACAATATAATCGCCCCAGTGCTCACATACAATTCTTAAAATTCATGTTTCTTCAATGATGTTCAGGCACGATAGCGAAATAGACGAGATCTTCATCACCATCATTGTACATGGCATGTGAGTGTCCCATAGGGCAATAGTGTACGTCGCCAGCGCAGAACTTTTCCACTGTATCATCATATTTGAAATGTCCCTCACCGCTGATGATATATACAATCTCGGAATTCATCTCATGCTTGTGATAGCCACTGTTGGCTCCTGGCTTCAGGCGACTCATCATAATTTTATTCTTGCTGTCGATGAAATTGCGGGTGTTGAGCTCTCCATTACCACCCTTGAAATTCTGAATCTTTTCCTCTTCAATTTTGCTATAGTCTATAATCATAGGATAATATAATAATTAGTTTCCAAATTTCTTTTCCCATTCTTCAATACAGTCTTTTCCGCTATTATTCTCGTTGTTTCTCTCTCTCTTCTCTACCTTTTCTTCGATGTCATCGGGAAGATTGCAGAAGAAATCTATACCAGTCAATTCTTCCAACTCGTCAATACTTATAGCATATTTTGTAAGACCAGCATATGACTCATTGGTTTTCTTGTGTTCAGTCCATAGACCAATTGCGTAGTATTTGTTTTTTGTCTTATCATAGCCAAGCAATGCCATATAGAAGTATTTAGGAACAATCAACTTTCCATTACATTTTTCGGGTAGCAGTTGGTCTGAGCGAATGGTCGCAGCTTTGACTACATACATCGTATCACATTTCTCAGCCCATTTAAGTACTTTTCCTTCTAATGTATTCCAAAGTCCACCATTGTGTGACTGGTATTGGGGCTGCATGTTGCTAAGGAAGAACGTCTGTGAGTTTTGTTCCTGTGAGCATAGTCTGTCATTTGATGGGCAGAGGTGTCCACGAGAGAAACCACTTCCACTGTAGTCACTCAATTTCGAACGATACTGTTCAGGAATCTCCGTGTCTTCTTTGAAAGCATCCTTGCGGCCTACGTTTCTTAACATGTTTCCACTATGGAGCTGATAGCAAGTCCACCGATTGGCTTTGTCTGTATAACTCCATTCCAGACTAAACGTGATGCCATAGTTTGCAGTTGATTTAATTACCAATTGGTTCATGGTGGAATCGGCTGCTAGATGGGGATATTCAAGTAACTTAGCACGATAGAGGTTGCGGTTGATATTTTGGTCGGTAACCACAATACCTCCTTCTTGATATTGGGCTACAACCACCTTGCTGGCAAGGTAGTCCTTTGATTTGCCATTCTTAAGATAGACCTTTACACCATATTCCAGATTATATATAATCTGCACACGGTCGAACTGGTCACTGGTATATCTAACTTCTGTTCCATTCTGCAGGGTAATGATGACGGTGTCTTTCTTCTCAGCGTCTTGGGCACGTGCTGTGAACGCAATCACCAATATTGTAGCGAGCAATAAAATATATCTTCTCATAGCCGTATGTTATTTGATGATGATTTTATTACCGCTTCTCACATATACTCCCTTGGGAAGTTGCTTAACAGAGGTTCCAACCGACTGACCACTGACATTGTAAATCATGCTGTCATCGGAGATGTTGTCAATAGTAGCGGTGGTAATACCGCTCAAAATACCGTCTATACAAATATTGGCGCTATTACCTGTACTTGTTTCAAAATATGCATGAAATGCCTTCAGGTCATTTGTGACATTAGGATAATACAATATATTGCCTTCACCGAGAAAGAGCACATTCTGGTCGCCTGCATATAGAGTAGTGGGGTCGAAAACTCCCCTGAAAGTATAAGTGGAAACCGAAACGGGTGATAACTCATTATTAATTGTAGTTCCGTTGATGACAATGTTTGACACAGGTTCTTCGGGGAAAACCAAGTAAGGTACACCAGCCATCAAATTTTCTGTCGATTTGAATTCAAGCGAGTTTGTCGCTGCATCGTATCCTTTAAGTTCTGCTAGTCGGGATGATGAAACGATGTTGCTAAACCCTTCGATGTCGAAAGGTAGGCAGATTGTGTTCCACATGCCTGTGTTCAACTTACGATTCACCGTGATATTCACCTCACGCCCATTGTATACACCAATAGTGGTACCGTTGGTGTTGAGGGATTCGTCAAGTGCAAGCTGTGGCATAATTTCCTCAATGTCAACATAATAGAGTTCATTAGGACCAAGAATACCATAGATGATGTAATGCCTTCCGTTCAAGTCATAGGGAATATCGTAGTTGACTTGAAATTTATCAATAAGAGCAATCTGAACGCCATCTTTCTCTACAAAATAATTACCATTTGTATTGTTGATATTCACATCGTTGAGTTCGACAAAGTCGGCTCGGTATGTGTCACCAATCAATTGGTTGAAGTCTTCGATGAGATGTGGGGTAGGGGTGTGATAATGGTCAAGACAGAGGATTGAGTCGGCAATGGATTTGCTGACGTGCTTAAATTCAGGCATACCATTATTGAGGTTGTATTCACCAAGTACACCACCAATGAGTGCACCGCCAGTATCAGTATGCCAGCCTGCATCGGATGGAAGGAAATTGGCGAAGCGTACAGATGAGGTGTTGTCTCGCACATAGGCGTCTACAATGTTTCCTTTGTCAGCATATTCTATCAACCCAGGATTGGACTTGGCAAACGTTAGATAGACTAGTTCTCCGTCATCTACTTCTCGTAAATCAGAAAGGGAAGATATCTGATTGATTTTCGTTGTACTTTCGATTTTCACTTCATCTAAAAAGAAGCGTTTGCCACTGCTCGATGAGGTAAAAGTGATAGTAGTAGTAGGTGTCCCGTTTGTGATGTAAACAGTATAGGTGGTGAACACAGCATTTCCAAGTTCTACGTCATATTTGTCGAGTGAACCGCCGCCATTGATGCTTAATGTTAGTACAGTGTTGTCTTTCGACCAACTACCGGCATTAAATGTCAGTATGGCATCTCCTGAAAGCTGAGTGAGCTTAGGGGTCGTAGCACTACCTGTGACAGTATTAGTGCCCAGTCGTATACAATAATTGGCACCAAAATGTTTTCCATCGAAGATCCAATCTTCATTATCAGTGGAAATAGTAGCTCCAGAGGCTATATTTCCACTCCATTTGCCATCGTTGCCTCCTGTGAAGTCGTTTCCATCAAACGACTCATAGAAGACTGTGGTTTGGGCATTGACTTGTGCCACGGTCAAAGCCAGAATGAGGTTAAATAGTAGTAGTATTTTTTTCATATTCAATAGATTAGGTTTTGCAAAAATAGAGAAAAATATTGAAACAATCAATGATTAAGGCGTTTTTTTTAATCAGAAAACAAATTTTGTGCTTCATGGTAACTATCGAGTGAGCCAATGTCGTAGCGTTGGCCTGGCATAGGCCATGCGTGGATAGTGGTTACATCGACGAGATAGTGAGCTAAATTTCCAGGAGCATCGCTGCCACAATCATGATTCAAACAGTCGAGAATCAATGGTAGGTCTTCTCTTTTGTATATATAAAAAGGTGGAACGGCCAATTCGGATACAGGATTCTGGGGCTTTTCCTGCATTTCCAATACCTTCATCTCTTTATTTACTGCTATCACGCCTGTGCGCTGGAGTCTTGCTAATGACGGTTCATGATAGCACATTATGACCGATGATTGCTTTTGGCGGAAATAATCCACAAACCCTTGTAGGGAAAAGTCGAGAATGTTGTCAGCCGCCAAAACCATGATGTCGTCGTCAATATGGCATTGTTCGATAGCAAGTAGTAGGTCTTTTACAGCACCAAGGCGTCCCTCGTTTGTAGTGGTACCGTCGTCGATAATACGTATAGGTTTCTGATAGTTCATTTCACTTGTCCATTGCTGGAAAATGAGGGCAAACTTATGATTTGTGACAATCACATGCTCATCAACACAATCAATCCTATCAATGTCGTCAAGCATCCGCTTTAAGATCGAACGGTTTCCGACCTTGAGAAGAGGCTTGGGGAAATTCTCTGTCAATGGATAAAGCCGTGTGGCATAGCCGGCAGCAATGATTATATTTTTCATTTTTTGTTTTATAGTTGTTATTTAGAAACTCATAAACTTAAAACTCTTTTATAGAAAATCTACACCATTGCTCGTATTACAGAAAAATGCACAAAATGAATTCTTGTACTGTGGAAATTTAGCAAGGTATTCATTCGTTACGTGTTCACGGATGCTTTCTTCCTTGTCAGGGTCAATTAGGGCAATACATGCACCCTTGAAACCTGCTCCGCTGAAGCGACCTCCATAGATGCCATCCGTACCTCGCATAATCTTATACAATTCAATGAGTTCAGGAGACCCACATTCATAATTGTTCATTGAACTTTCACAACTATCGAACACTAACTGACCAAACTTCTTGATGTCACCTTTCTTCCATGCTTTTAACCCTTGTCTCACCCGTTCACATTCTGTATAATAATGTTCTGCCCGTTTGGCGAAACGCTTGGGCATCTGGTCTCGATGTTTGTCAAACAGTTTTCTGGGGATGTCATGCAGACGGGTATCGCCCATCTCTTTCAAAGGAATGTCTTCGTATGCTTGGATAATCCATGCAGCTGTTTTACATTCTGACACACGAAGATTGTAGTCGGTGCCTGTAAGTTTGCGGGTGACACCACTAAAGAAAATACCAATTTTGAAGGGGAGAGAGGTCTTCCCGTCACCAAAAGGAAGAACTTTATACTCTGATGTCTCTGTATCGAGATAAAGTAGTTTTTCTTTTTCGCAAAGAACTACACATGCCTGATCGAGAATACCATTGTTCAGACCCACATATTGGCGTTCGGCCATCGAGGCATATTTGATGACTTGCATCTTGTCGAGTCCTAAGTTGTTGACTTTGTCCAATGCTGTGACAAACCCACAAAGAAGGGCGGCTGATGACGACAAACCACCGATAGGCATGGAGCCTTTTACTACGCCACGAACACCTTTTTGTAATTGATAGTCTTGTTGTAATGCCCAGACGGCACCACGGAGATAGTCGCCCCAGTTATTTTGTTTTGAGTCAATTTCACGTCTTACATTGAAAGTCATCAGTCCTTCAAATGACAATGAACACATTTCGACTTTCCCCGTAGGAGTAGAAGAGAAAAGAAATTCTATGCCACTATCGAAGGCGAAACCACTGACAAGACCATGCTGATGATCTACATGGGCACCAATGGGACAGATGCGATAAGGTGAGAATAGTTGATATAAGGCATCACCTTTACCAAAGAAGGTACGATATGCTTGAAATAAATCTCTCATATTCTGTAAATTTAAGTGATAAGTTGACAAGATATTTAATTACTAAGTTATGAGAAAAAGAATAAAAAAGAACTATTGATTAAAAAGAGATAAAGCGTTGAAAAAACTCTATTCCCATGGGTTGCGGTATCTGCCCATTAGTTGCTTGGCAAACAGTCCAAAGAAACGGAAGTCTCGGATAAAATATCTCTTGAAGAGCCGTCTGGGTTCGTGGATGAATCGATAAAACCACTCCATTCCTATCTTGTTGACCCATTTGGGCGCACGGCGGCGGACACCTGCTTCAAAATCAATGGTAGCCCCTAATGCCATCCATATTTTCACCTGTGGTATCTTATTTCTCCATTTCGCAATGTATTTTTCTTGCTTGGGAGCACCCACACCAACAATCACCACATTGGCACCACTTCTCTCGATGGCCTCGACAATAGCAATACATTCTTTTTCTTTCTCGTCAAAACCTATACTTGGTGACAATGCGCCAACCACAATCTCACGTCCAATCTTCTCATTGATGCGATGCATGGCTTGAGATGCCACATCACCTGTAGAACCTAAAAGAAAAATCCTACAATCAGGATCGTCACGATGATAATTGTAAAAATTAGAAAAAAAACTGCTACCTGAGATAGTCTCGCGAAAACGATGTCGCGTGAGATGGGAGAGGAAGTAAAGGATTCGACTGTCACAAATAATCCATTCTGCCGAAAGATAGGAGTCATAAAACTCTTTGTCTTTCTGTAAACTAATTAAATGATCAATATTGGGAGTGTATAAAACACCCTCATTGAATTGCTCAAGTAATTCATTTTCACAAATGTCCAAAATACAGACATTCAGAATTTGTATGGATTTTTTTTCGGCCATCAGTGGTGGATACCGTTGTTTCAGCCCTTGTTAAGAATGAGGTCGCGGTTTTGTGCTATATGTGCTCTGGAAGATGCTCCAAACAAAACAGACTCAATTTTGGGGAATTTGTTGACGTATTCGAATGCTTCCTGAGGCTTTAGGGCTCCAGCTGCCAGACATTGCATAGCCATCGGACGGAAACGACGGTCGCTGTTGAGGTATTGTTCATATTTATCCATGCTGTCACCCATACGGAAACCTATTTTGTTGATGGATGAGCAGATGATAGGATTGTCGATGCCCTCTTCCTTACACAAATCTACCATCATAGGCATATTCATGGTGATAAAACCGGCTTCGGCATGATATTTTTTCTGAACATATTCATGGAAATGAACAAGAATTTCACGCATGCCAAGACCCATCAGTAAATCGACTATGACATTTTGGAGAAAGATGACGGGTGTATTTATGCCTTTGAACATTTTCATCTCGGCATCAACAAGCAATTCCATAAGTGTGGGAAAGTCCTTGCGGATATAAGCTGTTCCGGCTTTTGATGCTACAGCGAATATGTTGCCAGGTATGTATGCCTTTAAGGTTCCAAGGATACCAAGTTCGGTGACAGCATTCGCATATTTATGAGCGTACGGCATACAGGGATATATTCTAAAATCAGAATATCGCTCAGAATGGTTGCGGATATGTTCGCAGATGTTTGCTATACGGTCGTGTGTCGTACACATAAAAGTTTTCACACCACAATCTATGGCAGTGTCAAGGACATCAATGATGGCTTGGTCTTCCTTGAAACGGATGGCTTGTTGACGACTGCGCTCGTCAGACAGATGATTGACTGCAAAAAACTGATTGTCGCCTAATATTACTCTATCCATAACTTAGTTGTTGTTGATAAGTTGTGTGATGATTCGGTCGGTCTGTAAGGATTCTGCAAAAGAATTGCGGTTTTCTACAGAGTTGCCCTTAATATGTTGGATGAAATAGTCAGTTTCCAAGCTGTATTCTTCACCCCGAAGATTAAAGAATACCTGAGGGGTGAAATCGGTGAGATAATAGAAATTCCAACCTTTTTCAAGTGATAGTTCACGATGTGGAATACCATCAATGTCCACCCCAACAGTTGTAGGTGTTTTCACATATATCTTCAACGTTGTGGCATCTGCTTCCATTTTTCCACCACTACCTTCTATTTTAATAGAAGTGGTCATCTTGCGGTAGGTGTCATCACTCCAGCAAACCGACAATTGTCCACGCAGTCCATTCTCAAGAATGAGTGTAGAATACACAGCATCATCTACTTCTTTTGAAAAAATGCTTGGCATGAAAGCTCCTTCTGTGCGGATAATAGGGCTGCCTGTTACATAATTAACCAAATTCAGTACATGAGCAGCATAATCCATCACACAACCACCACCTGTGGTTTTGCTGCTCCTCCATGTTCCGCCTTTTGGTTTTAACACCACAGGGCCATAGGCCTCACCCATAAAATGGAAGGGCGTGCCAATGATGCCAGATTTCAACAACTGCCGCATGGCATTGAATGTACCGATAAAGCGATTATGATACCCCACTTGGTTGACTAATCCAGACTTTTGGGCAAAAGCGCACATTTCCTCACCTTCTTTTGTCGATAAGCTAAAAGGTTTCTCACAAAACACGTGACATCCTTTTTGAAGTGCATACATCACCATGTCATAGTGTAATTTAGTTGGAGTTACCACATATACAGCATCAGGCTTTTCTGTGTCTATCATTTTACGATAATCTGAATAGCATGAAATATCTGTCAATTTTTTAAAAGCGCTTTGTAGTAAACTGTCGGTGTCGCACATGGCTACCAATTTGACATCGGGATGTGCACGGAGTATGGCACAATGGCTCATACCCATTTTCCCCATGCCGATAATTACAACTCTTATCATTTCTTTTATTTTTTAATTCTTAATAATCTTAATAAGAGATGCCAGAAGAATAGCATCTGGTTCCCAATATTCCTTCGGAAAATCTCAGGACGCATGAAGATTCTGGCAAGCCATTCCATACCTATCTTCTGCCAAAAAAGTGAAGGGCGGCGTGAGTTGCCGGCATACCAGTCAAAAACATTTCCGATGGAGATACTCACATGAACATTCAAATGAGAAAAATTCTGGTAACTCCATTTCTCTTGCTTAGGGGCAGTCATCCCTACACATAAGACATCTGGATTGAATGCATTGATTGCACTATGCATAGCTTTGTTGTCTTCATCATCGAAGGATGATTTGAAAGGTGGAGAGAAAGTTTCAACAATCACATTAGGGTAGTCTTTCTCCATCCGCTTTTTGATTTTTGCCAAAGTTTCTTCGGTCGAACCTAAGAAAAACATCCGTCCACCTGTCTGATTAAGTCGGTTGGCATAATATACAAAACAATCCCATCCAGTGATTCGGCGAGCACGTTTGCCATATCGTAACAAAGGCCACCAACCAAAATAAACTCCGTCAAGCACCAAATAGTCAGAGCCTTTCAAGGCTTCCATCATTTCATTATCATGTACAGCCAAACCATAACTGTTGGGACTGATTGTGTTCACTAAACTCTTACCATCAATTGGCACTACATCGAGTGAGTCTTTTATTAAAGTGTAGCCGTCGAAAATAAGACAACCGTTTTCTACTTTCATCTGAAGATTGAGATTATTATATTAGGAGTTAGGAAGTTTGAGAGGCAGGGAGTTTAGGAATTTAGAAGTTTTGGACATTGCAACTGGTGCAGGATGTCGTTGTATTGTTTAACTAACTACCAAATTCCGGGGATGTGTGCAAATAGTGTAGATGCTTTTCCTTATCTTGCTCATTTTTGAACCTGTCTCTTATGAATCTTGCAGGATTGCCACCAACAATGCTACATGGGGCGACATCCTTTGTCACTACTGAACCTGCAGCAATGATAGCACCATCACCTATCGTAACACCTCCGATGATAATCGCTCCATGCCCAATCCAAACATCATTGCCTACTATGGTCTTGTAATTGTCTCCGCGCCCAGAGTTCCATATGGTTTTGCCAGGCAAATCAACCAGATGATCATCTTTGCCTACGAATGATACATTAGAAGCTACCAATACATAACTTCCAATCTCTATATCGCATTGTATTCGGCAATTCTGCCCAAATTGTACATGATGACCAAAAACCACATGCTTGTGTGGAGCCCAAATTTTAGTGGATGTAGGAATCCTGAGCAAGCCATTTTTATGTTTGCTTGTGTTGATAAACCGATATTTAGATAGCATATACCACGTTCTAATGGTGTTGCATATCCTTCGGATAAATCTTATAGGCTTCGACTGGCCGGGTATTACATTGTTCTCTAAATCCATTTTTCCAATAATGTGCGAATTTTTCCATAGATACGATAGGGGATGCTCCAAAAACGAGTGGATTCCTTATCGATTATCTCATTCCATTCGTGTCCACTCGACAGATTCCAGTTCGCTTTGTATTCCTCCTGGAAATCAGTCTTGTAGCGATTATAAACATTGCAATGGGTCGCATTGACACCAAACCCGTCATTCCTCACTAAAGAGTGGAGTGGAGCAACAGAATAACGACCTTGCTTATGCATAGCATAATGAAAGCGAATATACCAAGAATTATTCTGCCCAGTCTTCCATCCTTTTAACATCTTATAGAGGTCACTTCCATTCTTGTTAAGGGCATTTTGCTTCTTTTTTGATGAAGCCAATTCATCAAAATCCTTTACCTCCCAGTCAATGGTCTCCCATCTGTCTTTCCAAGTACCCCAAGTCCAGGAATGAGCACGCTTTGTGAGGTAATGGTCGAAGTCATAGCGCTCGGAATGCCTTATTAATGGTCCAAATCCCGTTATTTGCATAACGCGTTGGTCATTCTCATATTCCTGGAGCATGATATTCATGTATGTGAGGAAACTGGGTGACAGATAGAGATCATCTTCTATAACTATCACTTTGCCATATACATTCAGTATTTCTGTGGCAGCACCAATGATAGATTTTGCTAAGCCTTTGTTGCGTGATGATGGGCGTACGATTATTTTTTTAAAACCATCAGCTTTATTTGCAATAGCAATTACATCATCCACCTTTTCTTTGTCTTCGCTATGATTCTCACGAACCCCATCAATGTATATATATAAATCCGACTCCGTAGCGAGTGGATTTACTTTTAATGACCCAAGTGTAGCCTTGAATAATTCAGGACGGTTGAATGCAACAACAATAATGGGAGCTAAATTATCCGAGTTGACAAGTTGACGAGTTGACAAAATGACAAGTTATTTGATGAAAATAATGCTTTTATGTTCTACTTCTTGCTGATATCCCAAATAAATGGGAACAAGGTCTTTGCCCATAGCTTGATTTTTGAAGAAAAATACTCTTTTGGGAAAAAGGTCTTGATATATCCAAGGTATTCATGATATGCCAGTCCCTTAGGGCTGTATAAATAGTCTATTCTTCGTTTAAGGCTACTCTTTGCCGACATCCAATTGTTGCCATGGTCTCTTTCGCATTCACCAAAATAGCCTTGTGCTACGACTACGGGGATTCCTGTATCGGATGCTCGCAATGTATAATCATAGTCGGCTATGCCATGCGTATATTTGTCGCTGAGACCACCAATTTCATTATAAACACTTTGGTGCACAAACATGATGTTACCATTGCCGAGTTCACATGATTGTAGATCACCTTTCAGAGGGTCGATCATTTCACTCTTACTTCTTGAACGACTTGTGAGTTTTCGACCACCGTATGTTAATTGATGACTATCTTGGGAACATGTACTACCAATGACTATCCCATATCGACCGAATTTCTCACAACATGCCTCTGCCGACTCAATAAGCTTTTCTATACAGGTGTCGTAGATGGCAGTGTCGTCGTTAAGCAGCAGATAATAATCATAATCTCCCTCATCTGCCGCCATCTTCCATGCTTCTCTCATTCCACCAGCCCAATATAGCCCTTCCTCAACTTTGACCTTTACTTTTGGAAAGGCTTTCTGTATTGCCTCTGGAGTTCCATCTGAAGACCCTCCGTCAACAATAAAGACGTTGGTTTCTATATTAGGTATTGTCTTCTGACTTGAAATCAACCTTAAACATTGCAATGTCTTTTCACGTCGGTTGAAACAAGTGATTAGTACTGCTATTCGATGCATAATTATAAATTACGTATGAATACAGCAGGATTTCCTCCCCAGATTTGATTAGGTGGTATGGAGTGTGTAACCACAGATCCTGCACCTATTATGGAATTTCTGCCAATAGTCACACCTTTGAGGATAATACATCGAGCTCCAATAAATACGTCCTCCTCAATAACTACAGGAGCATTATTGCGATTTAGAATGTCATCAGTGCCTCTTCGAATAATTGGATCCAATGAATGGAAATCAGAAGTGTAAATACATGTGCCTCCTCCAATTTTCACATTGTCTTTAATTGTTATATTAGTTATTGCTATGAGAGCTGTTTGTGAAATGCCGACATGACTGCCTATACAAAGATGAGCATCATTACCAACAAAAAAAGTGCATCGTTCATAGCATCCAATAGGATTGCCTTGGATGGTATTATGCATGTTGAAAGCGTCTCCAATTGTCATTTGACCACCACGGCAAATAGTGAAATGGGGAATGCCTGTGGTTTTGAAGCTTGAATGTTTTACCCCCAACCACGACATAATACATTTTGTGCGCAAATGACACAAATGGGTACTCACAATAAAGAATATTTTTCTAATTATTCTGTAAATCAACCCCATGAATAACTGATTTATAAGTTTCAATTAAACTGTTTACAATGGCAGTACGGTCATGACGTCGTTGGGCCTCTGCAGTACCTCCTTTGCTTAGCTTAGTAGCCAGGTCGGAATTATTATGTAGATTCTTTATATGGTATGCCAGTTCATAAGGAGCATTAGCAGGGGATAAAATGCCTGATATCTGGTCAGTAATTAGGCTGGGTATGCCACCCACATAACTGCCAATAACAGGTACCCCGAGCATTTGTGCTTCACAGAGGCTGTTAGGGCTGTTGTCAATGTAGGATGGATGAATATAAACATCAGATTGTAATAATATGGTTGAAACACCAAGTTCATTCTGAATGCCATCATATATTACATTCACTTCATTGCTTTTTACTTGTGTGGCACGTTCGTAAAATCTAACAAGTCTTGATGAAGGGGATATTCCGATGATATGCCATTCAAAATCAAAAGAAACGAGACCTTTTAGAAGATTTGCTGTTTTTAATACTACATCAAGCCCTTTATAAACGGTTTCAGAAATTGTGGAAGAGATGGTGAATTTGCCTTTTGTCGGTTTCCAACTACCGCTTTTTTCATAGAATGTATCACGAAGAACTTCATCAACATGAAAGTAAGAAGCCCCTCCTGACAACAAACTTGACATTTGTCTATCCCAAATCGTACGCCCCATAAAATACTTTGCAGAAAGAAACAATTTGTGTTCATTGAGCGCACGAGCATGCATATGTTTTTTTGCATAAATAAAACCATTACGAAGAATCCATTCTCTCAGACTTGGAGGCCATAGAAATGAATGGCGATTGATATTAGGGGGATAGAATGCATTATCGTAGGGTAATAATAATCCTTGAATATGGACGATAACAGGTATGCTCGTTTTTCCCAATATTATAGAAAGAGGGTTTTCTAACCCAAATAAATGTATAATATCTGGTTTAAAATCAGTGATAACATCCTGGATTTGAGGAAGGTAATGTTCATTATCCTGATGTTTATAGCCCAAATAATATTTTATAATTTTGTCTTTCTTTGAAAGTGGGGGATTGTACAAAGGATAATAAATTGTTTTACCTTGTGTGACACGTTGTGAAGAATCAGTAGATAAAAATGCAAAGCCCAACTGCAAGTCATTACATGTTTCAACAAGTTTTTGAAGTGATGAAATCCATCCACCACCATTATAACATGGGCTGTTAGAAGAAGTAAATAGCCCATTTGTTGCTGACAACCATAAGATTCTCATTTTGTTTCTGGCCTTTTAAAAATGGTTGCAAACCATGCTTTAAATTCTTCATTATTCATCTCACGATACTTCTTTGACAGACAGATAGAAATAAAAATCCAATATGTCAAATTGAGAATGTCAAAGGCTGTGGTGTTTTCAATCCAACAGAAGAGGAAATTAAATGATGTTACAAGTCCACACATCTTTACATAGAAATTATTAGACTTGAATAGACCATAGAAAGCAGCAACAATATATATGCCCATATACAAAATAAGTCCCACTATGCCAAGCCATGTGAAAATATTTGGAAAACACACCTCATTTTTAGGACGTTCGTGCTTGATGTTCTCTACAGCATGGGTGGCTTGCATCTCGTCTGCTAAATCATAAAACACCTCGGTGTCATTACCTCGAGCAGGTGTACGCCCAAAGGTCACATATTCATTTTTAAATGCTGAATTAATAACTTCAGTATAGATGAAAGTTCGGGTGTCGCTTGAAATATCATACTCTTTAAAACTGCCTTCCTTATATTGTTCCGAAACGTATTGTCCTTCATATTTATCTTCTGTCTCTATAAAGACATTATATTCATCTGTAAGAGCCAATATTAAAAAAACAAAGGGGGCGATGATTAATGCAAAAGACAAAAAGTTGATTATCCACTTTGCTATAAATCTATGTACGAGACAAAAGAAACAAATAATTGTTGCAACTACAGCTTTAAGGAATTGGCTTCTTGCATCTTCTATATTAGTTGTAATCAGTAAAATACAAAAAACGATAAATATGATTTTCCAACGTTTAGTAGGTATAATAGGAATAAAACAGATTGCAAAATAGACAGGTCCTAAGTAGAATTGTAAGATATCTGTTTGCCAATAGAAAAACACGACGTATGCTAAAAGTGCCCATACATACCATACCTTAAGTGTACGTCGAAGTATTTCAGGTTCATAAAAAGTATATACGCATATAGGGAAGATGACCATGAGTCCATCGTTCATGAGGTTTTTCCATTCCCAATAGTTTTCTGCCACGTAACATCCTCTTATTATGCCAATTACCGCCCAAATCAAATAGATGGCTACAATGCCGTATGGTGGACTAAATAACTGGATGTTGTTTTTGTATTTCTCATAAATCATAACGTATAATATGAGAAATTTCAGTGCATTTATGATTAATGTGTTGCCAATCGGCATAGCACTCCATTGATTGACCGACACAAAGGTCAACAATAGAATCAAAAATGGAAATATGCTGTATCTTTTATTAGATGAAGACATGTATATGTTATTATTTCAAAATGGTAATGAAAATAAGAATCTTCTCGTGTTGGGAGATTTATTCTTTATCTGGTTTCACTCTACCACTGTTCATTTTATATTCATAACTGTGAATTCCTTCGGCACGGAAATCTGCATGATAGCGTTCAAGTACATTCTTGTAGATTTCCTCATACTGCGGAATGAATAAGTCGGACTTTTCTTCCATTGCATGGATGATGTCTTTGGCCAAAGGGATGGTCTGCGACAAATCACTTTCTTTGTTATAGAAACTTGTACCATTGATTTTTCCTGGCGACACATTGAGTATCCTATTGTTGCTTCCACTTTTTATTAGTTCAACATTCACGCTTTCAATAAATATGCGCAAAGCAGCCTTGGTTGCGGCATAAACAGAAAAGAAAGGAGAAGACAAATAACCAGCAATACTTACCATAATACCACAATAGAAGTTGTCGTGGCCGAGCAACTTGTCGTAGAAATGCTTGATAATGCGTATAGGTGCTATTGTATTGACTGTGAAATAAGTGTTGAGCATTTCCTCTGGGATATCCTCAAAAAGAGCAAGCTGTCCGAAGCCAGCAGTAATCAGTAGACTATCGATGTCGGGAAAATGGTCAAATATGGAATAATCCTGATTGTTGAGGTCAAATACTTGACTTTGAATCTTAGAACTTTGATAATCTTTTCTTAATTCAGCTCTGTCAACGATATATATCTTTTCCGTTTCAGGACGCATGGCCAATTGAATAGCAATAGAAAGGCCTATCCCGTTGGCACCGCCGACAATCAGAATACGTTTCATTATCTTATATTTCAGTGAAATTTTCTCTATTACGGTATTTTTCTATGACAGAAGCCATGGCAATTACTTCTTTAGGAAGCAGACGATAGGTGGTTTGCCGCTTGTTTGCTATCATCGAAATAAATTCCTGTATTTCATACCTCAGGCCATCACCGTCGTAACTGAAGAAATACTTTTTGTTGTTTGTTTGGTTTTCAAAACGTATTTCAAAATAATCTGTGAGCCACCAAGGAGCCGGGACATAAATATACCCCTCAGTTCCAGAGATGACAAGATTTCCCTCGGTCTTCACACCGATGCCAAGTGTCACGGACGATACTGCGTGAGGATAATTAAGGATTATTTTTGTGAATATATCCACTTTGTTCTTCATCTTGGAGTAGAACTGAATGTCTTTATAGTCGAGACCGAGGATTTTGAATATCGACATCAAGGTGAGAGCAGAGTGCTCGGTAAGAGCACCACCAGCCTGTTGCGGGTCATATTCACGTAGATTGCCTTCTACCATTTTCGACAAAGATGTCCTCACATCTACAATTTCACCAATGGCGCCACTTTTTACGATGGTGAGAAGATGAGTGAAAGCGGGGAAGAATGCAGTCTTACTGGCTTCCAACAACACGAGACCTTTTTTCCCCGCAAGCTGGAACAACTCCTCAGCTTCACTCTTTTTTAGTACCATGGGGATTTCACATAAAACATGCTTTCCTGCTTTCAAAGCTCTTTTAGCATAGTTATAGTGAGTGGGGTGGGGCGAGGCTATGTAAATAGCGTCAACTGATGACAAAAAAGTGTCAAAGTCTGAATATCCATCTAAACCATGGTTCAGACCAAATTGTTTTGCTTCTTCATCAATTGGGTGAAATACAGATGTTATCTCTACACCACTGACATATTTTGCTTCAGGTACAAAACGGTTGGCAATACGTCCACATCCAACAATTCCAATGTGGTATATACCTTGATGGGTAGAACGTAACATCGTGCTGGAGATACCTTCTGTACGTGGAAGGTACACTACCTCGCAATATTCCTTTAGATAGTCAAATTTGCCTGTCCAGTCCGATCCGATGGCAAACACATCTACATTGTATTTCTGAATATCATCGACTTTCTGCCCATAATAATCTTCAATGATAATTTTGTCGGCCAAACCTGTTGCCTTGATGGCTTCTACACGTTCAAGTACATTGTTGGTGACATTCAGTTTTCCACGCTCACGGTCGAAATTATCATTGGTCACACCCACAATAAGATAGTTGCCCAATGCCTTGGCACGCTTCAATAAATTGATATGCCCTTGATGAAGCAAATCATAGGTGCCGTATGTAATGACGGTCTTGCGTTTTGTCATAATCTTAACTTGGCTTTGATTGTTGAGGTTATCATGGCGTATTCCCGGTGATTCAAACTAATCTTACCAAATGCTATAATGAAAGTGATGGAGCTAATAATGATGGTGAGCAGCAGGCGGATAAAGCTTTCGTTCATCAGCAATGATGGAAGTAGCGATATGGGAACCTGAATGGCGATAGCGGCAAGAAGAGGCAGAAACATTTGCCTCAAAAAGACATGTAGTTCCATCTTGCAGTTCTTCACCATGAAGAATGTTTTAATGAATATATTCAAAATACCGAAAACCATGATACTCACTATGTATAGCCACACTGCCGGATACCCATATGAGAATAGGATGATTGATACAACTACAGGTATGAAATTGGTAAAGATGGTGACTTTATTGATCCCTGAGATGTGCCCTTCGGCGCCAATGGCAGTATTGAAAAAAGCAATGGTCTGTTCAATCAAGGTCCTGACAAGCACTAATTGGGTAAAGATAATCGCATATTGTGGTACGTTCTTGAGCCAGATTCTCAGAAGATATGGCATTTCTATGATAGCAGGAATAGAAAAAAAGGCAAATAGGCAGAATGTGATTTTATTACCAGTAAGTGTAAGCCTGATCATTCGTTCTCGTTGGCCTGCACCTTCGCTTTTTGCAATGACGGGATTGAGTGATTTCTGCATGTTGAGGGAAAACACCATCAACATTCCGTTGACTTGAGTAGCGATACCATGGGCTGCATTGGCAATGACACCATGAAAATGATTCAATACTATCCCTAAACCATAATTACCCAATAAGGAAGATGTACTACCCATAAAATTCCAACCTACAAATGACGTGATTTCCTTTGCCATGTTTTTATCCCAGTAACGCTTAAGCGAAACATGGCACTCTTCGTAGTGGCGGTGACAATATATTCGCATCACAGTAAGCGTAATCAAAGGAATGCAAGCCATCAATATGCCATAGAGCACCAATTTGTCGGAACTTGCGAAAACAGTGGCGTAAGCGACACCCAATTTCAGCAACGACTCCACTACGCCTATAATGGCATAATATTTCATGTTTTCATGCGCATTGATGGTTGCATCGTATGGTACGGTCATGACCGTAAACATCGTGCTTACCATTAGGCAGGCATAGACCACTTTGGCAGCAAATATTCTGTCGGATGGTATGTCTAATACACCATTGAAATAGAAAATACCACCTATCAGAAGGAGAATACAGAAAATGAAGGCTGTAATCAAATGGAGAACTATACTGACATTGAAGATAACCTTCTTTTTCTCCATCTTTCCTTCACCCTCTGCGTAGTTCATAAAACGTTGTGTGGTGTTGACCATGGTGGAGTTGAGAAACCCTAAGAAGGCAATGGCTCCTCCTACTGTGGAAAATATACCAAAGTCATCTGCACCGAGGGAGTTCAGAATCACACGGGTCGTCCACAAAGATATGAACATGGTAATGGACATCTTCAAATAAAGAAATCCAGTGTTCTTCATCACTCTGTTGGCAGTGGTCTCCATCAATCTTTAATTTCTGCGAATATATCCCTCAACGTTTTACGACCTTCCAAATTCACGTATGTCACCTTATGATTCGTGCGACGTTTCTCCTCTGGAGGAAGTTGCATGTAGTCTCCGTACATCTTCTGGAGATATTTGTCAAAGTGCTTGGGAATAACCACCTCTTCGTTTTCAAATTGAGTTTTGGCCCCCTCTGCGAACCATGCCTTGGGAAAAAAACCTTTTTGAAACCCATAGAATTCAACATAATTGACTACCCACTCAGCTTTTTCAAATGGGTGCTTATAGGCAATGTCAAAAAGTCTCTTAACAATATTCTTACGAAAATATCGTCTATTCAGTGAATAAAGTAATACTTGATACAAAGTACGTAATTTCTTTTGTTTCAATAGATTGATTTTCTCGCTAAAAGAATAATATGATGACACGTTGCGCAACCGTCCGAATTGTTTGTTGTAGTTATTGTAGAGCCTTTCGGCCTCAGCAACATCCGAAGAAGTGCCATCAAGGGGGAAAATATCGACGAATGGACCAATTACACAAGGATAGCGTTTCAATTCAAGCAGTGTTGTTCTTGTGTCGTAAATCTTAGCAAAAGGTAGATAGTAATTATCGGAAATATCTGCATCGATGAGTGTATAGGGGTCGAAGTCTTGTTCATGGAAAATCTTCTTAAGACGATCATAGTCGGGACGGGGCATAACTATATCAATGTCGTCGTCCCAAGGAATGATACCATGATGCCGGACAGCCCCAAGGGCAGTGCCAGCAGCACAGTAATACTTCAGATGATTGGTCTTACATATGTCTATTAGTTTTGTGAAAATATTAACGATGACTTCGTTCCAACGTTCCTTTAAATATCCTTCAATTTCTACCATGTCCTTCTAAGTCATTGCCTGATTTTGTGCGCCTAATTATTTTGTCAACAACATGATTTCACTAACTTTGTCGGAGGTGATTGACTCAACGTATGGCATATAGTTTCTGAAATCGTTTTTGCTATTCACGGTAAAAATGCCAAATTTCTCATTATCCTTCAATTGTGGCATATAGTGGATGACAGAGTCTAATGGATTCTGTGTTATGTCTATATCGAGGATGATTTTGTTGTTGTTAGTAGAGACAGAATGTGCAAAATTGAATAATTTTGGATGAAGTTTTGAAAAATATACCAAGGCAATAGTTGCATTTGGGTCATATTCTAAAACCTGCCGAATTCCTTTCTCGTTAAACGTGTCAAACAAATAGGCAACATTTTCTTTGCCGAAACGATCGATTAAATTATAGATTCGCTCTTTACGAACACCTTCGAAATAGTCGAAACGATCGAGGTACAACCCCAATCCATTGGCCTTGCAGGTGTCCATTACTTCCTCTAACGTGGAGATAGATCTTCCAAAATAATTGAATTGTTTGAGTCTGGCCAGAGTATAACGCTCTGTGAAGATACTATCGCCTGTTCGAAAGTCAAAAAAATACTGCAAATGACAACAAACGGGAATGTCGTCTTTTGTCCATTGAATGTCGGTTTCACCATATTGGAACCCGTTTCGGGCTGCGTAATGATAGGCCATCGCACCGTTTTCGGGAACACCACTCTGACAATAGCCACGATGAGCCACACTTAGAATAGTTGGCTTGAAATCACTGTTCTCTCTCAAATCCCTTATTTTGATGGTAGCGTCATCAGTGGTGCTACATGAAAGAAGAGATATGATAAGTGAAATAAAAACAAAAAATACCCTGTATGTGCTCATTTTTCTAAACTATAAAAGCTATATCTTCCTGACCTTCACTTTGATACAATACAATCCCCACCCATTAATTTACATTAATAGGCAAAAAAGAATAGGGAAAATGCATCGCATGCTACATGTTGGCCGCATCAGGAATTGGTGCGCAATTCCGCAGAAACTGGGTGCAATATAATGCGACTGCAAAATTACTAAATAATAATGAACCATGAAAATAATACGTACAAAAAGTGGTTTGGGATAAGCCCAAACCACTTGATAAATCTATAGTAAGACCCTTTTAAGGATTCAAATAGAATGTCTTTTATACAATCATCGGCGCCGATTTGAAATGGCTATCGTATCTTGGAGCAGGTTGAGATACTTTAGCAACCTTCTTTTTTGACTTTGTGCTGTCGTCTTCCAACTTTGGGAAAGCTGCATTTTTCTTGAATACTTCTTTTGCCTTCATGATGAAAGGACTGTCCATGTTTAGATATTCTACCCATGCCTCTTCGTCAAGCATATTGTAAATGATGCGACTATGAATATAGGTTTCAAGAAGTTTATGAGATTTTTGGATGAGAAGATTTCTCCGTTGCAGGCCATTCTTATCTGCATACGTCGCAAAATCTTCCACCAAGTTCTTTCCCTTGAGATACGACAAGAGAGCTTTCATGTCGTGGTAAGGCTTCATCTCACTCCGATGGTCGTCGGTGTAATCAAAGGCATATTGCAAGATTAAACCACTCATGGCTGCCTCCTTGTAATATGATGTGATATTTGTAGTGTCCTCTGGAACAAAGATGTCGGGTGTGATGCCACCACCACCAAATACTTCGCGGCCAATTCTGGTGTGGTATGCCGGTCCTGTATGTTTGATACTATCCTGGGAGAAGAATTCGCCGTTGAGATAACGTGCCATTAAATCCTCTTCGTAGTCCTTGCTTCCAGCAGTGTAGGGCTTCTGAATACAACGCCCTGATGGTGTATAGTAACGGGCAATAGTCAGGCGAATCATGCTGCCGTCACTCAAAGGAATCTGTTGTTGGACAAGTCCTTTGCCAAATGAACGCCGTCCAATGATGGTACCACGGTCATTGTCTTGTATAGCGCCAGCGAAAATTTCGGAAGCCGATGCCGATGCTTCGTTAATTAGCACCACCAATGGTATATCCTGATAGGAGCCATGACCATCGCTCATGTAGTCTTCGCGTGGTTGTTTACGACCCTCTGTATATACGATTCGTTGATTGTTGGGTAAGAATTCATTGGCCATCTGAATGGCAGAAGCCATATAGCCACCTGTATTGTCGCATAGATCAACAATCAGATTTTCAAATCCCTGGTCAGAAAGATAGGCAAGGGAAGCCAAAAACTCAAAATACGTTCTCTCACCGAAATTCTTTACTTTGATATAGCCGGTTTTGTTGTCAAGCATATATGTCACACTGACACTTTTCATAGTAATATCATCGCGGGTGACGGTGAAAAACTTTGGCTTTGTCTGTTTATATCGTAATACACCAATTTTCACTTTTGAGCCTTTCGGACCTTTGAGTCTCCTCATGGCCTCTTCATTGGTAACCTCTTTTCCTACGAAAGTTTCATCATCTACACTGACAATCTTGTCGCCAGCCTGAAGTCCTGCTTGCTCAGAAGGTCCACCTGAGATAACGTTCTGGATGCGAATGGTATCGTCGCGAATAACAAACTCTATGCCTACACCTGAGAATGACCCCTTAAGGTCGTCGTTTGCTGTGTTCACATCCTTAGCGCTGATATACACAGAATGTGGGTCTAATTCAGCCAAAATCTCAGGTAAGGATTTCTCTATTAGGTCGTTCAAATCCACGGTATCGACATATTGGTCTTCTACAAAATGTAATATGTCATTGAGTTTGCTTGGACCTCCAGTGTTGATTACATTTAACCGATTCCCAGTAAAATGATTGGTCAGGAAGACACCTAAGAATATTCCAAACACTACACTGAGTGCCAGGAAAAGGGGCATTTCTTTATTCGAACTGTTCTCTTTCATTCCTTATAGTTGTCAATGTCTATTAATAACACTTCTATATTTGCTCGACGCAATAATTCTATGCCATCGTTCAGACGGTAGTCCTCACCATAAACCACGCGTCTGATACCCGACTGAATGATTAGTTTTGCACATTCTAAGCATGGCGAGGCTGTCACGTAAAGTGTAGCGCCATCACTGTTGTTGCTGCTGCGTGCCAGTTTGGTAATGGCGTTTGCCTCGGCGTGGAGTACGTATGGTTTTGTTGTATTATTGTCGTCTTCACAAATATTCTCAAAACCGCTGGGGGTGCCATTGTAACCATCACTGATAATCATCTTGTCCTTCACCACCAATGCACCTACTTTGCGGCGCTCGCAGTAGCTGTTTTCTGCCCATATACGGGCCATACGCAGATAACGACGGTCTAAAAGTGTCTGTTTTTTATCAGCATCCATAGCTTTTATGATTATTTAGTTTTACGACGACGGATGCCATCGCGACGCAGAAGAGCATCGATAGTAGGTTCGCTACCTCGGAAACGCTTGTAGAGTTCCATGGGATGTTCGGTACCTCCACGTGAGAGAATGTTTTGTCGGAAACTCTCTGCGGTATGAGTGTCGAAAATTCCTTTTTTCTTGAATAGGCTAAACGCATCAGCATCCAATACTTCCGCCCATTTGTAGCTGTAGTATCCTGCAGCATAGCCACCAGCCATGATATGTGAGAACTGAACCGTCATGCAATTACCAGGGATTTGTTTGAACACCTGTGCTTTTTCCCATGCACGATGCTCAAATTCGACAATATCCTCAGTGAATTCTTCGCGTTTGGTATAATAAGCCATATCGAGCAATCCAAGGCTAACTTGTCTCATACATCCGAAAGCAGCCATAAAATGCCGGCTTTTAATGATACGGTCGATCAATTCATCGGGCAGAGGCTCACCTGTCTGATAATGGAAAGCAAAAGTGCGAAGAAATTCTTTTTCTATTGCATAGTTCTCCATAAATTGTGAGGGAAGTTCCACAAAATCCCACCACACATTAGTACCAGAAAGGCTCTCAAAGCGTGTGTTTGCGAACATACCATGTAGTGAATGCCCGAATTCATGAAGGAAAGTGGTTACTTCGTATAGACTCAGTAGGGCGGGCTTGTCATTAGTGGGTTTAGTGAAATTCATCACCACACTGACATGGGGACGCACATTCACACCTTTCTTGGAAATATACTGTCCTTGGTAGCTTGTCATCCAGGCTCCATCTTGCTTTCCCCTTCTGGGATGGAAGTCGGCGTAGAACACCGCAAGATATGAACCGTCGCGGTCGAACACTTCGTATGCTTTTACGTCGGGATGATACACAGGTATATCTGGGCATTCATGGAAGGTAATGCCATACAAACGGTTGGCCAGACCAAAAACACCGTTGATGACCTTTGATAGTTCGAAATAAGGACGAAGCATCTCAGAGTCGATATTGTATTTCTGCATCTGAAGATGATAGGAGTAATGGTTCATATCCCACGGCTCGATGACAAATTGTCTTCCTTCAATCTTTCGTGCCGTTTTTTCTATTTCTTCCACTTCTCTTATGGCAGCTGGCTTATAAGCTTCTATAAGTTGGTCGAGCAACCGATATACATTACGCTTGTTGGTGGCCATGCGGCGCTTGAGCACATAATCGGCGTAAGTGGGATAACCCAATAATTGGGCTATTTCTCGACGCAGATTAACAATGCGCTTGCAGATAGCAAGATTGTTGTTCTCATTGTCATGAGTGCAGATAGTGTTGTGCGCCATATAAAGTTGGCGGCGCAATTCCCTGCGGGTGGAGTATTTCATAAACGGTCCATAACTGGGGGAGTCGAGGGTAATTACCCATCCCTCAAGCCCTCGTTCTATGGCTTCCTGGTGTGCAGTCTCACGTACACGTTCTGGTAATCCGTCTAAATCATTCTCATCAGTGATATTCAGCGTGTATGATTTGCGCTCTTTGAGTACATTCTGAGAAAACTGAAGAGAGAGCATACTAGCCTCTTCTCTCAATTTGCGTAAACGAGACTTCCCCTCCTCATTTAACAATGCTCCTCCACGCACAAAACTCTGATAGGTGTCATCCAAAAGAACTTTCTCTTCGGGCGTCAGACGACGATGGTGCAAGTGGACAGCCTTGATACGCTCAAAAAGTTGTTTGTTAAGTGATACATCGTTGGCGTGTTGGGTAAGCATAGGCTCTATCTTTTGAGCTAATGCATCCATCTCGTCGTTGGTCTCACAACTGAGAAGATTGAAGAAACAGGTGGATACCCGGTCAAGCAGGTCATAATAGTCGCCGTTGTCTTCTTTGTTGATGATGGTGTTGTCGAAAGTAGGCTTTTCGGGATTATTGATGCATTTGTCTATTTGTTCATTGTCTCGACGAATACCTTCAATGAAAGCCTCTTCGAAGTCTTCAAGTTTGATACGGTCGAAAGGAAACGTATCGTGGAGGGTGTTGAATTCCTCAAAAAAAGGATTCTTGCGCATTGCTATCTAATGTGTTTACTCTATCAATTAATATACAATTCACTATCTGTTTCCACCATTGAAAAGTGGCTGCTACAATCATATCGACATCATGCCGCATATTTTGTGCAAAATTAATGAAAACAAAAGTAATTACAAAATAGTTTTTAACTTTTATAGTGAGATTTTTGGTTTTTTAGTTTTTGAGTTAAGTTGAGAAATCGCTTTGTAGCCCGCCGATGGCAAAATTATAGTATATTTTGTAGAGCGAAAATCTCAAACTCGCTACGTCGCAATATTATTAGACCTTCGTTTTCCATGGCATGCAACTCGCGGGATAAATTCAGACGGCTGACACCTATCATCGAGGCCAATTGTGCCATTTTGATGACCACCAGTTTATGCCCTGCAGGAATTCTACATCTGTCGCTGACAAAACGGATGATTTTGCCACGGAGTGTGACAGGAGGTACATGCCATGGACGGCGGGCATGGCGTTGAGCATAGGTGGTGATAATATTGAGTAAATTGATACGAAAAACCTCGAAGTTGTCTGATATTTTCAATGTTTCTTCTTTGCTGAGTTTGAGAAATTCGCACGATGTCGCAGTAGTGAAATTTTGGCTATATCGTTGTGTTAATCCAAACAAATTTTCTGGCTGAAGAATTAATGGAGCATGATATGTTTCTATCACTTTATAACTATGGTCGTCAGCAATACTTTCTCCAAGTAATTTACCTTTGATAAGGATGCGCAAATTTGTACAACGATCCCCTTCATGAATGATAGTGATACCAGTGTTTGTACGTTCAAATTCAAAACGGGTATGCCCTACAACGTATGACCAGTCATGTTCGCTCATCCCTTGGAAAAGAGGGAGTTGTAGCAACTTATCATACATGTTGGACTGTTTCTCCTGCATAGCTGTTATTAGTCGATTATTTTTTCACGCAATGCGTCACTAAACCATACGGCATTGTCCCCGTTTGGTTTGGCATAAATGAAATAAGCCATCAACTCTGGATGTCGTCTAAGTATTTCTTTAGCTTTGTCCACTCCCAATACCATAAACGAAGTGGCATATGCATCAGCGGTGGCACAATCTTTAGCCAAGACTGTGGCAGACAAGAGACTATGTTGCACAGGATACCCTGTTCGTGGGTCGATGGTGTGGGCATATTTTATGCCATCCTTGTAATAAAAATTCCTATAGTTTCCACTGGTAGCCATGGCATAATTGGTGACATTTAATATGGTCTGAAGTCCATTGTTGACATGAATACTGTCATCGGTAGGTTTAGAGACTCCTATATGCCATGGTTGCTGTTTCGCACTTTCACCACGTGTTACCACTTCACCTCCTATTTCCACCATGTAATTATTGATGCCTAAACGATTGAAAAGCCGTGCCACAGCATCGCAACCATACCCCTTGGCGATGGCGCTGCAATCAAGCATAATACGTGGGTCTTCCTTTGTCACATGCCCTGAAGATGATAGTTTTACTTTTTGGTAACCGATGAATTGTCGTAAACTGTCCACACTTTGTTCGTTGGGTGTCTGGTCATTTTTGAAACCGAATCCCCATACATTGACAAGTGGGGCGACTGTGATGTCGAAAGCACCATCCGTCTCTTTGGATATGTTCATGGCAAGAAGGAAGACCTCTTTGAACATTTTGTCAACGACGATTTCCTCGTTGTTGTTCACTTTTGTGATGATTGACTGCTTGTTAAAAGGTGACAGCGAATTGTCCACCTTTTGTAATTCGGCTTCTATATCCGATTGTAAATCTTTGTCGTATTTGTAGGTGATATTGTATTGGGTCCCAAAAATAAATCCATGGTTGGTGTGATAGGTCATATTATTATTTTGCCGTATCACCCATATCGTACCAACAATCAAGAACAGTAGGAATAATCCTTGAAATATTATTTTTATTTTTCTTTTTGGGGGTGCCTCCTCTATTCTGTTTTTCTTCATAATGTTGATTTATTCTGTGATGATGTTCCAGGTGTATGTTGGCACTTAGCTAAAGACTCAGACTTACATTGAATGTCAAGCCAAGTCGTGAACTTCCAGCCTTTCCGAATCCAGGCACATACCAAACATTGCCCAATGAGCCATCTGAATGACTCAACCGTTTGCGATATCTTACTGTCCATCCCAAGCGAAGTGGACCAAAGACATAGGCATCCACGCCGCCCACAAACTCAGCCCAATGATAGTTGCATTTCACGCCCTCCGCCCCGTAGGGAACTTTATCACCCCAATATGGGTCTTTTAATTCTGGATGTGAGATGTCGTATTTAAAATAGGTGATGGCATAGCGTATACCACCATATATACGATATAAATCATGCTTGTCATTCATCAGATTATAATCCACTCCTAAACGAGCGTATGGAGCGGTGGAGGTGTATTGAATCTGTGTGACTGCATCGTTATGGCTTGCTTTGCCTATTCCTATTTCAACAATGGGGAAATAGGTGTCGCGGAGGTTGACACGTACAGCACCCTCGAATTGTCCGTAGTCACTTACTGCATATTGTATCATGCCGGCAATATCGGCAGAGACGGCAAAGCCATTAAATAGTGGTACACTGTCGGTTGGCTCAACCAACGACAGCTGTCTTTGCTCTGCCTGCGCATACGTCGGATTTGCTCGTATAAGACTAATTGCGAGGCTTAAAATAAATATGTAAGTTACCCACCTCTGTGTCATAATCGACTTTGGATTTTCTGATGATGATGGAATCGATGGTATTGTGTGTATAGCTAATATCTTTTATCGTATGGAAAAAACAAGGAGGACAATCCACTGATTCAAAATGGGGATCGTTGGTCTTGCTCACAACCACGGTGTCGCGACGTGTGACATGGTTGCTATCGGTCATAGCGAAATATAGAATATCATTATCCTGTATATAGCTCATTGGCATTAGCAGACTCGAAATATTTACCTTTCTATCAATAAGAATAGTATCTGCACCATAAACTCTCGGTGTAGATACCGTCAGGGTATCGCCGAGCATATCCACGTCCCCTTTTAAGGAATAGACACAATAGACTGTATTGTTGAGCGGACAGTCCACAGACGAACATGCACTCAAAAGCAACACTATCAAGGGTAATACGATTATACGTCGCATCTGATGACCTCCTCTATCTGATATTCATTACGGTTGGATGACGAACGGCTGATGAGGTCGCCCAAAAAACCAGCCAAGAATAGTTGGGTTCCTAATATCATCATCGTCAGTGAAATATAAAAATACGGCGAGTCGGTGACCAAACGCTGTGGAACGCCACGACTTAATGCGATGAGTTTGCCGGCACCTATGATGATGGCGGCTATCACACCAACAAGAAACATGATGGTGCCTAAGAAGCCAAAGACATGCATAGGCTTCCTGCCAAAGCCACTAAGAAACCAAAGCGTCATCAAGTCGAGATAGCCGTTGACAAAGCGATTTAGTCCAAATTTCGACTTTCCATATTTGCGAGCTTGGTGCTGCACTACTTTCTCACCAATTTTGTCGAATCCTGCATTCTTGGCAAGATAGGGTATGAATCGATGCATTTCACCATAAACTTCAATGTTTTTCACCACATCCTTTCGATAGGCTTTAAGACCACAGTTGAAATCATGGAGATTTTTGATACCACTGATACGACGAACAGTGGCATTGAATAATTTTGTCGGGATAGTCTTTGAGAGGGGGTCGTAACGCTTTTGTTTATAACCAGATACCAAGTCATAACCTTCTACGGTTATCATCCGGTAAAGTTCGGGAATTTCATCTGGCGAATCCTGTAAATCAGCATCCATTGTGATGACCACATTGCCTTGAGCTTCCTTAAAACCACAAAAGAGGGCAGGGCTCTTGCCGTAATTGCGACGGAACTTGATACCCTTCACATATTCAGATTTCTCACTAAGCGACTGTATCACATCCCATGAGTGGTCTGTGGAGCCGTCGTTGACAAAGATGACTTCAAAAGTCAGATTGTGCTCATTCATCACACGCTCGATCCAATCATATAGTTCGGGCAATGATTCCTCTTCATTGTATAGCGGTATAACGACAGATACGTCCATTTCTATTTCTTTCAGTATTATACTTAATATTCTATTTTAGCATTTTACGGCTGCTGGCATATAGGGCAGTGGTAAGACTTATGATAAGTCCTGCAAACATATTGCTCCATAGTATTTGCAGTGCTATATCGATGGGGCGGAGAGATTTAAACATACCTATCATATCGTGAATGTCTTCCATTTTATACCCCATGTTTTTCAATGCGTCGTTTACATCTTTACTGCTAATCAAACTGGTATATTTGTCGATAAGAGTACCATGATCTAAATACTGAAAATATACCCATTGAACAATGGCAAGAATGAGGCCTGCGTAGAATGTCAAAAGAAATGAATAGACGTAAGCTCTACGATAGGATATTTTGCCATTGAGTTGGTTGACTGCATAGCGACGTGTCATGATTCCAATAAGGAATGGTGTCGCAATCAGAGTTATTACCCATAACATGCCGCATAATGGATAACTGAAATTGAATACAAACAGGGCAAAACTGCATATCCAGAATAAACCAAGTTTGCCTCCGTCTATTCTGGCGAAGGCTCTTGTATGTATGTATGATTCATGTAAACTCACGCTGCAAAGGTACTATTTATTTTTTTATCTTCGTAAGAAAGAATTGATTTTTCACAAAAATAGATATGATAAAACCTCGATTCTAAAATCCTAACCTTGTTCAGTTTTGTATTTTAACCTGATTCTCATCAGCCTGTATGATAAACATCCCTTTCTCTGGTAAATGTATGATGGTTTCACTACCGTCTGTCAGTGTCTGATACAATAGTTGGCCGGCAATGTTATATACTTTAACGACTTTGTTGGGGACGATACCGGTGAGTGTGACCAGAGCACCATCCTTATGCCATTTCCAAGATCTTGATACAGAGGTTTCGCATATTTCTGTTTCTTCTCCAATAATGGCATTGATAATCATCTTATTACATATAGGGAGATTAAAGGTGTATTCACTACCGCTGATAGTACTCATGTCTGTACCACTATTTTTGACGCAAATAATAGACCATCCTGTCACTTTTTTCCCATTGACAGGTATGCCTTGGAGGGTCACCTTGCGATTTGCATAGAATTTTCCATCGAATTTCCCTCGTGACAGTTTGATGCCATTGAATCTGATGTCCACGTTTTGTAATTCGTCGTTGGTCAGGTTATTATTGATAACCATGGGAGTTATGGTACCAAGGCTATAATAATCTTTTAGATGTTGATAAAAATAGCCTGTGCGGTTGTCGATCCATTGTCGGGCTTGTGATAGCTCTTGGTCGTAGTTGGGCCACCATTGGTTGATAAGTTTGCGATGGTTGGGATATTCAGTCTTAATCATGTTGTACATGGGGTCCCATATCTCACGGGTTCCTTGACTGTTCATGAAATCGCCCATATAGATGGATGCGCGGTCAATAAACTCGCGCTTGAAGTCCTCGTCCTCCATCATCCTTCTGAACAGACGGGTGTGCTCATAATGGTTGGCCCAGTTGCGGTTACTGTCGTAATTGGGGTCATACAACCACTTGATGGTGTTATAGTTGGCATTAGAACCATAAAGCCCCAGTCCGAAATCAGTGTCTTTCGCAACGAAACGCCATCTGCCATCTTGGCTTCTGTTTCTCCACATGACGATATTGTTTCCTGGAAAGTCCTGATTGTTGTAGTAAAGATTCATGACCATCAAGTTGATGAATTCCTCCCAGTCAATCCAGTTGGCATATTCGGCGAGAGTATGACCATGCTCGTTGTAGAAATTTTGGAATTGTTCATAGTTTTCCTTGTCGCCAGCTTTCAGCTCATACCAGTTTTCTATCATGTCGATGTCTTCCAGTCCATCGTAGTTGCCCCACACATAGTCGTCGGTACTTCGTTCGCGCACGTTCAACATTCCTTTGTATGTCCCATTGATATAGATAATGACGGGACGCCAGGCCTGCCAATCGAGGTCGGTATGAGTAGCCATGGTGCGTTGTATGATAGCATCACGCATATATAGATAGTCGAAGTCGTTGCCAGCATTGCGTAGGATAATTGACTTGAATTTAGCCATTCCTGGCTTTTGGTCAGGGAAAAATTCATATTTCAGTCTTTTCTGTCCAAACCGCTTGTTTGCATAAATGATGAGTGATTTCAATTGGCTGCCTCGTGATGCACCACCCTGAACACGTGTCTCACAGACTTGATTGATAACGCTTTCCTCATCTACACTCTCAAACATCTCTATATTGATTGGGCGACGCCAATCATATTCATAGTTTTTCTTTCCACTGTTGTAGGTGCCGTCTACGTAAATGCCGAATTTGTTGTCGTAGAAATACTTGTTGTCTGTAACGATAGAGACTACAGGCAGGGTGACATCTCGAGTAAAATAGATATAGGAATGAGTAGTTGAGCGTGGACTGATGTAGCCATCGCAAAATATTTTCGCACGTATAGTACGTGTGGAATTGATAGTGATGGGGGTAGTGTAGAGAGAGCTGTTTGAGGTGGGCTCGCTACCATCGTAGGTCATACGAATGACAGATCCATCGGGACTACCCTCTGGTAATGAGAGGGTGAGTACAATACTTTGCCTGTCGTTTACCACCTTTCCTGGAACATTAAAAATAGGTTCGCCGAGTAGCTCGCTGACAATTTTCCCGCAGTTGGCAGCACCTGGTGTAGGAACATTTTGATAGCCCCATTTTAGTGAGGTGTCAGTTTGTCGTCCGTATGCCACATTGGGGGCGGGTTGTTTGGCAATATTTGTCAATTGATCAACTACTTCATTATTATGAAATAGATAAACCGCTCCACCTTTGTCGGATTCAAGGCGAAAGTTTGTGTGCTTGCCATTGGCTTCCTTGTCACAATAGATGATGACGTATCTGCCGGAGGCCACATTCTCACTTCGTAATTGCCATGCATCTTCAGGTCGGTCGGTTACTCCGATTTTGTATTCACCTAGATTGACAATGGATTTACTACTGTTATAAAGCTCTACCCATGAATCGGGAAACTCATTCAAGTCGTCGGTGATACAATCCACGTTGGATTGCATGATCTCATTGATAATCAACTGGCTATAACTTTCCAGGATGCTCAAAGAGAAGAGAATGGTGGTGAGCCAAAACTTAACAGTTAGTTTCATGGATAATACTTTAGGGGTGATTGGCTTATATGATTATACAAGGCATTTGTCTAATGCCTCGGCGATGGCTTTTTTGTCTAGTTTTTGACCGATGAAGACGATTTTTTGCATCCGATCGCCATATTGCTCATCCCAGTCACGTTGCAAGCCTGGCTCACGTTGCATCAGTTGCTCCAATTCATCTTTTGGCATTGTAGCGTACCACTGCCCGGCATTGCGAATGGATACTTGTTTGCCTGCCTGCTCAAAAAGATAACATGTTTGTTGTTCATCATAGAAATAGCAGATGCCTTTTGCACGAATGATATTCTTGGGCCAAAAACGAGCTACAAACTCATCAAAGCGGCCTAAGTCCATTGGTTGGCGGCGATAATATACATATGTACCAATACCATATTCCTCTACCTCACCTCCCTCATGATGATGGTCATGGTGATGGTGGTGATGGTCATGGTCATGGTGTTCATGATGATTGCCGTCATGTTCATGTTCATGCTCATGTTCGTCATCGTCATCATCATCATCATCATCTCCATGCTCACCTTCTATTGCTTGTATCCATGCCGCAGAAGTGGCCACTTGGTTGAAGTCAAAGGTATGGGTGTTGATGATTCTGTTAAGGTCCACATCCCCATAGTCGCAAGGGATAATCTCAGCTTGAGGTTGAAGTGCTTTAACGATTTCCTCAATTCTTTTCAGCTCCGAGGGTGAAACCTCCGAGGCCTTATTCAGAAGTACGATATTGCAAAATTCTATCTGTTGAATAACAAGATTCTCAATGTCATCCTCTTCAATGTTCTGGCGTAAGAGGTCGCCACCACATCCAAATTCATCTTGCATACGCAAGGCATCTACGATGGTGACGATGCAGTCGAGGCGTACTAGCCCGTCTTTCACGTATTCGGGCCCCATGGCAGGTATCGAACAGATGGTTTGGGCGATAGGGGCTGGTTCGCAGATGCCACTGGCCTCGATGACAATGTAGTCGAATCGCTTCATACGGGTGATATCACGTAGTTGTTCCACCAGGTCCATTTTGAGCGTACAGCAAATACAACCATTTTGCAGCGCCACCAGACTATCGTCTTTCTGGCCCACAATGCCACCCTTTTCTATTAAATCTGCGTCGATATTCACCTCGCCGATGTCGTTGACGATGACGGCAAACTTAATGCCTTGTTTGTTTGCAAGAATTCTGTTTAATAATGTGGTTTTGCCACTGCCTAAGTATCCTGTAAGCAGCAAAACAGGAATTTCGTTGATTACCATTTCTTTTTATTTTTTCTATTCAGCTTGCAAAATTACTACTAATATTCGATATTATGTCAACTATTCTCTATTAAATTATGTTACTAAGATTTTTGCTGTCGTGAAATGTGACAAATTTCTCTCAGACGATGGGGTATAGCGGGCAACATTATATTGGTAAATACATCTCTTCAAGAAAAACTTACTTCAAAAGTTTTATTATATGGAACATTATTAGTAATTTTGCCGATTAATAAACAAGTAAGTAATATAAAAGAGACAATTATCAGTATGAAATATGCAATTATAGCCGCTGGCGAGGGGTCCAGATTAGCAAAAGATGGTGTTTCACTGCCCAAGCCATTGGTAAAGGTTAATGGAGTGCCCATCATAGACAGGCTCATACGTATTTTCATGAACAACAATGCTACAGGTATTTATGTGATTTGTAATGAGATAAATCCCGCTGTGCAATCCCATTTGGCAGAGATACAAGAAAATGGTATCGACGGAAAGAAGGTGCCACTGCATTATATCGTTAAGTCAACGCCAAGTTCGATGCATAGTTTTTATGAGTTACGGCATTTCTTGCAGGATGAACCATTCTGCCTGACGACAGTAGATACCATTTTTGATGAAAAAGCATTCAAATCATACATCTATACCCTGCAGAATGTCTATATGTCGGGAACTGCAGATGGTGTGATGGGGATTACTGATTTTATCGATGACGAAGCTCCATTATATGTAGGAATGGACGAGGAAGATGTCATCACAGGTTTCTACGATGATGCACACCATTGTCAATATATTTCTGGAGGCATCTATGGACTGACCCCCAGCTCAATCGATACACTTGAAAGATGTGTAAGCAGGGGAGAGAGCCGTATGCGCAATTTCCAACGAGCATTAGTGGTTGACGGAAAAAGACTCCTTGGATATCGGTTCACAAAGGTGCTTGACATCGACCATGCGGCAGACATCCAGAAGGCTGAGGCATTTATTAACAATGGTTGTGTATGAGAATTTGTGCCGTTCGACGCAAGGAGTGTTTCTCGCCAAATTCAATTGAGAACGATGCTGCCATTCTCGATGAGGTGACTGCCATCCTCAGAGGTTTCGGACATGAAGTGACCATAATCGGTGAAGATAGTGAGGTGTTGTCGCATTATAATTCATTTTCCGACAAAAAGCCTCTTTTCGATGTGTGGCTCTCGATGGGTAGAATGTCATCGACACTGAATGTACTCAAGGCAGAGCAACAACATGGTGCATTGGTCATCAACAGTGGATATGGTGTGGAAAATTGCAGAAGGGACGTTTTGAGACATTTGATGAGAGATGCTGGGATACCCATTCCTGATGATAAGGGCGACAATGGCTATTGGGTGAAACGGGCTGACATGGCAGCCCAGTCACACGAAGATGTTGTCTTTGCGTCAAACAAAGCTCATGCGGATGAAGTGATTGCCCGTTTCAAAGCAAGGGGTATACAAGATGTTGTGGTTCAGGCACATGTCGTGGGTGATGTGGTAAAATTCTATGGTGTACAGGGCACTGGATTTTTCCGTATTTTCTACCCTGGTGATGATGAGATGACAAAATTTGGCGACGAAATAATTAATGGCAGGCCTCACCACTATGACTTTGACCAGGTATGTCTTCAACACCATGCCGAACAGCTTTCATCTTTGGCAGATGTAAAAGTCTATGGCGGTGATTGTGTGGTGTCGGAAAGTGGAGATTATAGAATCATCGATTTCAACGACTGGCCAAGTTTTTCACGTTGTAGGCTTGATGCAGCAGTGGCAATAACGTCGTTACTTACCCCTTACTCATAATTTGTTAAGATAAGGAATTTGAATAATTTACATATTTAAGAATGAACACGGACTCTGAAAATATGACCTTTAAGGAAATGCTCAAGGTGTCGTTCAAATCAGACGATACGGAGGAGTGGCTTGATGTACATTTTACACGACCTATCGGACTGATGTTCGCACTCTTTTGGATGAAGTTTGATGTGCATCCCAATGTCGTGACAATCTTGTCTATCTTTCTTGGTGTGGCTGCAGGTGTGATGTTTGGCTTCCCAGACTTACTGCACAATATCCTAGGTGTCATTTTATTAATGTTGGCTAATTTCGGCGATTCCACCGATGGACAGATGGCTCGACTAACGGGTAAGAAAACGTTGGTGGGCAGAGTACTTGATGGCTTTTCGGGCGATGTGAATTTCGCTGTGATTTATACTGCACTCTCGATCCGTCTTACCAACGTTCCCATGCCAGGTACTGACATTAATTGGGGTATTGCTATTTGGATTCTTTGTTTCGCGGCAGGCGTACTTGGACATATTCCTGAAGCATCACTTTCAGACTATTATCGACAGATACATCTTTGGTTCCTTAAAGGTAAAGATGGCAGCGAATTAGATAATTATGCCCAGCAACGGCAGATTTATGAAACACTGCCTAAAGAAGGTCCTCTTGTGTCAAGACTCTTCTATAAAGCATTTTATTTTAATTATGCCAACTACTGCAAAGGGCAGGAAGAGCGCACGCCACATTTTCAAAAACTGTATGCGGAACTGCTTCGAAGATATGGATCACCAGAATCTTTACCTGATGACTTGAAAAACGAGTTCCTGGAGGGGAGTCGTCCCCTTATGAAATATACCAACCTGCTCACATTCAATTCACGCGCTATTTGTTTGTATGTCGCCTGCCTTCTCAATGAACCATGGTTATATCCTCTTGTAGAAGTCATTATCCATACTGGCATGTATGTCCACATGCATAGGAGTCATGAATTCTTGTGTAAACGAATCTATACCAAATATTTCTCACAGGAGAATGAGGAGATGGTAGTCGATAATTCTACTTCAGAGACTTCACTTGTCAATTCATAATGATGGTAAAAGGGTGTATTTTCGATTATGGAGGAACCATTGACACTCGTGGATGTCATTGGGGAAAAAAAATCTGGCACGCGTATGAGAATGCTCAAGTGCCTGTGAACGAAACGTCATTCCGGGATGCGTATGTGTATGCCGAGAGGACATTAGGGAAGAATCCTATCATCAAACCATCGTTTACGTTTAAACAGACATTGGACGCAAAATTGCATCTACAGATGGAATATCTTGATAGTCATCTGCTCTTTAGCAAGCCAGTGAAAACAGAAGAAATGACTCATACACTGCTTCACAATCTGTATCAGAGTGTATGTGAAACTGTCAAGGAGAGTAGGGATGTGCTGACAGAATTGGCAAAGGTATATCCTTTGGTGTTGGTAAGCAATTTTTATGGGAATATTGAAGTCGTACTACACGAATTTGACCTTGCTCATCTCTTCGGTTGTGTCATAGAATCAGCAGTTGTTGGGGTGAGAAAACCCGACCCACGCATTTTTACTCTTGGAGTGGAAGCATTAGGGATGGAACCAGCTGAGGTGGTCGTAGTAGGCGACAGTTTCACAAAGGACATTTTAGCAGCCCAAAAAGCTGGTTGTAAGACTATTTGGATAAAAGGTGAGGGATGGACAGACGATTCCTACGACGAGAACGTCCCTGACAGGGTGATAAAATCACTAAATGAATTGATTCCCGGGTTTTTAGGAGTTTAGGAGTTAGGATAATAATAGAGAAGAAAATAGAGACGTTCTCCTTAATATAAAGATGGTTGCAGCGACTATAAAGTTGCCGTTTGCGGAAAAAACGCCAGAAGGAGTTTTTGAGCTTCATTTTTTATTTTTCAATCTTTAATCTTCATAAATTTGATGAGATATTATTTAATTTTGTTATTGGTTATGGTGGCATCATGGGGTGTGGCCCAGGAAAATACGCCTATGCTGACTGGTGTCATTGTTGATAAAGACACTGGCGACAGCATCTCATCGGTCGGTATCTCATATAAATCGAAGAAAATCACTGTTGGTACGGAAGAGGATGGCACATTTATCATACCTCGTCACAATGGATTTTCGTTGACTATAACGGCATTGGGATATAAGTCGCAGAAAATCTCTGTCAATGCTTCTACTCCCGACCATCTTATCATAGAATTGAAATCTGAATCTACATCACTTGGTGAAGTCGTGGTTAAAAGGAAGCGAAAAAGCAAATATAGCCGAAAAGATAATCCTGCAGTAGAACTGATGAAGAGAGTTATCGATGCTAAAAAGCGTACTGACTTGGAAAATTACGACTATTACCAGTACCATAATTACCAGAAGATTACCCTCGCTGTTAATGATGTCACAGCGGAAGACATCTTAGAGGCTGAAGATAAAAAAATGGGGTGGATTGTCAACCAGATTGAACCATGTCCTTTCAATAATAAATTGATTCTCCCTCTCTCTGTTGATGAGACGGTGACGCAACACTTATATCGTAAAGCACCCAAAAAGACCAAAGAGATTATCAAAGGACAAAACACCAGAGGAGTCAACCAACTCATAGAGACTGGAAACATTTTGAATTCCATGTTGAAGGATGTTTTTACCGATGTTGATATCTACGATGACCAAATCCGTCTGTTACAATTCCCCTTCACGAGTCCAATCGGCAAAGATGCTATCAGGTTTTATCGTTATTATATAGAAGATACCGTCTATGTAGAGAATGACTATTGCTATCATTTGCAGTTTCTGCCCAACAACCAGCAGGATTTCGGCTTCCGTGGTGAATTGTTCATCTTGGCAGATTCTTCTCTCCATGTCAGAAAATGCAACCTGACGATTCCTCAGAGAAGCGATGTCAACTTCGTCGAAAATATGAGGATAGAGCAAGAATACAAACAGTTAGACAATGGCGAATGGGTGCTTGTCACCGACAATATGATGGTAGAGATGTCGCTCACTAAGTTCCTTAGCAAAGCGGTGGTACTGAGAACAACTCATCTCTATGACTATTCATTCGACCCGATACCTAATAAAATGTTTAAGGGAAAGGCCACTAAATTTACAGAGGCAAACGCAAAAATGCGTGATGATACATATTGGAGTGAAGTACGTCAGACAGAACTTACCAAGAGTGAGTCGTCGATGGATGACTTTATCCATAATATGCAGCAGGTTAAGGGTTTCAAATATATCCTATGGTTTGCAAAGGCTGTAATAGAGAATTTTGTTGAGACAGGAACACAAAAATCGAAAAGCAAGTTTGATATCGGACCTGTCAATACGGTTATCTCGAGCAACTATGTTGATGGTATCAGATATCGCTTAAGTGGACAAACCACGGCTGCCCTCAACCCTCATTTGTTCTTTAAAGGGTATTACGCCTATGGTCGTGATACTAAAAAGCATTATTATAATTCACAAATCACCTATTCATTCAACAAAAAGGAATATCAGCCGACAGAATTCCCGATAAAGTCTATCTCTTTCACATCAACATACGATGTGATGTCGCCATCCGATAAGTTCCTCTATACCGACAAAGACAATGTCTTCACTTCATTCCGTTGGAAGAAAGTCAACCAGAT
Organism: uncultured Prevotellaceae bacterium; assembly: GCA_900315075.1. Lineage (GTDB taxonomy): Bacteria > Bacteroidota > Bacteroidia > Bacteroidales > Bacteroidaceae > Prevotella. The sequence goes on along the minus strand of OMXV01000003.1, from coordinate 31,879 downwards.
GTATTTCTACCAACGTCAGGACTTAAAGTTTGACTGGGAAACTGACTGGGGCTTCCGTACAAACATCGACTTCAAATGTGAAAGCAACGAGCCTACAGGTGAGATGGCATTCAATCGCATCGCTGATGGTGAACCTGTCAATAAAATACGTACTACAGAGATGTCGCTTGGCTTCACCTATTGTCCAGGCCGAACATATATCAATACCAAACAGCATCGTCTGCCGGTCAATTTCGACGCACCTGAGTTTTCCATCAATCATACCATGGGATTCAAAGGACTATTAGGTGGACAATATCGATATAATTATACTGAGGCTGGCATTTATAAGCGAATATGGCTCAACAGTTGGGGGCGCATGAACATACGTCTTAAGTTAGGGGCACAATGGAACAAAGTTCCATTCCCACTACTTATTATGCCTCCTGCCAACTTGTCGTATGTCATAGAGGAAGGAACATTCTCTCTGATGAACAATATGGAATTCCTCAACGACCGGTATGCCTACGCCGACATTTCATGGGAATTGAACGGTAAAATATTCAATCGAATCCCACTGATTAAAAAACTTAAATGGAGAGAGTCATTTGGATTTAAGGGTATGATGGGAAGGCTGACAGATAAGAACAATCCATTCTTGCCTCAAAACGCCAATGACAATATGCTATTCGAGTTTCCAACCGATACCCATCTCATGCGAAGTAATGAGCCATATTGGGAATTCCATGCAGGTATTCACAATATTTTCAAATTCTTTGAGATTGACTATGTACGGCGACTCAATTACACTGGTTATAAAGGTGTTAAGAAAGACGGTATCCGCTTTACCTTTGAATTTACATTCTAACGATTAATTAATCAATATAAATCATGCATATCATCCTTGCCGACAACCAGGATATTACGCGTGCGGGATTACAATTTGTACTCCAGACATTCGACAATAGTCCGTATCATGTAGTGAGCGACAAGGCGACTATGATACAATTGCTGAAAGAACATCCCGATTCGATGGTCGTCATAGATTATACACTCTTCGATATCAACGACATAGAGGAACTGATGGTTCTTTCACAAAGGTTCATACAAGCTCAGTGGCTTATTTTCAGTGAGGATCTCAGTGTTGACTTTGCCAATAGACTTATCGTGACTTTGCCGCAAGCGAGTATTCTGCTAAAAGAGTCACCGTTGAGTGAGATACGTGAATGTTTGGCGCAAGTGATGTTGCGCAGGCGTTTTATTTGTCAGAGAATGATGGAGATGCTGCTCACTAACAATAGGCAGGAAGAAGAAAAGACGATACTGACGAAAACCGAAAATGAAATTCTCAAGGATATTGCCCTGGGTATGACTACCAAGGAAATCGCCGAAAAACGGTTTTCCAGTTTCCACACCGTGAATACCCATAGAAAGAATATTTTCCGAAAACTTAACGTCAACAATGTCCATGAGGCCACAAAATATGCATTACGTGCAGGATTGGTGGATTCAGCGGAGTATTATATTTAAATAAAATGAAAACAAGAACTACAATCACTTTGTTGGCAGTATTGTTTATGACTGCAACAATGCCTGTTTTGGCACAAGAGGAGAATGGATATACAAAGTTTAATGTGGCAGAGGATTTCACCGACAATGGTTTTCAATGGTTTCGTGATGCACAGTTATTAGCTGCTGGTGATAAGACAAAAAGCAATGCCATGACCATCGGGTGGGGTGGCATAGGAACGCTATGGCAAAGGCCTGCCATGACTGTCTATGTGGCAGAGAAACGCTATACCAAGGAGTATATGGACAAAGCTGAGTATTTCACAGTCATGTCTTTCGATGTTGAATATAGCAAAATACTCAACTATATGGGTACCAAGAGTGGCCGTGATGGTGATAAAGCTGCAGCTCTTGGACTTCATACAGCCTATACAGCCAATGGTACTCCATATTATACAGAAGCAAATATGGTCATTGAGTGCAAAATTATGTATGCCGCCCCTTTCGACCCCAATGGCTTCAAGAGCGATGTTCCTAAAAATATGTACTCCCATTTCCCCGCTGGCATCCACTCCATGTATATCGGTGAAGTGGTAAATGCTTGGAGAAAGTAATTATTATTTTCTCTCATCATTTGTTCGCTTATGTTTGTAGGATAAACAATAAATGTCTCTTTATTATTTAATTTTGTGTCATATAGCTTTTTTGTGGAGGTAGAATCTATCATCATTGAAAAATAACCATTATCTTTGTGGAAATTTATTTCTTAAGTCTATGAAAAAGATAATGGTATTATTGATGATGCTCCTCATGGCATCGTATGTGAAAGCAGCAGACTGCTTTGTGAATTTCGATGGAGAGGGATGGATGCTCAATCGTAATGGCAAGGTTGGTATTTATCTCGACGGTATCACCGACAAAGGCATAAGACGTGCTGTCTGCGATTTGTGTAAGGATATTCAAAAAGTATGTGATGCCGAGGCAATCGTTTCAGACAATACCGATGTTGCAATCGTCGTACGAGTCAGCCCTAAGATGAAAGCCACAGAAAAGTTTATTATTGAGATTGACGGGCAGGGACAGATGACTATCACCGGTAGCGACAAAAGAGGGGCTATCTATGGTATATACGAAGTGTCGAGGCAAATAGGTGTTTCACCCTGGTATTACTGGGCAGACGTTCCTATTGAGAAACATCCACAGATATGGCTTATCCCAGGTACCTATACCGATGGAGAACCTGCAGTACGATACAGAGGTATTTTCCTAAATGATGAAGCACCATGTCTCACATCATGGGTTAAGAATACTTTTAATACCGACTTTGGTGGACATGAATTTTATGAGAAGGTGTTTGAACTGATTCTTCGCTTAAAGGGTAATTTTCTTTGGCCAGCTATGTGGTCGTGGGCTTTTTATGCCGACGACCCACTCAATTCGCCTCTTGCCGATGAGATGGGAGTGGTCATCGGAACATCCCATCATGAACCAATGGCAAGAAATCACCAAGAATGGGCGCGTCATCGCAAGGAATATGGTGCATGGAATTATCAGACAAATAAAGCTGTTCTCGACAAATTTTTCCGTGAGGGTATGGAGCGTGCCAAAAACACCGAGGATGTAATCACCATCGGTATGCGTGGCGATGGTGACGAAGCCATGAGCGAAGATGCTGATACAAAATTGCTCCTTGATATTGTCAAGAACCAACGTAAAATCATCAGCGACGTTACAGGAAAACCAGCTAATAAAACACCGCAGGTGTGGGCATTATATAAAGAGGTGCTCGACTATTATGATAAGGGCATGCGTGTGCCCGACGATGTCATTATGTTGCTCTGCGACGACAACTGGGGAAATGTAAGACGTGTGCCCAACGAGCGTGAGCGAAAACACAAAGGTGGATGGGGTTTGTACTATCATGTGGATTATGTTGGTGCACCAAGAAATTCCAAATGGCTCAATGTCACCCCCATACAGAATATGTGGGAACAACTTACCTTGGCTTACGAATATGGCATCGACAAAATGTGGATACTGAATGTGGGTGACCTGAAGCCAATGGAGTATCCTATACAATTGTTTATGGATATGGCATGGAAAGGTGGTGAGACTTTGCCAAACCATACGTTAGAATTTTGCAAGGCTACGTTTGGAGAAGAACAAGCTGTTGAAGCAGAAAGATTGCTTAACCTATGCTGTAAATATAATGGCCGAGTAACTGCCGAAATGCTAAATCATCGCACCTACAACCTTGAAAGCGGTGAATGGAAGACTGTGGTTGATGATTACAACCGTTTGGAAATGGAGGCGTTGCGTCAGTATATCACTCTAAAACCTGAATACCGCGACGCTTACCAGCAAATCATACTTTTCCCCATACAGGCAATGGGAAATGTCTATCAGATGTATTATGCTCAGGCTATGAACGCAAAACTCTATTCTGAGGGCAACCCTGACGCTAATCTCTGGGCAGATAAAGTAGAGGATGCGTTCCGTCGCGACTCTGTGCTCTGTGCTGCCTACAACCATGAATTTGCCAATGGTAAATGGAATGGTATGATGACCCAGAAACATATCGGATATAGAAGTTGGAATGACGACTTCGGACCCAAGGACATCATGCCACGAGTGCAAAGGTTGGAAAATAAAGTGGGGGGCAATGTCTTCACAGAGAAAGATGGGGTGGTAGCCATCGAGGCAGAGCACTACTATAATAAGGTGGATGCCGAAAAAGCACAATGGACCATAATTCCTTTTATGGGACGCACTCTGAGTGGTATTTCTCTTCGTCCCTATACCGTTCCCACCACGGGAGCTTCGCTTTCATACCGTTTCAACAACACAACTGAAGCGAAAAAAGTGTTGGTTGTCGTGAAATCTACTCTCGACTTTCTTAATAAGGGAGGGCTCTGTTATCAGGTGTGGATAGATGATAATCTCGTGCAAACTGTGAACTTCAACGACAACTTAAATGAGAATCCGGAGAATATCTATAGCATCTATTATCCCACAGTAGCTAAAAGAGTGGTGGAGAAAACTGTAGAAGTAAATCTGCAAGCCGGCAATCACACACTGCGTTTAGTACCAATGGATCCAGGCATTGTATTCGAGAAAATCGTCATCGACTGTGGCGGATACACTCCGTCATACCTTCATTGGCAAGAGTCACCAAGAAAGGTGGAATAAATTATATTATAACTAAACTCGACATATTATGAAAACCATTGTCATACTTGTCGTTTTTACGATAATTATTTTAGGCATAATATTTCTTCCTCGACGTAAGGACAAGGATTCTGACTATAAGGAAGAAAAGTATAAGCCGAGTGGTAAAAAATGGGTTTTCAATGGTTTGCTCCATATAGATAATCCACCAGAAGATCCATCTGTCTTCACGCAATATGAGGGTGAAATCAAGTTGATCACGAAAAAAGGTTTCGTGCAATATGAGATTGCACCTCCCAGGTCTGTCAATGACGAGGCTCTGGGAATGTATTATGTGGAAGTGCTGGCGAAAGATGGCTATCTTTCCATTCAGAAAGATCGCAAAGAAATTGCCCGTATTTCATCTCCGCAGCCCAAACTCTCGGCATCTGTTGCCGAGAGGGGTGGTGTGGTTCCTGCATACTGTTTTGTTGCCCGCCGTCCCGACACAGGGGATTATTATGGAGCCGTTTGCGTCAGCCGATAAGACAACCCACTTGATAGACAACGGCTGACACGACCCAGGCGGTCAGTGTGGTGTATCCAGCAGCGAATAGAGCCCATTTCCAACTGCCCGTCTCATTCTTGATGGCAGCGATGGTAGCGATACATGGGAAGTAGAGCAGTACGAAGAGCAGGAAGCAGAAACCTGCCAATGGAGTGATGCCATCACGTGTCATTTGCTCGCGAAGCACAGGATAACGGCTGTCGTCGGCATCTTCACTGCCAAATTCCTCATTGTCGGCATATAGCACACCCATTGTCGAAGCAACAATTTCCTTTGCACCTACACCTGCTACCAAACCCACGTCAAGCTTCCAGTTAAATCCCTGGGGCTTAAATATGGGCTCGATACCCTTGCCAATATAACCGATATAGCTTTGTTCTTGCTGCTCCTGTTTTGACAGGCTGTCATCGTGGGGGAAATATCCCAATGCCCATACGATGATGCTTGCGACAAGGATGATGCCTCCCATCTTCTTCAGATACTGTTTCCCTTTTTCCCAGGTATGACGAAGCATAGCTTTGGTTGTAGGAAAACGGTAAGGTGGCAGTTCCATAACAAACGGTGTGTCATCGCCTTTGACAAGAAAACGACAAAGGAGCCGACTCATGATGATAGCCGTCAGTACACCTATCACATAAAGTGAAATCATTATCCATGCCTGATATTTTACTGCAAAGAATGTGCCGACAATCATCAGATAGATAGGCAGACGGGCAGAACAGCTCATAAATGGCAGGATAAGTATGGTGACTAATCGCGACTTACGGCTTTCAATCGTACGTGATGCCATTACGGCGGGCACATTGCATCCAAAACCCATTATTAGTGGAATGAATGATTTGCCGTGAAGTCCCATTTTGTGCATCAACTTGTCCATAATAAAGGCTGCACGTGCCATATAGCCGGAGTCTTCCATGAACGATATGAATGCATACAAGATGAGAATTTGTGGTAGGAAGACGATAACAGAGCCTACGCCTGCTACCACGCCATCGACTAACATATCGCGTAGTGGACCATTGGGTAGGGTTGTACTAAGGAAATTACCGAGTGCCTCAAATCCTGCCTCAATCCAATCCATAGGATATTGCCCTAACGAGAAGGTCGTTTGAAACATCACGTACAGAATCAACAAAAACAGTGGAAAACCTAAATACTTATTGGTAATTACACCATCGATGATATGGGTCACGTGATAGGTGTCCTCTTTTTTCCCCTCGCTATATTCTGCTTCTTGCAATGCACCATGGATAAAACCATATTTGGCATCCATAATGGCAGTCTCACTGTCTTCATTGGTGTTCTCTTTGATGAGGGCAGCTGCTTTGTCTCTCTTTTTGAAGATGGTTTTCGCATTCGATAGTGTGCGGACATACCGCTCAGCCTCTCGGTCCATTTCAAGGAGTTTGATTGCTAAGTAACGAGTAGAGTATTTGTGCCGTACATTCTCGGATTTCTTAATCTCCTCCTTTACCATGTCGATACCAGTTTCTACATACTCGCCATGGTTGATATGGATGTGGCGTGAAACGGCTTTGTTGCGACGCGGGCCATGGCCGAAGTCTTCGGCATGGTCGCCGCCATGGTGTTTCTCATAGTCCTTATGCCATGCCTGGATTTCAGCCGCGATTTTTGGGTCGATACTACCGTCTTCCTTTACATAGTCCAAACCTTCATACATGTTGATGATGATATGGAAAAGCAGGGGAACTCCAGTGCCATTTTTAAAGACTGTTGGCACCATTGGGGTACCAAAGAGCTGTCCCAACTTGTTGATGTCAATATTGTCACCACGTTTCTCTGTCTCGTCAAACATGTTCAATGCGCACACCATACGCAGGTTCATGTCAATCAACTGTGTAGTCAGGTATAGATTGCGTTCCAAGTTACTGGCATCTATCACATTGATGACGATGTCGGGGGTCTTTTCTATAATTTGTTTGCGAACATAGAGCTCTTCCGGACTGTATGCGGAAAGGGAGTAAGTACCAGGAAGATCAACGATGTTGAATTCATAACCCTCGAATTTGGCGTACCCCTCCTTGGCATCCACAGTCACACCTGAATAATTGCCCACACGCTCATGGGCACCCGAGACGAAGTTAAACAGCGATGTCTTGCCGCAGTTGGGATTGCCCACAAGGGCAACGTTGATGCGACGGCGCTTCTTCATAGCAGCATCGTGTAACTGCGACTCGCTCAATGGAGAATCGTCGTCTATGGTGTTAATACCTTGAAGGTTTTCAGTGTTATTACGGGCTATCTCCTTTGCCTCTTCCTCGCTGATAATCTCTATCATTGATGCTTCGTCATGGCGGAGCGACACCTCATAACCGAGAAGTTTATATTTTACAGGGTCTTGTAGCGGTGCATTGAGCAGCACCTCCACGGTGGTTCCCTTAATGAAGCCCATTTCAATAATGCGCTTTCTGAAACCTCCGTGTCCCAATACTTTCACAATGACACCTCTGTCACCTGTCTTCAAATCCGATAGTCTCATGTCTTATTCGTTTCTGTGCTGCAAAATTACAAAAAAAGCAAGACATTCGTCTTGCTCATTATAACTTGTTCACAAAAATACCTTGAAATAGGTATTTCTGCGTCTATGATTGAAGGAAAATACCTAAGAGGGGGAGTTTTAGTTTATAGTTGTTAGATTCGATATATCGGTATATTGGTATATCGATATGTCGATATATCGAAATCTCAACTCTTAACCCTCAAATCTGTAGTGCTATTGCCCTCTTAACTACCCTTTCCCCCCTCTTTAACTACCCTTCGGCATTAAAATACTCATTCAGTTCTTGTTCTGCGCTGCGGTCGATGTTTTCCAGGTCTTTTACAATCTTGCCGTGCTCCAATAAAGTAATTCTTTGGCTGATGTCGATGGTATGCGCAAGGTTGTGGCTGCTGATAATAATGGTGGCCCCACTGCTCTCATGATATTCACGGAGCACATTTTTCAGCACATTCTGGCTGGTGGGGTCCAAAAAATTAAATGGTTCGTCAAGGATGAGCAGTTCTGGCTCGTTCAGTAGTGCAGCCACGATACCCACTTTATGCTTGTTACCTGCCGAGAGGTCGCGGATGAGTTTCTTATGTCCAAGAATCTCCCCAGCCATGAAGTGCTCGTATTTGCTAAGTCGCTGTTCCAAATCCTCCTTGCTGATGCCACATACCTTGCCGATGAAGGCAAAGTATTCCTCGGGGGTGAGAAAGTCAATCAGAAAGCCATCATCGATATAGGAACCTGTGTAATTCTTCCAGTCCTCACTCTCAGCGGGATTCACTGTGACGACAGTCTGGTTATCTGCAGATGAGACAATCTCATATTCCACGTTGCCGGTGTCGGCTTTGAGCAAATCCAACAACAGGCGGAACATGGTGGTTTTTCCGGCTCCATTGTTACCTACAAGACCAATGAGTTCACCAGCACCTGCCTTGTATTCCTCAATATCCACGGCAACGGTCTCACCGAATGCCTTGCGAAGATTCTTTACGTTGATTTTCATATACAGTCTTATTATTTGAGAGCACCGACATTCTCGTCAGTTTTAATTATAGTTAGATGCGGCAGGAATGCCGCACCTCCTACTTGTGTGCTGCAAAGGTAATCATTTTTCCCAAACAAAACGGAATGATGGGTAAATAATTGTCTTTTGACATGTCTTTTTGTTTTCTTTTCTATTATGTTTCTTTCATCAATGGGTCAGACTATTAGTGGGTCTAGAATTTGAATCATGGCATATACATTCAAAATGGCAGGAAGTATGTGGTAAGATGATTAGAAGTCGTAAGTTAGAGTTGGAAGTTAGAGGTAGTAAATACATAAATACAATAAAACGGGAATCCTTACGTTATACTAATAATGTATAGGTCTCTCTATGTGTTATTATTGATGGCAATGATGGCATTTGTAATGCCATCTTGCTCAGATGACGACGATTTCACAATGTCGCCAGGGAATTTGTTGACCTTTTCACAGGACACGGTGAGCCTTGACACAATATTTTCAAGAGTGCCCACGGCGACCAAGACTTTTTGGGTGTATAATAAGTCGGGTAGTGGCATCAGGTGTACAAATATCCGACTTGAGAAGGGTAATCAGACTGGTTTCCGTGTGAACGTCGATGGATCATACCTTGGTGCCTCCGATGGCTTTATGGTGAACGATATTGAAGTGCGCAACCGAGACAGCATCCGTGTATTTGTCGAACTCACCTCGCCAGCCAACAACAAAGATGTACCCACACTGCTCACTGAAAATCTGATTTTTAATTTGGAGAGCGGTGCCCAACAAAAAGTCTGCCTCCAGGCTTTTACTTGGGATGCCGACATGTATGACAACATGATCGTTAGTGAGGATAAGACCATTGAATCAACGAAACCCATTATCATTTATGGCGGCATCACTGTAGAAGAAGGTGCAACACTAACCCTGAAAGCTGGTACGACACTCTATTTTCACGAGAATGCCGGTATCGATGTATATGGCAGACTACTGGTGGAAGGCACAGTTGATAATAATGTCATCCTGCGTGGCGACCGCATCGACCGTATGTTCGACTATCTACCATACGACCGTGTGAGTGGACAATGGCAGGGTATTAAAATCCACGAGTCTTCCTATGATAATTTGATAGAATATGCTGATATTCATAGCACATACAATGGCATCGTGTGCGACTCCTCGGATGTGTCACGACTGAAACTCAACCTTTACAATAGCGTCATCCATAATTGTCAAGGATATGGTCTGCTATCCATCCATTCCGTTGTAGATGTGGTGAATTGCCAGATTACCAACACCCTAAATGACTGTGTGGCTTTCTACGGCGGTGTAGGGCGTGTGATGCAATCCACTATTGCACAGTTCTACCCATACGATGCCAATCGTGGTGCAGCACTGCGATTTGCAAATATAAAAGACGATCAGGTTCTACCCCTCTACGACTTCAGCTGTATCAATAGCATTGTCACCGGCTATGCTGATGATGTGGTGATGGGGGAAGCAGACAGCACTGCAAATTATAAATTTAGTTTCGACCATTGTATGCTGCGAACACCAGCAATAGAAGACACCATAAACATCAAGAATGTGATTTGGGAAGACCCTGAAGACACGGTTACCGTATATGGGCATAAGCATTTTAGAGTTTTCGACACCGAAAACCTTATTTATGATTTCCGTTTAGACTCTCTTTCCACAGCCATCGGCAAGGCGCTACCATTAGAGTCGTTACCTTTCGACCGTTTAGGTATTCGACGTGATGAGGAACCCGACCTTGGCTGTTATGAATATGTTAAAGAAAACTAACCTCAACACTATGAAAAAAATAGAAATTAAAACTTCCATGGAATTTCTGCAGATGGAGGAACTCTCAGAAGAGGATCGTGCGTTGGTGGAGAGTGCCATAAAGGCCACCGACAATTCCTATGCCAAATATTCCAAATTCAATGTTGGAGCGGCCCTGTTACTTGATGACGGCCGAGTGGTCATTGGTGCTAATCAGGAGAATGCCGTTTATCCGTTGGGATTGTGTGCAGAACGAACAGCCATCTTTGCAGCTCAGGCACAATATCCTGAGCACTCCATCCTGAAATTGGCCATCGCCGCGCGAAATCAGAATGGATTGATGGCTAAACCTGTGAGTCCGTGTGGCTCATGTCGACAGGTAATTCTCGAAATAGAGGAAAGATATCATCAACCTATCCGGATTCTGCTCTATGGTACTGATGGGGTTTATGCAATCGAAAGTGTAAAAGATTTGTTGCCTTTGTGCTTTGTTGAAGATAGCATGATATAGTGGCTGTTCCAGGGCTATTCCTGAATTTCCACATGCTGTTGGTAGATATCTTCTATATTAATTCCCTCGGGAACTTTTGCACTTATAGTGTCCTTTCTTACTGGAAGAGTAAGAAGGGGGATATTCGTGTTTATATTGGGTTGAGGTATAACTGATGGGGTAAATGACTGTTGGAGGGTCGTTTCCAATGGTTTTCCTGTTTCTTCAGGCTGTACCTCATTTTCTACGAATTCTGTGCTGTCGGTTGGTGTGAAAACGGCTTCTTTTTCTTGAATGTCGATGGTCACATCATTTGGCTTTATTTCTTTCAGATGGCTTTCGCAGCCTTTCAGCATGTGTGCAGTCTGAAGTATACGGGAGCGATTTTCGTCGTTGTTGTAGAAAGTCAGATAGTTGTCAAGGGCTTGCTGATAATGATCACGTGCTTTCTCCCATTGTTCTTCAAACATGTAGCAAAAGCCAAGACGGTAATTGATTTCTGCCTTTTCATTCTCGAAGCATACGGTGAGTGCCTTTTCAAAATAGGGAATAGCTTCGTGGTATTGTTGGAGCTGGAAATGGCTCTCGCCGTCAGTGAAATAATACACTGATCGCTCGTGTGGGGCAAAACCTTCTAATTGCGGTATGGCTTCATCCAAATATTTGCAAGCTTCTGGGTATGACCATTCATGGTAATAGCATATCCCCATGTAGGCATGATAACGGGGGTTGAGGTCATATTCTTCATCCAGTTCTTCGAATATTAGCAATGCTTCATGGTATTTGCCGCTCTGGAAATAGTCAATGGCTCTGCCCAGACGCTCTGTGTCGTCGGGTGGATCGTCATGGATGGCATACGATAGTGCCATCACTACACTGGCGATGAACAGCAAAATGCCTCTTGTCATGGATAAGAATACTTATTTCGTATAGAAATCAATCAATCGACGTAAAGCCCTGTCGCATACGGGACAGAAAATCGGATTTTCGTTCGTGCGCATCCGACAGTCCTGGCAGGCACGATATACACCTTTCAGACTATAACCAGCACCCTCGAATAGTCCAACACGATGACGGATGGTCTTCTTGGAGGTTGATTCTGGGGTGGGTATGGGAGTACCCTCTTCAATCAAGTCTTCCCACTTGCCATGGAAGTCAGCCAATGTTGTCAGATTGGGCTCCCATGGTTCCACATCGTGTGGGTACATGGGAATCTGTTCAAAGACGTATGCATACTCGTCACCCAGACCGCCAAAACTATGTCCGAATTCATGCACGACAACTGGTTTGAAATAGGAGTGATGGGTGGATGTAAGATTATAGGAGTTCAATATTCCTCCTCCTCCATATTGGTCGGAATTCACCAAGATGATGATATGCTCATATGGTGTCCCAGCCAACCAGTCGTGCAAGTCTTTCAGATTGAGGGTGGTCAGATAGCGGTCACTATAGAATGTATCGAAATGGGAGTGGAGCGCAGTCTTCTTCCATATACCTTGCGATGGACTGCTGGTACCGCTTTCTAATGATGGTGCTTTCACAGCCACGACATTAAAGCGTCCGCGCAATGATTTGAAAGGCTCATGAGAAAACATAGCCTTATAGGCATCTTGGCAGTCTTTCATAAACACATTCATCTCACTTTCCTGATAACCTTCAGCAATAAAAGCGATATGTATGCAATGCGATGAGTCTTCGGCCTCCTGAATGGTTTCGTATGGTGTAACATCGTGGTCGCCTACGTGCCGAATCAATATGTCGGTGGGCACTACGGTGTGGGTGAGAGTTGTCATGACAGTCCGACGGTTGTTGTATAGTTCTACCGTCACATCAACAGTGTCCTTGGGCATTGGGGTAAGGAATACATTCTGAAACGCACGGGTGGTAGTTTGGGCTTCGTCGTAGGATAGCCATTCCTGAAAGAGCGTGGAGAAAGAATTGCGGTAGATAACTTGCTGACTATGATGGTCGCGCACGATAATCTGTCCGTTGCCTTCCACAGGTACTTCCGACAGTCGTTGTCGCTTTCCATACCATCGCGGAGAAGTACATAGTTCATCAACGGCAATATTCTGTTTGTTCACATCACCAGAAAAAATATAGTCTATACGTAGAGTGGCATCTGTGAAATATTGGTCAAAAACCTGACCATAAACCCATGTCAGGCTGACCAGAAATAATAATAGTGCGGTTATTCTTTTCATTGTTTCTTTTTTATAGTTATGGGCGAGAGTTTTTCTATCCCCTCTATGATATACTGTCGTTTCCAATCTTGGGGATGATATTTCTTTTTATTGTATAACAGGATGTCTATGTCCATGGCAATTTTGCCACTTCTCCTCTTTTCTAAGGTGTTTCCACAGTCTTGTTCAATTTTTTTGGTCAGTTTGCGGAGTTCTTCGTAATCTTTGTCGTATTGTCCCATGACGACGCAATTCAGAAAGTTATCAGACTGTATGCCGATGGGTAAAGTCCAGATGGGAGTGGAATGGTGCATGGATGCCAAATGTAGCTGAAGAAGTTTCAGTGCTTTCGAAATGTTATCCTCAGCATCAACATTGGCACCCAATGCTAAAACCACAAGTTTTGTGTTGGTTCCTCCCATGGTTGTGCTGCTTTTTTATTCCAGCAAAAGCACACGGCTGCTCCACTCATTCTTCTTGTTCCATTCCACATCGTTGTTGTATGGAATTTCCAGTCCGTGGTTCATCAGATATGAGCCGCTGAAACTCTTTCCTTCGAATTCGAGGGGTCTCACGTCTATACGATTGAGTTCATGTATCGTATAGGTGCGTGTGGGATCAAGTCCCGCCATTTTCACCCTTGGCAGGTGCTGATTTTGCATCGTCTCTGTCTTCCACCAATAGAACACAGCCTTGTCTTTTCTCTCGGTCACATACATCATCGACGCTAATCCTTTATGGTCATAAGGTGACACCAAGCGATAAATGTCACCAAACTGCACAATAGGACGTATCTGCTTGTATTCGCTGATGGCCTTTCGGCAGAGTGCTTTCTCTTCGTCGGTCATATTCTTGGGTTGTATTTCCATGCCAAGACGTCCGCTCATGGCCACATCGATACGGTATTTCAATGCTGTAGTACGGAAAACGGTATGGTTGGGAACTGCGCTTATATGGCATGCCATGGCGATGGATGGGAAGAAATAGCTAGTGCCCCATTGCATATAGATGCGCTGGAGAGCATCGGTGTTGTCACTCACCCAGAATTCATCAAAATAGGGTAGGACACCCCAGTTGGCACGTCCACCACCGCTGGCGCATGCCTGGATGGTCACGTCGGGATATTTTTCACGTACACGTTGGCATACTTTCTCAAATCCACGGTGGTATTCAATATAGAGATGGCTCTGATCTTGCATTTTCAAATATTGGCTGCCATGGTTGGCAATTGCCATATTTGCATCCCATTTGATGTAGTCGATTTCAGGATATTTCGACAGTAGATTGTCCACGATGCTGAAGACGAAGTCCTGAACTTTGGGATTGCTTAAGTCAAGAACTACCTGTGTGCCACCACGCCCCAAGACAGCATCGCGGTTGGCGGGCTTAATAATCCAGTCGGGATGTTTCTCGTATAGTTCGCTTACAGTATTGCTCATCTCTGGTTCTATCCAGATACCGAATTTTACACCGTTTTTCTTGGCATCACGCAGCAGTCCCTCAATGCCCTCTGGTAATTTGTTTGTATCTACCACCCAGTCACCCAAGGATGAATTGTCGGTTTTGCGGGGGTATTTGTCACCGAACCATCCGTCGTCCATGACGAACAGTTCTCCCCCCATGCTGGCAATGTCGGCCATCATCTGGTCCATACCCTCTTGGTTGATGTCAAAATAAACACCTTCCCAACTGTTCAGCAATATTTTGCGCTCTTTATCGCCATGCATCAGTTTGTATTTACGGCCCCATTTGTGAAAATTACGGGATACACCACTCAGTCCCTCTGTGCTATAGGTTAGGGCGAGTGGTGGAGTGGTAAAGGTTTCGCCTTTTTTGAGATGGTATTCTGAGTTGTCTTCGTTGATACCGGCAAAAAGATAATGGTATTCTGTATCGTCGGTCTCAACTTTCAGACGATAATTACCGGAATAACAGAGAGCGGCACCTATCACGTCGCCTTCATTCTCACGTCCTTTGCCATCGAGTGAAAACATCATTTCAGCATGGTCGGTGTGTGCATTGCGAACCCCGTCTTTGTTCTTCACAATCAATTGTCCTGGCTCCAGAGGTTCTTCGGTAACACGAGCTTCATTGCCCCATGAACCGGAAAGATGTGTTGCCCAGACATCGCCCCGACGGATAGGGAGCATACCAGATGCAAAGGTGGTCAGCGTTACAGGGGATTTCTCATTATTAGTGATGTCTGTCCAGGTCTCTATCATATCCACATCGCTATAAGCACGATAATGGAGATCTACAGTGATGGGGTATTTAGGATCTTTCAGATGAATAGTGACGGTTTCAGAGTTGCCATCTTTCTGAGTGTCAATGCCAGTGGTGTAAAGCTCGGTTGACATATTGCCGTCGGCGTGGCGTAATGCCAGGGCTGCTTCTGCCATGCAATTCATTCCGTAGGCGGGATAGGCATCCATACGTCCACCGGTAGGAAATTGCAGTCGGTTGAGATCAGAATTACTCAGGCGCGAGCCGAAATACACATATTGGGGCGCCTTGCCATTTTCTGCATTCAGCACCAATGTCATTTTGGGAGTGTGCAATGATACTTGGGCACTGATAGTCAAAGATACCAGTGTAAGCAATGCCATAATAATTTTTCTCATGTTAGGTCTTTTAGGTGTTATCGTTATTGTTCTTCGTTTTCTGTTGGTTCGATGTGTACATTCACATAGGCATCTTCACCAAATTGTGCTTTGAGGCGTTTCTCGATGCCAAGTGTACGCTTGTATGCATTTTGCACAGTGTCGTCACCCGACATGGTGACATAGACCTCGATGGCCATATCGCGACCTAATTGACGGGTAAGTACGTTACGCACACCGTTGACACCTTCTTCCTCCATTGATAGTTTTGCAATCAAAGCCTCTGTCTCATCGGGGAGACTCTTATCTAACAATATATTTGAGGCATCTATAATCAGGTGAATGGCTTCACGAGCAATAAACAGACCCACCAAAATGACTGCCACCACATCAAGCACGCGCCATTTTTCATTTAGGAAGATTGCACATGCGATACAAACGGCGGTGACAAACGAAGAGAAGGCATCTGAGCGGTGCTGCCAGGCGTTTGAAGTGACGGCGATGGTTTTTGTTTTTTGTGCAGTGCGCAGTGTAAAACGGAATGCCCATTCTTTAATGACCATGCTGATAATGGCAGCTATGAGAGCAATATAACCTGGCTGTTCGATGGCTTCTCCTTGAGCATATCTTACTATCTTGGCAATACCATGATAACATACTGAAATGCCAATTGCCAATATGATGAACCCTACGATGACTGTTATCAATGTTTCTATCTTTCCACGTCCATAGTCGTGTCGAGTATCTTTTCCTTTGATTTTCAACTTACTGAAAACCAGCACAATGACATCTGTAATTAAGTCCGACAACGAATGGGTTGCATCGGCAATCATGGCGGCCGAATGTCCTAAGAATCCTGCCACATACTTAAAGATTGTCAGCAATATATTGATGACGGCGCTGCGAAGTGTCGTTCGAAAAATCACTCCCGATTTATCTTTGCTCATAATAGTAGATATTTAATATCGGCAAAATTAATAAAAGTCTTGCAAATAGCAAACTATTTCAACAAAAAAGCATTCAAGATTTGCATCCTGAATGCTCTATCCATGTATTGAATATAAACGATAAGTTTTAAATCATGTCATTCTTATTCTCCTGGCAATGGATAATTGACAGAGGGTTTGTGCATCTGCTTCATGATTTTATCCATTTCTTTCACTTTCCCGGGATATTCGTTGGCGAGGTTATGCTGCTCATTGGGATCTTCCTGAATATTGTACAGTTCCAATGGCGCATCCTTTTTTACAGTGACGCATTTCCATTCACCATGTCGCAGGGCGCGCTGCTTGCCAGGAAATTCCCAATACAGGTAGCGGTGGTCGGTATCAGCATTCTCGCCATAGAAAAGTGGAGATATGTCCATACCGTCAATGTTTGCTGGAAGGGGTGGCCTTTGTCCTGTAATGGCAGCAAGTGTAGGCATGAAATCGGCAAAATAAACGAGGTTGGGAATATTTCTGACAGGCACCCGCCCTGGTTGATTGACGATGAGTGGCACTTTGATGCCTCCTTCATAGAGTTGGCCTTTACGTCCTTTCAGTCCGGCACCGCAATTAAGTTCCTTGATTGGTGCCATAACAGCAGCACCATTGTCAGAGGCAAATATTACCAGTGTGTTCTCTCGCAATCCTAAATTGTCAAGCGTTCCCAAGAGGCGGCCTATATTGGCATCCATATGTGTGACAAGTGCAGCATACCGCTTGGTGTCCATATCCCAATTATCGTAGTCGTCATACCATGAGGTGTTGTCGATGATATACGGCTCATGTGGCGCATCATAAGCTAAATACAGGAAAAACGCATTATCTTTGTTGCGGTGGATGAACGCAATAGCATCATCAGTGGAAATTTCCGTATTGTGTCGCACATGGGCATCATGCTCGTTGGCATCGATATGGGTGAGCACATCATTGTCGAAGCGGTAGTAGGGATAATAATAGGGGGAATTGCTATGGACGGTTGAGATAGTCCAGCCATAAAATTCGTCGAAACCACGATGATTGGGAGACGACCCTGGGTCATAGCCGTCGAGATGCCACTTGTTGACCAGACAGGTGCGATAACCTGCAGCACCAAGCACGGTGGCTATGGTGGTATCTTGGGGCAAAAGGTTAGCACGTCGAACAATTGTAGTGTCGCCTCTTGGGGAAATTTTCAATCCTTCGATGCCACCGGCATAGCAAAAATTGTCGCGAATACGCGCATTGCCACTGTTCTTACCTGTCATCAGCGAACAACGTGAGGGAGAACTGATACCACTACCGGCGTATGCCTGACTGAAACGTGTGCCTGTAGCAGCTAAGCGGTCGATATTGGGAGTCTGGATATATTTATTGCCATAACAAGCTAGGTCTCCATAGCCCATATCGTCGGCAAGAATGAAGATGATGTTCGGATGTTCGGGAGTGGCTTTGGGCTTACCATCGTCTGCCGTGGCTTGCTGACTGAGCAATGCGCCAATGGCCATTAGCATTTCTTTTGAAGGAGGCATGTGGGTGTTTTTTTAGTTGTTAGTTTTTAGTTTTTAGTTGTTAGAAGGCAACGGCAGAGCCGTTGCATACGGAGAAAGATTTACTATCGTGTAGAGCCTTATTTTCTAAGGCCTATCTTAATTCCCAGAATGCAACGGCAGCGGCAGCGGCTACGTTCAAGGAATCTACGTTGTGCGACATGGGGATTCGAGCTGTAAAGTCGCATTGGGCAATCACTTCATGAGGCAGACCATCGCCCTCTGTACCCATGACTATGGCTAAGCGGTCTGCTGACTTGAGTAAAGGCGAATCGATGCTGATGGAATTATCTGTCAGGGCCATTGCGACAGTTTTGAATCCCATTTTTTGAAGAGCACTCAGATCTCGGTCAACCCATGTCCATGGCACCAAAAACACCGAACCCATAGATACCCGTACGGCACGACGGTTCAGAGGATCGCAGGAGTCGGTTGTCAACAATACTGCATTGATGCCCAATGCAGCCGCAGAACGGAAAATAGCACCGATGTTGGTGGTATCTACCACCCCATGAATTACCACCACACGTCGTGCATCTCGACACACTTCTTCCACACTTTTTGGAGTAGGGCGGCGCATAGCACACAACACACCACGAGTGAGTGTGTAGCCTGTGAGTTGGGCAAGTAATTCGCGGTTGCCAGTATATACAGGTATGTCGCCACATCTTCGAATGATGTCGGCGGCATCACCAGTGATATGTCGTCGCTCGCAAAGCAACGAAAGCGGTTCGTAACCCGCATTCAATGCCACATGGATTACTTTGGGACTCTCTGTAATGAAAATCCCTTTCTCTGGCTCAACCCTATTGCGAAGTTGTGCCTCAGTGAGAGTGCTAAACACCTCTACACCTGTCTCCGTGAGAGAAGAAATCTCTATCAGTGGCATGATTATCTTATTTAGAATTATTCTACAGTAACACTCTTTGCCAAATTACGTGGCATATCTACATTAAGACCTTTGACAACGGCCACATGATAAGCTATCAGTTGTAGTGGTATGACAGAGAGCAATGGGGCGAGGGTACCGATGGTCTCTGGAATTTCGATGACAAACGAGGCGAGTTCTTTCACCTCTTTGTCGCCCTCGGTGACAATAGCAATAATTCTTCCATTACGGGCTATTACCTCTTGTATATTGCTGATGATTTTTTTGTATAGTTGATGGTGAGTGGCAATAAACACCACTGGCATATTCTCGTCAATTAAGGCGATAGGGCCATGTTTCATCTCAGCAGCTGGGTAGCCCTCGGCGTGGATGTAACTGATTTCCTTGAGTTTCAAGGCACCCTCCAACGCCACTGGATAGTTCATGCCACGTCCCATGTAAAGGGTATTTCGGGCATAGGTCAGTGTACGAGCGATGTCGCGTATGGTGTCATTTTGTTTTAAAATTTGGTCAATCTTTGAAGGTATGCGTGCCAGTTCGTCGATATTCTCTTCATATACCTTTCGAGATAGCACACCTCTTTCATATCCTAACGCTAAAGCGAAAAGTGTCAATACGGTCACTTGTCCTGTAAAAGCCTTTGTACTGGCAACGCCGATTTCAGGACCTACGTGAATGTAGATGCCTGTGTCGGAGGCACGGGCGATGCTGGAACCGACTGCATTGACAATGCCAAAACATAAGGCGCCGTTCTCTTTGGCCAAGTTAAATGCAGCCAAAGTGTCGGCTGTCTCACCACTTTGTGATATTGCGATGACTATATCCGTGGGCAGAATTACAGGGTTGCGGTAACGAAATTCGCTTGCATATTCCACTTCCACTGGTACTTTGCAGAATTCTTCTATCAATTGCTTGCCTATCAGACCGGCATGCCAGGAAGTGCCACAGGCTACAATGATGAAGCGTCCAGCTTTCAACAACTGATCACGGTGCAGGTTGATAGTACTGAGGACAATCTTATGCTCATTCTGCAGCAGACGACCGCGCATACAGTCGGCGATACAGCGCGGCTGCTCAAAAATTTCCTTGAGCATATAGTGTGGAAAACCACCTTTCTCCAATTTGTCAAGGTCTATATCTACATCTTGGACATTGGGGGCTATTTGTTTGTGGGCATCCGACAGGTTCTTGATGTCTATCTTCTCACCACAACGAATGACAGCCACTTCCTCATCGTTTAAATAAACAAGATGTTTGGTGTAGCCTACAATTGGAAGGGCATCAGAAGCTAAGAAATATTCCTGTTCGTTGTCACCGATACCTATCACCAATGGGCTACTTTTGCGGGCGCAGATCAGTTCTTCGGGATGCTCGCGGTCGAGCACGACAATAGCGTATGCACCTACCACACGACGGAGAGCATAGAGCACAGCCAATCCTAAATCTAAATGGAAACGCTGCTGCACAAATTCTATCAACTGAATGAGCACCTCTGTATCCGTACTACTCTTGAAATGATAGCCTTTGCCGATAAGGTATTCTTTGATGCTTGCATAATTCTCTATGATGCCATTGTGCACCAATGCGAAACGGCCGCTTTCTGAAAGATGAGGGTGGGCATTGACCGATGAAGGTTCACCATGTGTTGCCCATCGGGTATGAGCAATGCCCACAGTGCCCGAAGTGTCGTGTGAAGTGACATATTCCTCCAAGTTCGAAACTTTGCCTTTTTCCTTATATACGTTCAAATGATTCGTAGAATTGATGATAGCCACACCCGCTGAGTCATAGCCACGATATTCCAGACGTTTCAAACCTTGTATTAAAATAGGATAGGCATTACGCTTGCCTATATAACCAACGATTCCACACATATTTTAATTATTTTAGATTTCACGCTCTTTAAACATACAAAATTAACGTTTTATTGCGATAAGAAGAAAAAAAAACACATTTTTTTCTTTCATACTGCCAATCTGTACTAAAAAAAGACAAAAAAAATCCATATTTCATCATCGTGGTGTACTTTTGCAACGATTTGTAACAAGTATGGCGCGCTGCGCATTCGCACTTGTGATATTCCTCATTTTTGGCATGGAAATTGCAATGTGTATAAAGAATTAAAGCAGATAGCCTGATTGTTTATCCATATCAAATATAATCACTGTAATATAAAAACCTATTGTCAAAAATGCAGAGAATTAATTATCTATTCGTATTAATATCCATTCTCATACTTGGCTCCTGTGGCAAAAAAACTGCAGATGAGATTTTTGAAGAGCAGAAAGGTGGAGTTGTGTTGGTGCTCAATAAATTCTATTATGAAATAAAGATGCCCGACGGCCAATGCTTGTATTTTACAGGAATGGACCAGAATGGCAACATGCAGGGTTTTACCACCAATGAGGCAGAGGCAAGACAAAATGCCTCGATGCTCAATGGAACAGGTTTTTTTATCAGCGATGATGGCAAGTTTATTACCAACCGTCATGTAGCTATCACAGACGTGAATGTGCAACAACTGCAAGCCAACTTGTGTCAACTTGTTCAGAGTTCACTCATGCAATGTGGCATATTGGCAAGGCAAATAAAGTCGAAATACGATATGCTCGAGGCGCAGAAGTTCCAGTATATGGAATACGACTTCTATGGTAACGTCGTGGCTGGCGACCAGGCCATGTTGTCGAAAATTGTTGCACAGCAACGGGAATTGCAGAGGATGTATGAAGAAGTAGTGGCACGTGCTCGATATCTTCAGAACACCGACTTGAGTGATATCGAGGTAAATCCTGTATGTGAGATCGGCATTTCGTATGATGGCGAGAAAGTAAATAGTCCAGATGACTTCTTGAAGAAGAATCCATGCCGTATTCTGAAAATAGCACAAGATGAGGGTACCGATTTAGCTTTACTTCAGTTGGAAAGTAAGACAACGCCCAATGATGCGTATGTTTTTAAATTCGCCGGTGAGGGCAACAAAGAGTATTTTACTGGATATGCTGATGAAGGGAAAGTAAAGATAGACCAGCAACTGTATATGATTGGATATAATGCTGGCTTAGCCCTGGCAAATACTCAGAAGGGTATTAGTGTGCAAATGACCAGTGGAAAGGTTACACAGACTCCAGATGGCGACCGTTTGCTCTATAGCATTCCAACAGTACAAGGGTCGAGCGGTAGTCCGGTAATTAATGAGGATGGCAACGTGGTGGCTGTGAATTTCGCTAAACTCGCAGGCAGCGATAACTTCAATTTCGGTATTCCGTTGGAACGTATCCGCAATTTTTTAAAATAGTCCCATAAATTGGTGAAAAAACAGTCGCTTTCTTCAAATATGCTAAAATAATGTCAATTTGAAACGAAATAAGCAAAAAAAACGCCAATTTATTTGTGAGATATAAAATAATGCGTAAATTTGCAGCCAAAATTAGAGACAATGAATAATTCAGTGATTATTATTAGCATCCTATCCATCCGACTTCAAAGAAAAGTTGGAAGTGATAAGGTATGTATGTGATTTTCACCTATTATTAAAGTAATAATTTAGAACCTTTCTCACTTCCAAATAGTGTGAAAGGTTTTTTTTATAACAATTAATAGCTTTATAAGCATAAATTTCTTTAAATGGACAGACTCTTTATTTTCGACACGACTTTGCGCGACGGAGAACAAGTTCCTGGATGCCAACTCAACACCATTGAGAAAATTCAAGTAGCTAAACAATTAGAATTATTGGGGGTTGATGTGATAGAAGCAGGATTTCCCATCTCCAGCCCAGGCGACTATCATTCAGTGATAGAAATTTCGAAAGCTGTGACATGGCCCACTATCTGCGCCTTGACACGGGCAGTGGAAAAAGATATCGACGTAGCCGCCGAGTCTTTGCAATATGCAAAGCGTAAGCGTATCCACACAGGTATTGGGACCAGTGACACGCATATCAAATACAAATTCAACTCTACACGTGAGGAAATTATTGAGAGAGCGGTCGCTGCCGTGAAATATGCCAAGAAGTATGTCGAAGATGTGGAGTTCTATGCTGAAGATGCAGGGCGTACCGACAATGAATACCTTGCCCGAGTGGTAGAGGCTGTCATCCGTGCAGGGGCAACTGTGGTGAATATTCCTGACACCACAGGTTATTGCCTCCCAGAGGAATACGGTGCAAAAATAAAATATCTCTTCGACCATGTAGATGGCATCGATAAGGCCATTCTCTCGACTCACTGTCATAATGATTTGGGCTTAGCCACTGCCAATTCGTTTAGTGGTGTCGTCAATGGTGCTCGTCAGGTGGAAGTTACCATTAATGGCATCGGTGAGCGTGCTGGTAACACAGCATTAGAGGAAATAGCCATGATTTTGAAATGTCACAAACACCTGAATATTGAGACCAATATCAATACCACCAAGATTTATCCGATAAGTAGGATGGTTTCTGGATTGATGAATATGCCCGTACAGCCCAACAAAGCCGTAGTTGGTCGCAATGCCTTTGCCCACAGTAGTGGCATCCATCAGGATGGAGTTTTGAAAAATGTTAGCACCTACGAGATTATCACACCACAGGATATCGGTCTGGACGACAATTCCATCGTATTGACAGCAAGGTCGGGTCGGGCAGCCTTAAAATATAGGTTGCATGTGCTTGGTGTAGATGTGGATAATGAAAAACGTATTGACAAAATATATGAGAAATTCCTGAAACTTGCCGACCAAAAGAAGGAAATCAATGATGCCGACATCTTGATGCTCGCAGGTGCTGATACGGCAGAGTCTCATGCTGTAAAACTCGACTTCCTCCAAGTGACCACAGGTATGGGTGTAAGAAGTGTGGCATGCATCGGTTTGGATATCAGCAATCAGAAGTTTGAGGCTGCTTCGACAGGAAATGGACCAGTAGATGCTGCCATCAATGCACTGAAGAAGATCATCCAGAAAAAGATGACTATACGAGAGTTCACTATTCAGGCTATATCCAAAGGTTCCAACGATGTGGGAAAGGTACACATGCAAGTGGAATATGCAGACAACCTTTATTATGGCTTCGGAGCCAACACCGACATTGTGACTGCTTCTGTGGAAGCCTATATCGATTGCATTAACAAATTTAGAAAATGAGATATGAATACACTATTTGATAAAATCTGGGACAAACATGTAGTGCAACAGGTGGAAGATGGTCCCACTCAATTGTATATCGACCGTCTGTATTGTCATGAGGTGACCTCACCACAGGCTTTTGAAGGATTAAGAAAAAGAGGGCTTCAATGTCTGCGTCCACAACAGATTGTTTGTATGCCCGACCACAATACGCCAACGCATGACCAGGACAAGCCTATCGCCGACCCCGTGTCAAAATACCAAGTAGATTTGTTAGAGCGGAATGCACGTGAGTTCGGACTTACCTATTATGGCATGATGTCGCCCGACAATGGCATTGTGCATGTGGTAGGACCAGAAAAAGGCCTTTCTCTGCCGGGGATGACCATCGTCTGCGGCGATTCGCATACCTCGACACATGGCGCTATGGGAGCCATCGCTTTTGGTATTGGTACATCGGAAGTTGAGATGGTGCTTGCTTCGCAATGTATTTTGCAGCAGAAACCTAAGTCGATGCGTATCAATATAAATGGGAAGTTGGGTAAGGGAGTGACACCAAAAGATGTTGCATTGTTCTTGATGTCAAAACTTACCACCTCTGGAGGCACAGGCTGCTTTATTGAATATGCTGGAGAAGTAGTGCGTGACATGTCGATGGAAGGCAGGCTTACGCTTTGTAATCTGAGTATTGAGATGGGCGCCAGAGGCGGTTTCATCGCTCCCGACGAAACAACATTCGCCTATTTAAAGGGAAGAGAGCATGCTCCGAAAGGAGAGGCTTGGGAACACGCCGTTGCTTACTGGAAAACGTTGAAGAGTGACCCGGATGCCGTGTTCGACCGTGAAATTTCTTTTGATGCCACTGATATCGAACCACGTATCACCTACGGCACAAATCCAGGGATGGGAATCGGAATCAGCGAGTGCATTCCAGCATTAGAGGATATCAGTGAAACCGCTAAGGCATCTTTCAAGAAGTCACTCAACTATATGGGTTTTAAACCAGGTGAGTGTCTCCTTGGCAAACCCATTGACTATGTGTTTCTTGGTGCCTGCACCAATGGACGTATAGAAGATTTCAGGGCATTTGCCTCAGTGGTAAAAGGACGCAAAAAATCTGATAGAGTGACAGCTTGGCTCGTACCTGGAAGTTGGGCTGTAGATAAACAGATTCGTGAAGAAGGTATTGACAGAATTTTGAAAGACGCTGGATTTGAGATTCGTCAACCAGGATGCTCTGCCTGTTTAGCCATGAATGATGATAAGATTCCCGCAGGAAAATACAGTGTCTCGACAAGTAACCGCAATTTCGAAGGAAGACAAGGACCTGGCGCTCGTACTATCTTAGCAAGTCCTTTGATGGCTGCAGCAGCAGCAGTGACAGGTGTCATTACCGACCCAAGAGAGATGATTGATAATTGAAGTAGATAAGCAAACAAGTTAATAAGATATAGCGTTAATGGTGTCCGTTTTTGGTTCATGCCCCTTCAGTGACAACGAAAGTATCGTCTGAACTCCTGTAACTTCTGAACACCTTTATTGTATTATCCAAACTTTCCCAATAATATGAAACAAAAATTCGATATAATCACAAGTACTTGTGTCCCACTTCCACTCGAGAATGTGGATACCGACCAAATCATACCAGCCAGGTATTTGAAATTAACAGACAAAGAAGGCTTCGGTGAATATCTCTTCCGTGACTGGAGATTTGACAAAGAGGGAAATCCAGTGAAAGACTTTGTGTTAAACAATCCCACTTATCAGGGAACCATCCTTGTCGCTGGAAAAAATTTTGGTTCTGGCTCGTCACGTGAACATGCGGCATGGGCCATCGCCGGTTATGGTTTTCGCGTGGTCATAAGTTCGTTTTTTGCCGACATACACAAAAACAATGAACTCAACAACTTTGTCCTCCCTGTGGTGGTGTCAGAGAAATTCCTTGCACAGCTCTTTTCGTCAATCAAAGACAATCCGAAAACACTTGTGGAAGTAAACCTGCCGAAGCAGACAGTAACCAATTTGGCTACAGGGGAATGGGAGACGTTTGAAATCAATGGCTACAAGAAACATTGCCTAATGAATGGTCTCGACGATATAGATTTTTTGATGCAAAATAAGGAAAAGATAGAACAATGGGAACTCCAGAACAACTGCGACTAACACCTGCCTTACACCCGTATGTGGAAATTATGGACTGCACACTCCGCGATGGTGAGCAGACCAGCGGTGTGTCGTTTCTACCTCACGAAAAATTGTCTATCGCAAGAATGTTGATCAAAGACATTAATGTTGATCGTATTGAGGTAGCTTCAGCACGTGTCTCAGAAGGTGAGAAAGATGCTGTGAAGATGATTTGCCAATATGCAAGCAAAATAGGCATGTTGCAGAAGGTGGAGGTGTTAGGATTTGTGGACCATAAGCTGTCTTTAGACTGGATTCATGAATGTGGCTGTAAGAATATGAACTTACTTGCCAAAGGGTCGTTGAGACATTGCACGCAGCAACTCAACAAAACAGTCAAAGAGCATCTTGATGATATACTTTTCTCCATCGAATATGCCGAAAAACTTGGTATCGGGGTAAACATATACCTGGAAGACTGGAGTAATGGAATGATAGAGTCGCCTGATTATGTCTATGCAATGATGGACACATTAGTGAAGACTCCCGTCAAACGGTTTATGCTTCCCGACACTTTGGGCATCACTAATCCGCTGCAAATTATTGAGTTCTTCAGGAAAATGCGCCGCCATTATCCCGATGTACACTTTGATTTCCATGCCCATAACGACTACGATCTCGCCGTTTCAAATTCCTTGGCAGCTGTGCTCTGTGGTGCGAAAGGCATACATGTCACTGTCAATGGCTTGGGTGAGCGTTGTGGAAATGCACCACTATCGAGTGTTCAGGCAATTCTGAAAGACCATTTCCAAGCAAGAACCAGCATCAACGAGGAGAAATTATGTGATGTCAGTCGATTGGTTGAGGAATGTAGCGGTATTGCTGTGGCTCCAAACCAACCTATTGTTGGTGAGAATGTTTTTACACAGGTAGCAGGTGTGCATGCTGATGGTGACAATAAAGATAGTCTGTATTGTAATGCACTAATTCCAGAGCGTTTTGGTCGTAAACGGGAATATGCCCTTGGCAAGAATAGTGGAAAGGCTAATATCGAACTCAACTTGCAGGAATTAGGCATGGAATTAACTCCTGAACAGATGAGCAAGGTAACCAAACGTATCACCGAATTGGGCGATAGAAAGGAAATTGTCACACAGGAAGATTTACCTTATATTGTCAATGATGTGTTGAAACACACTATTCCCGATGATAAAGTGAAACTGCTCAGTTATATGGTGTCGTTATCATATGGATTGAAGCCTTTGGCCAGTATTAAGGTGCAAATCAATGGACAACAATATGCCGCTGATTCTACAGGTGACGGACAATATGATGCCTTTGTGAAAGCTTTACGAAAAATATACAGGGTGAATCTCAACCGTGAATTTCCTATCCTTGCTAATTATGCTGTAACCATCCCCCCAGGGGGTAGAACTGACGCATTGGTGCAAACCGTTATCACATGGCGTTTTGGCAACAAGTTACTCCGCACACGAGGACTTGACGCTGACCAGACGGAAGCTGCCATTAAAGCTACCTTCCGTATGCTTAACATCTTTGAGGAGCAACAAGTTGATTGAAGTTGACGAGTTGACAAGTAAACGAGTTGACAAGCTATTTGCATCGAAGATGACAGTAATGGTGTTGTCCGAACTCCTGCAACTCCTGAACTCCTAAAACTTACAAACTAAAAAACTTATAAACTAAAAAAACTATAATTTTATGAAATTGAAAATAGCAGTACTGCCAGGTGATGGCATAGGACCCGAGATTATGCGACAAGGTGTGGCTGTGATGGATGCCATTGCAGAGAAATTTGGCCACGAAGTAGAATACAAAGAAGCCATCTGTGGTGCACATGCCATCGATGTCGTTGGTGACCCCTTCCCAGATGAAACATTCCAAACATGTATGGAGGCTGATGCCGTGTTGTTCGCTGCCGTTGGTGATTTGAAATATGACAATGACCCCACGGCAAAAGTACGTCCAGAGCAAGGACTACTTGCTATGCGTAAGAAATTAGGCTTGTTTGCTAATATTCGTCCAGTACAAACTTTTAAATGTTTGTTGCACAAAAGTCCGTTAAGAGCTGAATTGGTGGATGGAGCCGATTTTATCTGTATCCGCGAATTAACAGGAGGTATGTATTTTGGCGAGAAATACCAGGATAACGACAAAGCCTATGACACCAATATATATACTCGTCCTGAAATCGAGAGAATACTAAAGGTGGGATTTGACTATGCCCGCAGAAGACACCATCACTTGACTGTGGTAGATAAGGCTAACATTTTAGCATCAAGTCGTTTATGGAGACAGATAGCAAAAGAGATGGAGCCACAATATCCCGACGTGAAAGTGGACTATATGTTTGTGGATAATGCTGCTATGCGGATGATTGCCGAACCGACTTTCTTTGATGTAATAGTCACAGAAAATACATTCGGCGATATTCTTACCGACGAGGGCAGTTGCATTTCAGGGTCTATGGGACTGCTGCCATCGGCTTCAACAGGTGAACATACACCCCTTTTTGAACCGGTTCATGGTTCATGGCCACAGGCTGCAGGGAAAAACCTTGCTAATCCGTTAGCTCAAATTCTCTCGGTTGCGATGATGTTGAATTATTTTGGACTGACAAAAGAGGAGACCTTGGTTAGAAAAGCTGTTGATGCCAGTCTTGATGCCAATGTACGCACGCCAGAAATACAAGTGGAAGGTGGAGCGATATATGGTACCAAGGAAGTGGGAGAGTGGATTGTCAATTGGATAAAGAATAACTAAACGAGATGCGCCTCAAACCATTTATAGTATTATTATTCTTGCTCTTCATTTTGTCAGAGGTCTATGGGCAGACCTATGAGGAAATGAAGGATTCGCTGGAGGCAGCGACAAAACTATGTGAAAAATTCCCAGATGATAATGACCTAAGGCTCAAAAAAGCATCGTGGAACATAATGCTGGAGCAGTGGTCATATGCTCAAAGGGAGTATGACATCGTTTTGTCGCGTGACCCTTCAAATGTAGCCGCACTATATTATAGGGCATTTACGAATGAAAAACAGAAAAGATATAAATATGCTCGGCAAGACTATGAGAGAATGCTGAAAATCGTACCAGGCAACTTTAATGGTCAATTGGGATTGGCATTGCTCAACCAAACAGACATGCATTATACCGAGGCAATGGACATGATCAATCTGTTGGTGCAGCAATATCCCGATAGTGCTGTTGCATACGCTGCGCGAGCAGGAATGGAGCAGGAGAGAGGGATGCTTGAACTGGCTGAATATGATTATGGAGAAGCTATGAGGCTGAGTCCCGATAACACCGACTATATCCTGAATCGTGTGGATGTTAGGCTGCAATTAGGACGCAGAAATGAGGCACGTGAAGATTTGGAACTTGCAGTAAAAAAGGGTATTCCACGTCCGGCACTTGATGAATTATTCGCCAAATGTGTGAAAAAAGGAAGAAAATGAAGGATATTATGCCTTTTATTATGCTTTTTTAGAAAAAATGTTTACCTTTGCATGGCAAAAAGGATAGTAACATTTTAATGCTTCATATTACAATTTCTCTATTATGGGAGCTTGATGGTTAAGAAGTGACAGTGTCAACGTGACTTTTTACAACCAATTGTTATAAAATGAGGCATCACATATCAATCTTTGAATCTCTATTTATAATCTTAAACAATTATAATGAAAAATTCAACAGTAAAGCCCGCAGAGGGTAAATTGGGAATTCTCATTGTTGGCAACGGTGCTGTAGCAACAACGTTTATGACTGGTGTGTTGATGGCACGTCGTGGATTGACAAAACCCATTGGTTCCATGACTCAGTACGATAAAATCCGTATTGGGCGTGATGATGAGAAAAAGTATTTGAAGTATGATGAGATTGTGCCAATAGCCAATCTTAGTGACATTGAATTTGGCTGTTGGGATGTATATCCTCAGAATGCCTATCAGGCTGCAGTATATGCAGAAGTGTTAAAACGTGAGGACATCGACCCTGTTAAGGATGAATTGGAGCAAATCGTACCGATGCCAGCCGCTTTCGACAAGAACTTTGCTAAGCGTCTTGATGGTGACAATGTAAAACCATGTAAGAATCGCTGGGAGATGGTGGAAATGCTCCGTGAGGATATCCGTAAGTTCAAAGCCGTCAAGAATTGCAATCGTGTTGTTGTATTGTGGGCTGCATCTACAGAAATCTATGTCCCAATCAATGAGGAAGTACACTATTCGCTTGAAGCTCTTGAGAAAGCCATGAAAGCCGACGACCGTGAGCATATCGCCCCATCCATGTGCTATGCCTATGCTGCACTGGCTGAGGGTTGTCCATTTGTGATGGGTGCTCCCAATACCACTGTTGACATTCCTGCTATGTGGGAGATGGCAGAGAAGACAAAGATGCCGATTGCAGGTAAAGATTTCAAGACTGGTCAGACTCTGGTGAAGAGTGGTTTTGCACCCATTATCGGTACTCGCTGCTTGGGGTTGGACGGTTGGTTCTCAACCAATATTCTTGGCAATCGCGATGGTCTTGTGCTTGACGTGCCAGAGAATTTCCGCACAAAAGAGGTGTCGAAGCTCTCTACTCTTGAGACTATTCTCAAGGAGGATGAACAGCCCGACCTTTACACTGATTACTATCACAAAGTACGTATCAATTACTATCCGCCACGCAATGATAATAAGGAATCGTGGGATAACATCGACATCGTTGGTTGGATGGGTTATCCCATGCAGATAAAGATCAACTTCCTTTGCCGAGACTCCATTCTCGCTGCTCCTGTCTGCCTCGACCTCTGTCTGCTGATTGACTTGGCTGCACGTGCGGGGCGCTATGGCACACAGCGTTTCCTAAGTTTCTTCCTCAAGAGTCCGATGCACGACTACACCAAAGGCGAAGAGGCTGTCAACCACCTCTATCGTCAGCACACCATGCTGAAGAATGCCATCCGTGAAATGGGTGGATATGAAGCAGACGAAGAAATCGACTAAGGGTGATATCCTTGTATAAACGAGGGTGTGTCAAAATGACACACCCTCGTTTTTGTATATAATCATTTTTATGAATGTGTTTGACGTAATGTGACTTTGTAAAGCGTCTGATCTTTTGTTACGTTCTATTGTTTTTTCTTCTCTAGTCAACTTTTCAATTTTTCAATCTTGCACTCATGCGTCTTTTTCTCGCAGTCGTAGTTGATGCCCACGAGAAGGAGGTCACCGGTGTATTGCGCCACTTTCGCAGGATATTGGCGGCGGTGAATCTGGTCGATGGTATGCTCAACATCAACCATAGCACCTACGGGCGCATTAAAGCCATCCCGTGTCTCGACGACACCATTGTTGATAATTTGGAAATAGGTTCCCGATTTTATGTCCAAATCTACATTTGACAACGTGCAGCCATCAATAATAAGTGCTCCACCTGGTTCCACAATCACATGACTATTGCCCATTAATTC
>OMXV01000096.1 GCA_900315075.1 uncultured Prevotellaceae bacterium | reverse complement strand
AGGCTTGACGAGAACAAAATCATCGTTGAGTAGGCCATGAGAAACGTTATATCAATACTGCTGTTCCTGTGCGCCGTCACGACATCAACAGCACAAAGGCTACGGGTAGGCGACGGTACGTCGGGAATGCGCATCACGCGTGAATATAATAATGTGTCGCTCAGCGATGCCTTGCGCCAACTGAATGCCGAGAGCACCGACTACGAAATCAAATGCCATCCGTCAGATGATAGGCTTCTATCCCATCCGCATGAGCATCGACAGCACAGAAATCACCGTCGAGTGTCCGCAGAAAACCGCCAACCGCTACAGGGGCACCATCATCGACGAGCAAGGCCAGCCCGTGGCCTTCGCCAACATCGCCCTGCTCTCGCCCCAGGACTCCACATTGATTACTGGTGGAGTTTCGAATGAAAGCGGCCTCTTCGTCATTCCATGCGAGCAACATCTCGTTCTCGCCCGTATATCCTACGTCGGCTACAAGACGATTTACAAGCAATGCAACATTACAGAACTCGGCACGATACGGATGCAGCCTGATATTTCTATGTTGGGGGAGATTGCCGTTGTAGGAACACGCCCAGTCATAAAGCGCGAAGTGGACAGGTTGGTGTTTTATGTAGGAGCTACTCCTTTGTCACAAGGATGTAGCGTTCTTGATTTGCTAAAGCAGACCCCATTAGTCAAAATCACAGACCAATCTATAGGCATAATCGGAAAAAGCGATGTCAAAGTAATGCTTAACGGTAAACTCTCCTATCTGAGCGGAAATGACCTTATGCAATATCTGAGGTCACTCCAGTCGGATGATATTGAAAGCATCGAGGTTATCACCACTCCACCAAGTAGATATGATGCTGGAGGTAACGGGGGAATGCTAAACATAGTAACGAAATCTAATCCCGACAAAGGTCTGAACGGCACTGTCGGTACATCATACACACAACGATCCTTTGCTGGTGAGAATGTAAATGCAACAGTAAACTATCGTACATCCAGTACATTTCTCTCCCTAAAATTGCGTCAGAATCATAACAAGGGAACAGTCAATGAAAACTACACAATTTCTCAACCAACAAAAACTCAGGCAAGCAACACCAAGAGAATAGACACCTACAATAATTATGGTGCCAATATTGTTTTAGAACAACAACTATCGTCTGCATCAACTATCGGGGCTATTTACGATTTCAGCTATGGCAGAGACAACAATGATACAGACAACAGATATAGCTATATGAGTGGCAACACGCTTGACTCACTGCTTACGACACAGTCGCTTCAAAAAGGTAACACAAGAGTACACACCCTCAATGCCTATTATGACCTTAAACTTGATACATTGGGCAAGAAATTAGGTATCGTTGCAAACTATATACACCATTCTCCCGACAAGAATGTGTATTTCACCACATTGAATCATGCCAACGGAATAAAGGCCGTTGTCCGTGAACCAAACGAAATAACATATCGGATATGGACGGGCGAGGTAAATCTTGAGTTACCCTTCTCTTGGCTTAACATTGAGACAGGTGCAAAGTATAGTGACATCCGCAATCTCTCTGATATGAAGTATTACAATCTTATAGAAAATGATTATGTCGCAGAACCTGGACGGTGCAATGAGTTTGACTATAACGAAAAGACAATAGCCGGATACGTCAGTGCAAAGCGCAGTCTCAACAGCTATTTCTCTATTCAGGCAGGACTGCGTTACGAACATACATTTGTGAAAGGAATCACCCCGCATAGCGATGTCGAGGATGTGAAAGCAGACTACGGCAAGTTATTTCCAACCATATATCTGTCGTACATCGTAAATCCGTCAAACATGCTTAATATCAACTATGCACGGAGAATCAACAGACCTTATTTCCGCGCTATCAACCCGTTCAAATGGTATACCAACCCCAATAATATCGACGAAGGCAACCCTCAGTTGAAACCCTCATATGCCGACAATGTGGAACTGAATTATCTTTTCAAGAGCAATCTGTCTGCAACCGTCTATTATCAATGGGAAGATAATACCTATGGGCAGATGATGTATGTGAACGATGATAACACCACATACAGCACATACGAGAATATATACAACAATCGCCAATTCGGAATAAACCTGTCATATAATCTACGTATGTTCGGTTGGTGGAGTACATTCCTTACTGGCAACTATATTTATAACAGTTCCGAAATAAAGGCCGATGGATATTTCGCCCAAAACGGAAGTTCTTTTGACTTTCGCGTCAACAATACCATATCCTTCGATAAAGAGCGACGTTTTCAATTGTTTTTGAACTATTCCCATAACTTCCCATATCATATTGGTGTAACATATGACTGTAGTTATGCAAATTTCAACGCTGGTTTGAAAGGTTCATTCCTGGACAACAATCTGACAGTAAACATATATGCCAACGACATATTCAGACAGGACCTTGTTAAACGGAAAAAGGAATCGGTAGCCAACATTCAAGACTACAACAATTACTACGATTCCAGATACCTACGCATAAGTGTTGTTTACAAGTGGGGCAATAGAAAACTCAAGACCAACAGCAAAACGGTTTCGTTCAAGGAGCGAAATCGCATATAAGTTATAGCTCTGCAAAATTGAAAGAAACATTAGCTATAGCAACGGAATTGCAATATAATGCAGAAACGAATCGATTATAAATTCTCTCTCGTTAGGGCAGTCGTTAGCCTTCGTGCTGACACTGCCCCTCGTCGAAGAATTTGCACGATTTAAGAAGATAAAATAAAAAAACGAAATGATTATGAAAACTATGAAACTTTGGAGAAACATCCTCGTGATGACCGCTGCCATGCTCTCCTTCGCCTCTTGCAGCAGCGATGATGACGAAGATTTCTTTACCATCGGAACAGACGGTATTCCTATGCCTGCCACTTATCATAGCGTGTCACAGGCTGATTTTCAAAAATTCATCGTTGGTTACTGTTGGAAAGAAACAGAAATGCACAGGATTAACGATGATGGCTCCATTGAAGAAAAAGA
>OMXV01000082.1 GCA_900315075.1 uncultured Prevotellaceae bacterium | reverse complement strand
GGTTTAGATGCTAAACGTAGTTCAGTTGGATTAACGCTTACTGAACTGGAAGCGACGACGAGCCTTGGGCTGACCTGGCTTCTTACGCTCAACCTCACGAGCATCGCGGGTCAGGAAACCGTGGTCTTTCAAGCTCTTCTTATCCTCAGCATTAACCTTTACGAGGGCACGGGCAATAGCGAGGCGCAGGGCCTGGCTCTGACCAGTAAAACCACCACCGTCAAGGTTGGCTTTGATATCGTATTTCTCAGCAACCTCTAACAGGTTCAGTGGCTGCTTAACCACGTACTGCAGGATGGCTGAGGGGAAATATACTTCCAAGTCTTTCTTATTGATCGTAATCTTACCAGTTCCCTCTGAGAGGTAAACACGAGCTACAGAGCTCTTACGACGACCGATTGCATTTATTACTTCCATCGTTTATTCTTTTTTACTTATACTGGTTAATATCAATTGCCTTTGGCTTCTGAGCCTCGTGCTTGTGTTCTGTACCCTCATAGATGAAGAGGTTGTTCAGCAGGCTGCGACCGAGGGGGCCTTTGGGCAGCATACCCTTAACAGCGTGCTTGATGATGCGCTCAACACCGAAAGGCTTCTTGCGGAGCTCGGCAGGAGTGTTGAAACGCTGACCACCAGGATAACCAGTGTAACGGGTGTAAACCTTGTCAGTCTCTTTCTTGCCGGTGAAAACCACCTTGGCAGCATTGATAATGATTACATTGTCGCCACAGTCCTGATTAGGAGTGAATGTGGGCTTGTACTTTCCGCGAATAATCTTAGCTACTTTAGAAGCGAGGCGACCTACTACCTGGTCGGTAGCGTCAATGACCACCCATTCCTTCTGCTCACGAGCAGCTTCCTTAGATACGGAAACGGTCTTGTAACTTAAAGTGTTCATTTCTTTTGTTAAATTTACTACTAAAAAACATTTTTACTTTTCTCATTATGCACACAACAACACTACTCGCAAAGGTCTAACTCTCTGCTTGTAGTCTAACGTTATGGTGCTGAACCATGATTCACAAACCGCAATGCCCGGCCAAAGACACTACTATTTACACACAGCTCACGGAGGATTCTAAGTCTCTCCCCCAATAATCGGACTGCAAAGGTACGAAGAAAAGTGAAAAGTAAAAAGCGGAAAGAGGAAAAACGAGGTGTTTAGGTTTATTTTTATGATTATTTAACTAAACCAATCCAAAGAAAAATCGTAATTTTGCAGCCATGAAGTTAAATGCGCCTTTATTTCCAATAGCTCTTTGCCTGATGGCAGGCATCGGAATTGGTAAGAATTTGGAATCGTTGACTATTGTTTTCGCTATACTGTTGCCCTTGTTCCTGGTAACGGCTCTGGCGAGGAAATGGCCAAAGGTGCAGACTGCTGGTATATTAGTTTGTGTAGTGCTGTTTGGTATGATACTGAGCATAGGGAATCCGAACAGGAATGATGGAAGGTGGATTCCTAAGCCCATCTACCAGCGAGTTCACAATGCAAAGGTACATGCTTTGGAGGTGCGGGAAAAGTTGCTTAAGGAGCAAGCCTTTTGGAACGTGGATGAAGAAGCACGTGGTGTGATAGCAGCTATGACGCTGGGTGACAAGTCGCAATTGGATAAGGATGTGAAAGCGACTTACCGAAAAGTTGGTGTAGCGCATGTGCTGGCACTGAGTGGTCTGCACATGATGATGATTTATGTCGTGGTGACGATGGTGATAGGATGGTGGCGCTATCGGCTGTTGAAACAAGTGGTGACCGTGCTCTCGATGTGGGCATTTGCCTTTTTGGTTGGCTTATCGCCGAGTGTAGTCCGGTCGGCTGTCATGATTAGTATCTACGCGTTATTGTCATTGGGCTATAGGGAGAAAATGTCGGTGAACACGTTGGCGTTTACGGCGATAGTCATGTTGGTGGTAAATCCGAAATCTCTTTATGATGTGGGATTCCAGTTGTCATTTATGGCCGTACTGTCTATTTTGATATTGAATCCGCTGTTTGCAAAGGTGATACCTCTGCATGTTTTGCAGGAGCATAGGTGGTTGAATGCATGGTGGGGACTGACAACGGTATCTATATCGGCACAGTTGGGGGTAGCACCTTTGGTGGCCTATTACTTCGGCACATTCTCTACCTATTTCCTGTTGGGCAACTATTTGGTGGTACCCTTGGCAACGGTGGTGTTGTATCTGACGCTAGCTTGTTTCGTTACTTGTTGGTGGTCGTGGCTTCAACTCTGGCTAGTGGCCATATTGGGATGGGTGGTAGGCATGATGAACCGATTGCTTGAAATGATAGGCTCTCTTCCTATGAGTTGCGTGGAGGGAATCAACCTCTCCACGCTACAGCTATACCTTATATATATATTAATAAGTAGTTTGGTGGTGTTGCTATCTCTTTGGGTCAACACCAAGAATGTCAAGCAACTGTCCAAAGTGTGAGATCTTCTCGAGACACTCGTGAGGAAATTCATCAGATTTTTCTAACTCCCAAACCACATGGTAGGGGATATGGACCGTATAGCAGCCAACGGCTAAAGCAGGGGCAATGTCTGAGCGGAATGAGTTGCCGACCATGACCATCTCGTTAGTCTTGATGCCAAGATGGTTGCACAGCGCTACGTATTCATCCATTCCTTTATTCGATACGGTTTCCATATACTCAAAATAGTGCGCAAGTCCAGACCGTTTTAACTTGCTCTCCTGATCAAGTAATTCGCCTTTTGTGAACACCACCATTCTGTAACGTCCGTCATCGTATAGACTTTGTAGTGTTTCCTTCACTTCGGGTAGTGGGGTAGTTGGAAATTGAAGCAAGCCCTTGCCTAACTCGATCAGTTTTTGCACGATGTCACCAGTAATCTCCCCATGGGTTATCTTGACAGCATTCTCGACAAGAGAGATGGTAAATGCCTTGGTGCCATAGCCCAACAGTTCCATGTTACCTCGTTCTGTTGCAAAGAGCCCTTGGGTTACCTCTTCTTGAGTAGCCCAGGGACGTAATAAATCACCACATAGATGCTCTACGTCATCAAACCAAGACTGGCAGTCCCACAAGGTGTCGTCAGCGTCGAAAGCCACGACTTTGATCATATCATCATTGAGAATCATGTGCGCAAAGGTAATCAAAAAGTAGTGAAAAGCCAAGAAAATTTGGCTTTTCTCACTTTTATTCGTAACTTTGCAACTTGTAAGGAATGAAAAGATGGAAATAAAAAGAAAGGTAGAAGAAAAGGCTGGGAGAATAGAACACGGCATCTTGAAATTCGTCAAGGATTGGACACTACCCGTGTCCATAGCCACGGGTACAACCCTTTATCTGCTGTTCTATCATGTGCCTGCACTTGATGAGGCCGGCGATGCACTGGTTCCTGTGTTCGATGTCATTTTCCCTCTGTTTGTGTTCCTTACCTTGCTCATCACCTTTTGCAAGGTTGACTACCATCAGCTTCTTCCTCATCGTTGGCACACTGGAGTCCTGCTGGCCCAGTTACTCTTGGTGGCACTGACCATTGGGGTCATCTTTTGGGTGGAGGATCATGCAGACCAAAAACTGCTTTGGGAAGCACTCCTGACGTGCATCATTGGTCCGGCAGCCTCTGCAGCACCTGTTGTTGTGGGCAAGCTGGGTGGTAATATCAATACCATGACCACCTATGTCATCCTCTCCTCTTTGGCCTCCACCATTCTGATTCCCTTGGTGTTCCCTATTCTTGAGCCCTCAGCGGGAGTGGCTTTTATGGAAGCCTTCCTGATTATTCTCCAGAAAGTGTCTATTGTATTGTTGTTGCCTTTGGTGTTAGGTTGGTTTATCAAGCATTTCCTGCCTCGGTTACAGCGTCGTATTGCTTCGAAGCCCAATCTTAGCTTTTACACCTGGGCTATCTCACTCAGCATCACGACGGGTATCACCGTTAAGAACATCGTACATAGCGAGGCAACTGTCATGTTGCTCTTGCTGATAGCACTGACAACCTTTGTACTTTGTTTCGTCCAGTTCGCTGTAGGTCGTTTGGTTGGACGTTGGCTGGGCGAAGAGGTTAATGCCGGACAAGCCTTGTTCCAGAAAAACACGGCACTCAGCATCTGGGTGGCATATATGTACCT
>OMXV01000077.1:946-5777 GCA_900315075.1 uncultured Prevotellaceae bacterium | reverse complement strand
ATAGCTAAAGTTTAAAAATTAAAATTATTGTTGTAATTGTTGCAGGTTTCAAATTTTTGTTTTACCTTTGTAAAATCATAGAAAAATAGGTTTCTTACCCCAAATTGACGATATTAGTTATGAAAGACAGAATTAAACGTATCATGGAAGAGCAGCACATGAGTCAACAAGTGTTTGCTGATTTTATAGGTTTGTCACCTGCGACATTGAGTAGTATTTTTACTGGAAGAACCCGCCCTACCCTGAATGTTGTCGAGGCGATTAAAAATAAACTTCCTGCCATTAGTACAGATTGGCTCTTGATGGGCATCGGAAATATGTATGTTTCGACACCTTCTGATGTGGAAGATGTTACTCATAATTCGCCAGGTGAACCAATGTTAGATTTCGATCAACCGTTTAATGAGCATCCGACTGGCAGTTTTTCACAGGGTGTAAGAAATACACCATCGGATAATAATCCTCAAACTTTGAAAATAATTGACAAGGATCCTCGTAAAGTTACAGAGATAAGAGTTTATTACGATGATCAGACCTATGAAACCTTTGTTCCAATGAAGTCAAAATGAGAGCACACATTATCGTGTTCTCATTTTTTTTTCGTATTTTTGCACCGTTTTTATTAAATAAGGTGTTAAAATGAAGAAATATATCCTTGATTTGAACGTAAAAGAGGTTTCAAGAATCAGTCCTAAGCATGTTTTATTGCGTTTGACTGATAATAAACCGCTTCCGGATATGCTGCCAGGACAGTTTGTTGAGGTTCGGGTAGATGGTGCGGACTCTACGTTCCTGCGTCGTCCTATTTCCATTAATTTCGTGGATAAGGAGGCCAATGAGCTTTGGTTGTTAGTGGCTATGGTGGGTAATGGTACTCGCCAGTTGGGTAAGTTGCTGTCAGGTGATACCCTTAACTGTGTGCTCCCTCTAGGCAATGGTTTTACGATGCCTAGCGCTCCTGATTCTAAATTTCTTCTCGTCGGTGGTGGCGTAGGAGTTGCGCCATTACTTTATATGGGCGCAGAATTGAAGAAACTGGGTATTGAGCCTACATTCCTTTTGGGAGCTCGTACAAAGTCCGATTTATTGGAACTCGACCTATTCCGCCAATATGGCAGGGTGTTTATTACTACTGAGGACGGTTCTGAGGGCCAGAAGGGTTTTGTGACTAATCACTCTATCTTGCAGAATGAGCGTTTTGACCGCATTGCCACATGTGGTCCTAAACCTATGATGGTGGCTGTTGCCCGCTTTGCCCAGCAGTCTGGCGTAGAATGTGAAGTGTCTTTGGAGAATATGATGGCCTGTGGCCTGGGTGCCTGTTTGTGTTGTGTTGAGAAAACCACCAAAGGTAACCTGTGTGTGTGCAAGGAAGGACCGGTGTTTAACGTAAAACAGTTGTTATGGCAGATTTAAGCGTAAAAATAGGTCGTCTGTCACTGAAGAACCCAGTGATGACGGCATCAGGAACCTTTGGATATGGACTGGAGTTTGCTGATTTCATTCCTCTCGATGGTTTGGGAGGTATCATCGTGAAGGGTACTACCCTGAAGCCCCGTGAGGGTAACGATTATCCCCGTATGGCAGAAACTCCATCAGGTATGCTGAATTGTGTGGGATTGCAGAATAAGGGTGTTGATTATTTTTGTGAGCATATCTATCCCCAGATTAAGGATATCGACACCAATATGATAGTCAATGTCAGTGGTTCTTCACCAGAAGATTATGCAGAGTGTGCAGCCCGTATCGATGCCTTGGAGAATATTCCTGCTATAGAACTGAATATTTCCTGCCCCAATGTGAAGGATGGAGGTATGGCCTTTGGTGTCACCTGTGCCGGTGCAGAGAGTGTGGTGAAAGCCGTTCGAGAGCGTTATCACAAGACGCTGATAGTGAAACTTTCGCCCAATGTGACCAATATTGCTGATATAGCCAGAGCCTGTGAGGCTCAGGGTGCCGATAGTGTCTCGTTGATTAATACGTTGATGGGAATGGCTATCGATATTGAGAAGCGTCGCACCGTGTTGAGCATTAATACGGGCGGACTGAGCGGTCCTGCCGTAAAACCTGTAGCTCTTCGCATGGTATGGCAGGTAGCAAAGGCTGTCAAGATTCCTGTAGTAGGGTTGGGCGGTATCATGAATGCCCGTGATGCTATCGAGTTCATGATGGCTGGAGCGACAGCTATTGAGATAGGTACAGCCAACTTCATCGACCCAGCCGTGACTATCAAGGTTCGCGATGGAATCAACGATTGGCTTGACCAGCATGGATGCCGTTCTGTAGCCGAAATAATTGGGTGTTTGGATTAAAAAATTTGAGAGCAGTCAAGTGACTGCTCTCAACCAACACAAAAACTAAACTAGACTTAACTAAAGCATATTGGGATTTTCACAAACCCTGCAATAGCACTGCAAAGATAGTATAATATTTTTAAACTGCAAAAGATTTGTCGATTTTTTTAGTATTTTAATACAAAAAATCAAAGTTTTACACTCTTATGGAGCAAATAGTGGTCTAAAATAGTCATTGCTGCCATAGATTCAACAACAGGTACAGCACGAGGCAAGACGCATGGATCGTGACGTCCCTTTGCAGTCAGTTTGGTTGCATTTCCGTAAATGTCAATCGTGTCTTGTTCGCGGAGTAGGGTAGCCACAGGCTTGAAAGCCACGCGGAAATAAATATCCTCGCCATTGCTGATACCTCCCTGTATACCGCCGCTGTGATTCGTTACTGTCGAAATCTGGCCGTTACGGTTGACGAACACATCGTTTTGCTGTGAACCGCGAGCTGTCACGCAGTCGAATCCGTCGCCATATTCAAAGCCTTTAACAGCATTGATGCTCAGCATGGCAGAACCAAGGGCTGCGTGCAACTTTCCGAATTCAGGTTCGCCAAGTCCTGGAGGACAGCCCTTGATGACGCAAGTGATAGTGCCGCCAATAGTGTCACCCTCGGCTTTCACTTGTGATATCAGTTGAATCATTTCAGCAGCTTTCATGGGATCAGGACAGCGTACAATATTTGTTTCCGTTAGCGAGAGGTCATAATTGCGGTAGTCCTTATCCAGTTTTATCTCGCCCACTTGCGACGTATAGGCTTGAATGCGAATGCCCATCTGTCGGAGGGCCAGTTTTGCCAAGGCACCAGCCACAACACGGCTAATAGTGATACGGGCTGACGAGCGCCCACCACCCCTATAATCCCTGTGTCCATATTTCTGGGCATAGGTGTAGTCGGCATGTGATGGACGATACAGCTGGCGCATATTTTCATAGTCTTGCGAGTGCTGGTTGGTATTACGCACGATAAAACCAATGGGGCATCCTGTACTCTTACCTTCGAAAACACCGCTCAGCAGTTCCACCTGGTCACCTTCCTGGCGACTGGTGGTGATAGTGCTCTGCCCTGGGCGACGGCGATTCAGTTCGCTCTGAATAAAGTCCAGGTCGATACTGATACCAACAGGCATTCCGTCGATGACGCCGCCAATTGCTTCGCCATGACTCTCTCCGAATGTCGTCAGCGTAAATATGTTGCCAAATGTATTACTCATCTCACTTTCAACTCTTAACGCTCAACGCTCATTTGCATCCTCCGCAACTGCCGCAATCGCTGTCACAGCTGCCGCAGTTGCCGCCACAACCGCCACAGCCACCACTCATGTGAGATATCAAACTCTGAATCTCCTCATTCGTGGCATCACGATTCTCCAACACTTTACCTTCAAAGTGCAACGTCTCACCTGCCAATGGGTGATTCAGATCCACTTTCACAGTCTGCTCACCTACTTCTACAATTTTTCCGTAGAAGCGCTGGCCATCTTCATTCTGCAGGGGGACAATGGCTTCTGGATAGATGTTTTCCGAGTCAAACTTACCATTGATAGTGAAAATCTCGCGACTGACATCAGTCACAAGTTTCTCCTGATAATCACCATAGGCGTCCTCTTTCTCCAGTGCAAAACTGAAGTCGTCGCCCTTCTGCTTAGCCAGCAGCTTACTTTCGAAGGCATCAAGTGCGATACCAAAACCTGTAATGAAATGGAAAGGCTTCTCTGCGGTGGCCTCTTCCAGCAATTCTTTGCCGTCCTCACTGTCCACGTAGAGACGATAGCTCACGGCAATGTATTTATTCGTATTATTACTCATAGTCTACCTTAATTTATAATTTGGGTGCGAAGTTACGAATTTATTTTGAAATAGGCAAAAATAAACCTGATTAATGCGAAAAATCAAGAAAATCAATAAAACCGTAATTCTTTGACTGAGGTCAAGAAAACTCTCTGTTTGCGCACACAGCAAGTGAAAAAGTTTGGTGTGTACCGAAAAATATCCTACCTTTGCATCGTCAATCAGATAAAACTGAGCGACTAAGGATAACGAGCCCCTTATATAATAAATAAGGTATATGAGTAAAAAAGAGGGGCGCAAATGTATAATTAAAAAAAGAAAGGGTAACGAAAATGAAAAGATTGTTTTTAACCGTAGTAGCTATGTTGAGCATGACGCTCACATTTGCTGAGAACGAGAACATGAACAGTGTTAACACTGCAGAAGCCTACAATCTGAGCG
The DNA here is from genome assembly GCA_900315075.1 of uncultured Prevotellaceae bacterium. Taxonomy (GTDB): domain Bacteria; phylum Bacteroidota; class Bacteroidia; order Bacteroidales; family Bacteroidaceae; genus Prevotella. Next base: position 1,200 of record OMXV01000077.1, on the reverse strand, counting down.
TAAATATAAATCAGCTGAGTAAGGCTCTGGGTTTGGCAGACGACCAGGTTGAGGCTGTGGCTGAGATTCACAAGACCTTCTGTTCTGAGATGATGTTTGCCACACAGTATGGTAAAGAAGAGCGTGATGCTCGTGTTGATGCAGCTATTAAGAAGGATCTGGGCTTCATGAACTACATTTTGAATCAGGATCAGTATCGTAAATACGTTATGCTGCTCAACGTCACGATGGTAAATCGTGGTCTGAAGTAAATT
>OMXV01000077.1:0-836 GCA_900315075.1 uncultured Prevotellaceae bacterium | reverse complement strand
GACCTGGCGGTCGAAGATACTTTCGTTCGACAATAAAAATAAAATGGCTTTTATTTTGTATTGTTCTCACTTATTCGTATCTTTGTAATCAAAAACAAAACAAGAAACAATATGGTACAAAGAGAATGGAAAGAGATTAAGAAGTTCGAAGAAATCCTCTTCGAAGAGTATCATGGTATTGCAAAGATTACCATTAATCGTCCGCGATATCGTAATGCGTTTACACCAAAGACAACATTGGAACTGAGTCAGGCTTTTGCCCTGTGCCGTGAGATGCAAAACATCCGGGTGGTATTGCTGACGGGTGCTGGCGACAAGGCGTTCTGCTCGGGAGGTGACATGCATGTGAAAGGACGTGGAGGCTACGTGGACGAGGAAGGTGTGCCCCGTTTGAGTGTACTCGATGTTCAGATGCAGATTCGCCGACTGCCCAAACCTGTGATAGCGATGGTGAATGGCTATGCCATAGGTGGTGGTCATGTGTTGCATCTGGTGTGCGATTTGACAATTGCGTCGGAAAATGCTATTTTCGGACAGACAGGGCCTAAGGTAGGCTCGTTTGATGCAGGTTTCGGCAGTAGCTATCTGGCTCGTATTGTAGGTCAGAAGAAGGCGCGTGAGATATGGTTCCTCTGCCGACAGTATTCCGCTAAGGAAGCCGAAGCGATGGGAATGGTAAACAAAGTGGTTCCTTTTGAACAGTTAGAGGATGAGTGTGTGGCTTGGGCAGAGGAGATGATAGAGCGTTCACCGATTGCCCTGCGCATGATTAAAGCCGGGCTCAATGCAGAACTTGACGGACAGGCAGGTATTCAGCAGTTGGCTGGTGATGCTAC
>OMXV01000076.1 GCA_900315075.1 uncultured Prevotellaceae bacterium | reverse complement strand
AATCAGACTGTATTGAGACTATTTTTACCATGATTTATAACAAAGGTCATGGATATAACATCTTGTTTCTAAATGTAATGAAAAATATTTTAAAAAAAATTTGGTGGTTTATATAGTATCTACGAGACGTTGCTGCATCTCGGAATAGCTCGAACAAGTTCGGCTCTGCTCTCGACTTTCGCAACGTTATTGAGAGCTTGCCCCTTCGAGGCAATTTATAGAAGTCCCTTTAATCCTATTAACTCCACCCGAAGCGAAGTGCCGTGTGGGGTGGGGACAGAAACCCTAATTCTGCGTGCCGTAGGCACGCTACTTTGTTGATTGTCATGTTGTGGCGTATCTTCGACACGCATGAAGATGAGCACTATTTCCCCACACTGCACACCTACGGTGTTTAGTGTGGGGTTAATAGGATTGTGTGCCTACGGCACACCCAGGCCTTCGTAAATCAATAAAGAAGTGTTCTATTTATTTGTTTTTTGTGTTGCGTCCCGTCGGGACGCACGCTGTTACTACTGATAATCACCGCACTGCGTACGGTGTTATTCATATCACACCCCGTTGGGGTGATTAATAGAAGTTCCATAAATAACATATAATGTTGATATTATCTTACTTACTATTGATTTGATTCCTTTTTGTCGGACACCCATGATTGTAAACCAATTCAGTTTAACCGTTCCAAATTTGACAACCAATTTAGAGAGAAGTCACTATTCTATACATTTTTGCGGTTGTAATTAACAGAAAATTAGTATATTTACGTTGTGAATATCGTTTTTTGTGACTGAGAATAGAGAGGTGGGTAAGGAAGCACAATAATTTCTGTCTTATTCCGTTATGCTGGGGCTATACAAAATAATTATAAAACAAAATCCATATAAAAATGAAAGAGATCATGCCAAAAGACGGGCAGTTTGCGATGCCGACACTGCCTTACGAAGAACTTGGAAAAGTGATTAGTAAAGAGACGTTGTCGTTTCATCATGGTAAACATTTGAAGGCGTATGTGGACAACCTGAACAAGATGCTGCCCGGCAGCGGATTGGAAGGGAAGTCGCTGAGTGAAGTGGTGTGCAAGGCAGAAGGTGGCCTGTTCAACAATGCCGGACAGGTGCTGAACCACACGATGTATTTCGAACAGTTTTCGAATACCCCAAGAGAGATGAGCACAAAGTTTGCCGCCATGATTGAGAAGGACTTCGGGAGTGTGGAGGATTTCAAAAAAGAATTTGTGCAGAAGGGCGTTACATTGTTCGGCAGTGGTTGGGTATGGCTGTCGATGGATGGCTCAGGGAAGCTGGTCATCACACAGCAGAAGAATGCGGAGAATCCTGTTACCATGGGTTTGAATCCGTTGTTGACGTTCGACGTGTGGGAGCATGCCTATTACTTAGATTATCAGAACCGCCGAGGCGACCAGCTTGCTGATTTGTGGCAGGTGGTTGACTGGCCGGTTGTGGAAAGCCGACTGTAAAATGTAATACCATACAAAATGACCCCATGGGCAGGATTGAGCCTGCCGATGGGGTTGTTGCTATTTGGTTTGCGGGTTGGAGAATGATGGTTGGTTCTCCAGGCGGCTAAAGTGTTGCAATAGTTAGATTGTATTGATGTATTCCAGATGGTATTTTTTAGCCCAGTATTGTTCAAGATAATCGGGAGAGGTGATATGGCTGTAAGTGTTTAAGGCGAAGACCCAGAAGGCAATGATTAAAAGGATAGAGACAATGGAGATGATGAGGGTAACGTTGGGGCGTAGTTGGCTGAGCCAGGCGAAAAAGAACCTCGCCCAAAGCAAGTAGAGGTAGGCAAAGAGGATGGGGATAAAGAACATGCACAGGATACAGTTCCAAAATGAGTCGTTGTAAATATTCATAAGACAAAAACATAGTATCCACAGACCGATGGCCGTCAAGCCTACAAGTACCTTAATCGATTTGCTGAGAGGAGTCTTGTATTCGGATAGCCATCCCTTTTCGTAGCCTTTGATGATTTGTTTTATCAGCCAATAGAACGGCAGGAATGGCAACAGCAGGATAAGGAGGCAGCCACCGTAGTCGAAGTCGTCTCCGACCCACAGGAAGAAGCCTACAAGGGCAATACAGATTAGGGGGCCGAATCCACCGGCACCGCCAAGGCCTATTTTTGAAAGGATGATAATGGAGGGTGTCATGATGGCATTGTTTTTATTTCACAATGCAAAGATACGGTGTCGGTGTACCAGAAGACGGTACATGTAGGGTTGAGTGCTACGACTTATTGGATGTTTTGTTGAAAACCAATAGGATGGGAGAATAAAAAAACAAATAGTGTGGTGGAAAAGGTTCTAAGTGGGGCCACTTCGGGGGAGTAGGACAGCCGGTTTGCAAAAAAACAAGATCTTGTCAAGGTGGAATGGCTGCTATTGCGTGCGTTCTTTGAAGTATCTTTGTAAAAACGAGATGACCCTTGCTAAAACCCACGTTGCCAAAAGAGAGATGATAAAGGAGAAAAGCAGGTCGGGGAAAGAGAATCCTTTCATGAAAAGAATACTAATGGAGAAGACTATTCCCGCAATGAGGGTTAGCCAACCACACCCTGTTAGGGGACTGGGGATTTGGGACTTGTCGGTTGCCATTGTTTCAATCTTTTATGGGGATAAGCTTTGTTTTTTTCCAGTATTCATCCGTTTGATAGAGTGGAAGACTGTCTCGGGGTATTTCTATCGTGACGTTTTTGCAATCAGAGAGGAAATGCCAGTGAGAGTTGCTTTCTGTCAGTAGCGGAGGTTTGGGAGCAAGACATACAATCTTTTTCAATGATTTGCAATCGTCGAATGTGCGAAAGTCGATACTTTTGAGATTTTTCGGCAAGATAATCTTTTTTAACGAGTGGCACCAGTTGAAAGCGCGATGTCCGATACGTTCAAGAGAATCGGGCAAAGTCACCTCCTCCAATTTGCTGAACCCCAAGAAAGAAAACTCTCCTATTTCCGTTACTCCATCTTTAATAGAGAATGTTTTCCTGCGACAGTCGGGCACAGCCAATAGTTTTTTCATGTCCTTGGAATAGATAGCCCCATCGACATATTGGATATAGGGGTTTTCGGGGTCGAGGTTGAAAGCCTTCAAGTTAGTGCATTTGTAGAATAACCACCCAGGGAAACAACGCAATGTCTTAGGGAGGTAGAACTCTTTATATTTAAGAGGCTCGGAAAAGCATGGCCCATCGCCTGTTATCTTTTCAAGACCATTGTGCAAGTATATGTGTTCGAGCGATTCGCTCCATACGATATTGGTGACATCCATCTTTTTTACAGAGGCTGGAATATCGACCTCTTTAAGATTATTGCATCCTGAAAAGATTTGGTCTTCCAGAGTGTGGATATTGTTCGGTAGGCGGATGCTTTCCAGATTCGAACTGCCGCGGAAACACAGTTCCCCTATATCGGTTACAGAGTCGGGGATATACACCTCGCGCAGTCCGGAACATTCAAATGCCCAATGTTCTATTTTCGTGACGGTGTCGGGTATGTGAATGGTGTCGAGGTTGCAGTCTTCGAAAGCACCCTTTCCAATCGTTTCAGTCCCTTCGGGAATGTTGTAGTGTTTAGAAGGATAGGCAGGCGGAAAGGCCACCAATGTCTTGAGGTCTTTGGAGAAAATTACACCATTCACTGTGGTGAAATACGGGTTGTCTGGGTCAACCTGGAAAGAAGTGATGCCACATTGGGCAAAGGCTCCTCCACCAATATAATTTACTTTGCGGGGAATCGGAAATGATGTAAGCTTCCGGCAATAGGCGAAAGCAAGTGATTCAATCTTTTCCAATGACGCGGGAATGTTGATATTCGATAGCTTTTCGCAGCCGCTGAAACCATCGATTGTTTTTATCCCATCTGGCAGCACAACGGTTTTGAGTCGTGTGGCATTCTCAAATCCCGAATCATACTTATCACTTGTATACTCAATTCCTTGAGGGAAAGCGAAGTATTCCAAAAGCGGATACCAACCCATGTAGGGGAAAGTATTATCCCCAACAAATTGACTTTCGCTTAGGTCGAGATAACGAAGTCGTGGAGAGTGTTCAATGTCGGTCACCCAAATGTCGTCTTCGGGGTCACCTTCAAATTCGCCTTCCGAGGTACACATTTCATCTAACACGTTCTCCACGTCCTCGCGATTGATGAAGCCGGTCACCTTAAGCGAGAAGATTTTGTAACGCTCGGAGGGAGGGATAAACTTTGCCAGCGTGCCGGCTTCTTCAAGATGAATTGTCTTTTCGTACTGCATAATGTCTTTTTTTATTCTACGGCCTGGAAGCCCGTGCTCCTTTCATAAAGAATGTTTGGTGCGCTTTCGTCTTCAAAATTGATTTCAAGATGCAAAATAACACACTTGCTGTACCAAAAGGCGATACAGTATTAAATAATTATACCGATTCTTTATGCAGGTTGCTGATTTGCTGTGCGATGCTTTCTGGAGAAATCACTTTCACCCAACGTCCGCGCGAGAGGATGTGTGCCAAAAAGTCGGTTGTAGGTCGGAGGAAAAGTTCAAAATCGACATGGTCGTCGCATTCTTCCAAGAGTTTTTGTGAGGGATGGAGGGGAAGGTCGCGCAGGGCGAAGCGTTCGTTGCCGAAGGCACGAAGAACGATGCGTTGGAGCGGTATGCGGTCGTCGGTCATCACGCCGAAGTACTCCGAGAAGAATGCCTCGGCGTCAAAGTCCGGGTCAACAGTAAAGGGCTCGTCGGTGAGGGTCAGGGAGGTTATGCGGTCGAAAGAGAGCGTTATGGGATACAAGCTTCCAGCTTGTGTATTCCCGGGATAGGGATACAAGCTTCCAGCTTGTCCATTCCGGGGATAGGGATACAAGCCCCTGGCTTGTACTACGGGCTGCAGGCCTTTGGCTTGCAATACGGGCTGGGAGCCTTTGGCTTGCAATACGGGCTGCAGGCCTTTGGCTTGTACTACGGGCTGCAGGCCTTTGGCTTGCAATACGGGCTGGGAGCCCGTGCTCCTATCTCCGACCCATGGCCATCCATCTAAACCGGCATTGGCAGGGTTGTTCAAGATGTAGTTTATTGTTTTCTGAAGGTGGTTGTCGTTGCGGATATAACGGTCATAATACTCTTCCATCCAGAATTTCCCAGTGCGCCCAAGGATTCTGTTTGCTTCATTGGCTGTATAGGAACGCCAGCCATGCATGATTCTTGAAAGTGACCATCCTTCATTCACTTCAATCAATACATGTACGTGGTTGGGCATGAT
>OMXV01000110.1 GCA_900315075.1 uncultured Prevotellaceae bacterium | reverse complement strand
GTAGCAAGCGCAATCGTCGTTGCTGTAAACCTTGCCTTTGCCAAGTCCCAATCTGATGGCAATGCTCCAGACCAGATGACGGACATCGAAGCTGCTCAGCTTTGTCTTGAATCTCTTCCACTCAACTTCAGGGCGGTAGTCGTGATCCATGGCAAATCTCAAAAGGTCTGTACAGAACTCGTCCATGTCTTCCTCGTAAATAAAAGGAGACATGATGTATAAAAGGTATTCATGAATAGTGTCAAGTTTCTTCTTCTGGCTTTCTGCCTGAATCTGATAAATAGGTCGAGCTGGCAGAAGCAGCCGAAACAGTGGATGGTTCATTGCCGGGATTGGTCTCTTCCGATATGACCTTGGAATCTGTAACTGTAGTCTTCTCAACTATCTCCTCGACCACCTCAGCATCGCAAACACTCTCAGTCCCATTTGACTCAGCAACAATAGGCATTGCCTCCAAAAGAAAAACAGGTGTTTGTCCATCTTCTTCGTGAGAATTGCTATTCTCAATAGTAACTTTGTTCTTGGTTTTCCTCGTCTGCACTATTCCAGCAATAGCATACTGGATTGCCAAGTAAATTGACCATAGGACTATTACAATCATTATGTAGATGAGATAGACAGGCACAATGCCGTCGGGTAGGTTTAAGGCTAACCATTGACATAGTGGAATTGAAAAAAGGAGTACTGCAACTCCAGGCAGTATTCTTAAGTAAATCCATTCGAGCCGGATGGATGCCTCACGTGAAGTGATTGAAGATGGTGAATCTATTTTCATTGTCTTTATGTGTTATTGTTCGTTGTTTCAGAAATTGTGCTGCAAAGTTAAGAAGAATTTTTCTTATAACGTATAGTCTTTTCGTCTGTAGGCCAATGATTTATGTTTATTTGTGAATCATACTTGAAGTGAGTATGATTTTCACACTTGGCCTTTTCCTCCTTTTTCGCAGTTGTTTGATTGCTCGACAAAGGTATAACGAAAAATGAGAGCCAATCGTGTTGGTTCTCATTTTCCCATGTTTGTGACCTGAAAATAGTATCATTGGTTTCATTTCTCGAAGAAATAGAACCAAGAATCATGTTTAGCCCTGCCCGACGACTTTCAGCTGTGGAGTTATCTTTGGCTTCAACGCAACGTGATGCGGTTGACGCTCTCGCGCTTGCTCTCATCTGCCATGTTAGCATAAATCTGAGTGGTTTCCACGTTCTTGTGTCCGAGCATGTGCTGGACAGTATAGATACCCGTTCCTGCATCAACCTGCAAGGAGCCGAAAGTATGACGGGCGCAGTGGAAAGTTATGTGCTTGGTGATGCCCGCTGCCTTCAGCCAGTTCTTCAAGGTGGTGCCCGTCATCTTGTCCTTGAAGTCTGGGAAGACTTTTGCATCGGGTTCGTGTTCTCCGTCATAGAAGCCGATGAGTTCAAGGGCCTCCTCGCTGACAGGGTTGTTCACAAGCTGCTGAGTCTTCTGCATACGCACCGTGATATACATGCCTCCATCTCCGTATGGCTGAATCTTCTTCCATGTCAATGCCTTGATGTCACTCTTTCTGAGTCCTGTCAGACAAGAGAAGAGGAAAGCCTTCTTCAACACAGGTTCCTTGCAGTTGGTGTTGGCAAGATTTACGAGCTCAGGCTGTGAGAGGTGTTCCTTCTCCGTAGGGATGGTGTCAATCCTGTCAAGGAAGCCATTTGGATTCTCCTTGATCTTGTGGTCACGGTAGGCTGTGTGGAGCACGGCACGGAAGGTTGACCAGTAGCCTGCAATGGTGTTGGTGTGCAGCCTCTGCTTCTTGTGGATGGTCTGTGGGGCAGTATAAAGGTATTCCTTGAACTTGTTGCAGAGGTCAACATCTATCTCGCCAAAGGTGCATTTCCCTTCGCAGAAGGTTTCGAAATGCTTATAGACGTTCTGCCATTTGGTGTTCCTGGCATCGGCCTTCTTTTTGAACCATGCGAGGAAGCTGCCTTTCTCCTTCTCTCGGTCAAAGAAGTCGTAGCGTTCGTTCACGATGCTTTCATAGCGTCGGCAACGCAATGCCTCGGCTTTCTCCGTCATGCGCTCGTTGTAGTCACGTTCGCGCTGGTTCTTGGGCTTGGCAAAGATGTAGATGCCAAGTGACTCATGTCGCTGTACCTTCATGGTTGACTCGTCCCTGTAGCCCGGGTAGTAGTCAAGGTAGAAGCTCAGTTGCGTACCTTTCTTTATCTTACGTGTACGCAAGGTTACTGTCTTGCAAATGTTACTCATACTTGTATGAAATTTG
>OMXV01000091.1 GCA_900315075.1 uncultured Prevotellaceae bacterium | reverse complement strand
TCGCCTGCACCCTTGTTCTCTTCCTTGGCGATGGCTTCCACCTTCTCGCAGAGTTCCGTTTTACGGGCAAGGTTGTCTTCTTCCTTTGAACGGATATTCTCGAAGTGCTGCTGGTGCTTTTTGTTGATGACCGTAGAAGCAGCCTTGAAGCGGGTCCAGATTTCTTCGCGCAGCTCCTTGCTTACGGGGCCGGTTTCACGGAATTCCTGATGCAGTTTCTGCAACTGGTGGAAAGCACTGATGACATCTTCTTCCTCGTCGAGTTTCTCAGCAGCCTCGCATAGGCGTGTCTTGATTTCGAGGTTCTTCTTGAAGTCATACTCGCGGGCTTCACTATTGAGCTTGAGCAAGTCGTAGAACTGCTCCACATAGAGTTGGTAGTTGCGCCAGAGTTCGTTGGCTTTCTCGGCAGGCACCAATCTGATTTCCTTCCATTCCTGCTGCAGCTGCTTGAATTCCTGATAGTTGCGGTTGGCTTCCTCGGGAGAGGTCACCATCGCCTTGATCTTCTCGATGATATCGAGTTTCTTTTTGAGGTTTTCCTGTTTCTCTTCCTCTTGCTGCTGGAAAAGTTTGGTACGCTTTTCCTTTACAAGTCCCATCTCAGCCTTGAAGGTCTCTTCGTCCTCGTCGGGAGTAACTACATATTTCTCGGGGTCTCCGCCAGCATCGAGATAGGCTTTCTGCTCTGCCTCACGCTGTGCAAAATGTAGTTTGTAGAACATTGTCTTCAAGTAGTCTACTTCTTCCTTCGTGGGATTTTCTTCCCCGTGAGCCAGTTCCTTAATTCGTTCTATCACCTCACCTTTGGTGGCATAGGATTTCTTCTCCTCAGCAGGCTCTTCAGCCTGGGGAGTTTCTTCAACCGCCTCAGCAGGTGCTTCTTCCGCTGTTGCCTCTACGGGAACTTCTTCTGCTTCGGCGGGTGCCTCTGGAACAGCAGGTGTTTCTTCTGCCACTTCTACTGGTGCTTCCTCCGGAGTCGCGGGAGTCTCCTCTGCAGGTGCTTCTGCGGGAACTTCGTTTTCTACGGGTGTTTCAACTACTTTGTTTTCTTCCAACTGTGCCTCTTGATTGAGGACGTTTTCTTGAGAGTCCATCATGTTACTGATTTTTAGTTCGTGATTCAGGTTTGCACTATGTGTCATTAGGGCACATAGATTGGACAAAAGTAGTTAAACTTTTTGAATTAACCTAATTTTGTGCCTAAAATCTCCAAAAATAAGGCAAAAAAAAGCATTTGTACGGCTTTTTCAATCCTATTTTTGGAGATTTTAAGCTCTTATACGAGCCTCTTGTGTCTTAATACGGCCCAAGAACAGCCGGCAATGACGGCGGAGATGATGAGTGCGACGGCAAATCCCCATGCATTGTTCTCCATACCGTTGATGAGGTTCATTCCGAAGAAGGAGGCCACGAGCATAGGCACCGTGAGAATAATGGTGACGGCCGTGAGCGTACGCATCACCGTATTCACGTTGTTGTTGATGATGCTCGAGTAGGTGTCCATCGTCGATTCCAGGATGTTTGAGTAGATGCTGGTGATTTCTCGAGCCTGTGTCATCTCGATATTTACGTCCTCGATGAGGTCTGCATCCAGTTCGTCCACCTGCAGCTTAAACTTCAGTTTCTGTAACAATGTTTCGTTGCCTCGGATGGAGGTGGTGAAGTAGGTGAGCGAATCCTGCAGGCGCGAGAGCCCAATCAGACTTTCGTTGTTTACGCCGTGATCCAGATTCCTCTTGGCTTTCTCGATGAGGGAATTGATTTGCTTCAACCGTTTCAGATACCATACGGCCGAGGATAGGAACAGGCGGAAAATCATATCCACATGGTCGGTGAATCCCTCGCCTCGCTTCTGCTGGAACGAAACGAAGTCGATCATCATGTTCGTCTCGTAGAAGCAGACGGTGATGGTAACGTCGCGCTTGTGAATAATACCGAGCGGTACGGTGGTATAAGGAGTACGCGAGCGTACCTCTTTCACGTATGGGATACGCAGGATGATGAGTGTCCATCCGTCGTCGTATTCATAACGGGCACGCTCATCGGTATCGCTGATGTCCGAAAAGAAATAGTCGGGTATTTCGAAACGCTCTTCCAGTTCTTGCTGGTCTTCTTCCGTTGGACACGTCACCTGTATCCAACAGCCAGGTTCCCACTGGGGAATCTGCTTTAGTCCATTGATGGTATTCCAGTATGTCTTCATTTTGCTAATCCTTTTTTCGTTTGAGAAATGGTTTTTAGCGGCAAAGGGATTAGCAGCCTTGCTCGCCATCCCCCGCCTTACGAATTGTAATTATCCGCCGGGTAGTCGTCCATTATTTGTTACAAAATTGGTTAATACGGGTGCAAAGATACGAAAAATATTGTGATATGCAAGCAAAACGGCGTATAAATAATCACTTTTTTGTTTTTCTCATGTATTGGAGGAAAAGACATTGGATTGAGTGAATTACTCTTAAAGGCTATTCTTTAGTATTTAAATATTGTTAAGTTTACTAATCTTTTTGTCGTGTTTACTTGACAAAAAGAAATAAATACTATACTTTTGCTACCGAAATCAATTACAAATAATGAAGTCAAACCATTTTAAACTTTACGATTATGAAATTCAATTATCTTTTCCCTGAGGTCTATAAGAAGATAGGATGGGGCATGTTTGTTGTTTTTGCGGTACTCAACGTACTGTGGATGACGGATACAATAGGCCCTTGGTTTCCGTGTAAGGTAATCAGTATTGTGCCTTCCTCGACTTTTGGCGACAGTTCAAGTTCGTATGTCGTCCAGAACAATGGCTGGGAAGACGAAATCTGCATGGTGGGAATGATACTATCATTGCTCTTTATCTCGTTTGCCCGACTGAAAGATGAGGATGAGTACACCATCAACCTGCGCATGAAGTCAATGGCATGGGCATTCAAGGTGTTCGGCATCGTGGTAATCGTGGCAACGCTCACCATCTACGGAATGATTTGGTTCTTTGTCATGCTCATTTTGGTCTATTTAATCTTTTTCCTGTTTATCGGGAAGTTCTATTACGAGTTTCACAAGTTCAGAAAGGAGGCTCAAAATGAAGAATAATATCCGGGTGGAAAGGGCAATCCTACGGATGACGCAGGCGCAGTTAGCCGAGCGCATCGGTGTAAGTCGTCAGACCATCAATGCCATTGAGGCAGCCAAATATGTTCCTTCTACGGTGTTAGCCCTCAAGATGTCGGTCATTTTTGGTAAGCCCGTGAACGAGTTCTTTCAATTAGAAGAGGATGACTGAAAAGAAAAATGGTTGGGAAAGCCCAACCATTTTTGATGCTATTCATCAGAGTTCTATTTCTCGGGAATCTCCTCGAGGGCTTTCTTCAGCGTGGCCCAGAAGGGTTCGGCTGTGGCCCAGAGGGCGCGCTCGGTGGTGGTGTGCGGTGA
>OMXV01000075.1 GCA_900315075.1 uncultured Prevotellaceae bacterium | reverse complement strand
TTCGTCAAGAACGAACTGATGCCATACGTGGCGACCCATTACCGCACGTCAGGACGCTCCCTTGGCATCGGACATTCGCTGAGTGCATCGTTTGTTCTCGACGCGATGGTTACCGACGACCTCTTCGACGACTACATTGCCATTTCGCCCAACTGCTGCTATGACGAGTACCGACTGGCCACGGACATTGAGAACCACCAATTCAAGAACCGCAAGGTACCCCGCTTCATCTATGCGTCGATGTCGGGCGAGATTGACAGCGGGCCTGATTATTGGGGCGACGAGTGGAAGACGGGTTGGGAGCGTGTCAGCGCAGTTCTCAAAGAAAAGTCACACTTCAATGAGAACACCGTCACCTCCGTTCAAACTTTTCCCGGCTACGAACATTACAATGGCTTCATGCCCAGCCTGACAGCAGCCCTGAACGACTACATCGTTTTCGGTGCCAAGAATCTGGTGGGCTATGTCGGCGAGGAGACCTGCCCCGTTCACATCGAACTGCGTGGCAAAAACTTGAAAGACGACATCTACATCACCGGCAACCAAGACGCACTCGGAAATTGGGAGGCAAAGGGTGTCAAGATGCCCCTTGTCAGCGATAGCGTCGCCTCCATTGACCTCCGCCTGCATCTACCAGCACAGTTCAAGTTCACCCGAGGCAGTTGGGAGCGTGAGGCCATTATTGAAAATGCAGATGCAGGCAACCACATCATTCACAACACGGAACATGCAACCCGCGTGTACCGTCTATGGGAAAGAAGCCCCTGGACTGGTGAGTAAATGGCGATGTTTTAAATGCGACATCGGAATATTGGTTTCATCAACGATGATGCTTACCTTGTGAATGCTTTCGACACAAACAAGAATGATTATAAGAACAAGTTGATTCACGATTTGGGAATCAGCATCGGAGTGTGTTTTCAGATAAAAGGGTGGTAGAAAATAATAGTATTAAACCAAAAACGAAAAATGCGATTAAGAGTGTAATTTGTCTTTAAATAGAGCATAAAATAAAAGAAAATGTGTATCTTTGTGCTAAAAGTCGGTAGGAAAACGTGTGTAAAACACTAAAAAGTCGGTAGGAAAACGTGCAAGATATGTATAAACGTAAAATAGAAAGCATATCCCTATCGTGGTTGGATGACACTTCTCACAAACCGCTCGTTGTGAAGGGTGTCCGACAATGTGGCAAGACCAGTAGTGTGATGGATTTTGCCCTTCGGCATTTTAAGAACGTGGTCTATCCATTATTCACGTACAAGATATAGCCACACTTTTTAATGTTTATCGTGGGGTCCTCATGATTCATAGACATACAAAAATCGCCAAGACTTAATATACTAGCGCTTGGCGATTTTTGATGGTGTTAAAATATTGCTGCTACTTTTTTGATTTCTTTCAGCAAACTGAACAGTGCCGGATCCTTGCGAGCCACCTGCAAATTATACTTTGTCTGCAGATACATCAGCGAGTCGGCCGGCACGTCAAGTGCGGCTTCAAACATGAGTGCAGTCTTTGCCGTCAGTGGACGGTGAGCATTCAATATCTCATTGACAACAGAATATGTAAGTCCCATTCTGTCTGCCAATTGGCGCTGACTGATACCACGCTCTTCTATTTCTTCTTTAAGCACCTCTCCCGGGTGAGTGGGATATGCCCCATAACCTAAGTTTCCCATATTCTAATGATAGTGATTCGACAATTCTATAATATTACAAATGGTAATGCCAGACACTTCTGATGACTTAAACTCTAAGCGGTATTGGTTATTAACACGTACAGATTCCAACCCAGCCTTGTCACCAACCAGTTTTTCATATCGCAGAGAGCGGTAGCGCAGCAAGTCGGATATTCTCTCAACAGAGTCGAGTATGTTCACCACACGGACATATCTTTTTACAATATCTGGCTGGTAACGGTGATGCTTGTCGCTCGCCACACCTTCATAGAACAGTTCACGCAAATAGTCTTTTTCAAAAGTAATCTCCATCTATTATGCCAGTAATCGGTGCAAAGATAATAAATTCTCTGGTAATTCGCAAATTTTGCGAACTTTTATTCATACATATTTAATGGTATTTTCAATGAAACAAAGAATTGATGAACATAAATAGATCATGGAAAGCGATGAGGATGTAAAGAATGCCCTATGGTCATGCATAGGACACAATGAAGCACTCCGTGGCTTTTGCTTGCAAAATGAAATGACAAGAAAACTTGCTGCAATCCATAAAACTCTGAACATTTGTTCAGACTTTTACCCACGGGAGATAATTACCTATCTCGCCAAATTACTTTTCGTGGGACTTGATGTAACTTTGCTGAACGTGTAATGACATTAATCAATTAGAATGAAACAACAGAAATGTTTCAGACGATTCCTGCTCCTGCTGGCTTTGCTGTCGGTAACTGTGTTTGCCGTGGCGCAGGATGAGACGAAATGCTATCAAATTAGCGGCCTCGTACCCGACAGCATCAGCAAGATATACATCTATAAGAGTACGGGGCTTCGCTGAGGGTGTTTTTGTCTTATTTGCATTAACTTCGCACTCCGAATTCTATCTCAAAACAAGAAAAATGAACCATTTGAGTAAGTGAGAGCAAAAGGAATTCATTCATTTTGCCGAGCGTGAGAATGGTCGGATAAAAACCAACGAAAAAAAGAAAAAAGTTGGCGATTCCGTAAAAAAACGAGGGGTCTGAAGTGTCTTATAGTTAGATGTGCCCCCTTACAGGGGTGCAAATTTGGATTGACTGATATGCTTGAACAAGGATATATAGAACAACTTTTCCGACAGAACTACAGCAAGATGATACATCTGGCCAGGGTCTTGCTGGGTGATGATGGAGAGGCTGATGATGTGGTACAGGACATCTTCCTGCGAATCGCAGGAAGCGACATTCCGCCAAAGAGCGACAATTATCTAATGGTCGCCGTACGTAATGCCTGTCTGAACAGGATACGGCAAAAGCAGTTACACGAGAAAGTAAAGAACTTACTGCCCATTGATGCTGATGCCGACTTCCAGCCCATCGACAAGGAGCAGGAGAGGCTCGAAGACATTGCTTCTTTCGTGGACGGTCAAATGCAGGAGCCGCACCGCAGCATCTTCCACCTCCGTTTCGATGACGACCTGACCATAGCAGACATCGCCCGTCGGCTTGGCCTGAACCCGAACACCACCTACAAGTATCTCGCACAGTGTATGGAGCATATCAGGAAACACTTCAACATCCATTAAAACGACAACGACTATGGCAACGACCAATGAAAACATCCGCCAACTGCTGGAAATGCTCGACCACCCCGAAGC
Organism: uncultured Prevotellaceae bacterium; assembly: GCA_900315075.1. GTDB lineage: Bacteria > Bacteroidota > Bacteroidia > Bacteroidales > Bacteroidaceae > Prevotella. The sequence continues at coordinate 2,727 of OMXV01000075.1, read as the reverse complement.
ATACACCGAGCAGGAAATCCACGACATCATCAACCGTGATGAGGATACACGCGAGACCTACCGCTTGATGGTGGAGGCCAAACGAAGCAGCCGCAACCGCCGGAATGAAGCTCCCGTCGATGTGGATGACGCCTGGCAACGATTTGCGAAAAAACAGAATGATCAATCTTCTTCTCAGCCCACAGGAATGCATGCCAAAACAAGAATTTTCAATCTTCAATCTTCAATCTTCAATCATCAATTTAGAAAGATTGCCGCCGCATTTATTGGTGTACTGCTGGTGTCGGGCATTGCCTTTGCCGCTATCCACATCGTGCGGCACTACGTGGAACAGGATATGCCAACTCCACCGCAAGAAACACAGATAGTAGAGCCACATCAACAAATTGCTCTTGATGACACCGTCAAGGTGGAAACGACAGACACCATTGTGCCAAAGGCCACCATGGAACCCGTTGTCTTCGACAATGTGCCACTTGAGGAGATGCTACCAGAAATCGCCGCCCACTACGATGCCACGGTCACCTTTGGAAACGACAAGGCCCGGCAACTACGTTTCCGATTCGTGTGGAATCCGCAGCAGGACATCGACCAAGTGGTCAGTGACCTCAACCAATTCGAGAGCCTGACCGCCACATTGAAGGACAACCAAATCACCGTAGAGTAGCCTGCCGCCATGAAAAGAACCATTACGCTCATCATGCTGTCCCTGCTGCTAAGCGTCAATATACAGGCTCAACGCATCACACATTCATACAACAATGTGTCACTCGCCGATGCCCTCAGCCAACTCGCTGAGCAGCAGACCGACTATACCATCATGTTCCTTTACAACGAACTGGAGGACTTCCGCATCACCACGACCATCCACCGCAAGACACTGCCCGAAGCCATCCGGCAGATGATAGGCTTCTATCCCATCCGCGTCACGACAAGCACAGACGAGGGCGAAAAGAAGATTTTCGTGGAGTGTGTGCAAAAGGCAGATACACGCTACAAAGGCACCATCGTCAATGAGCAAGGTCAGCCCGTAGCCTATGCCAATATCGCCCTGCTCTCACCTCAGGACTCCACGCTGATTGCCGGTGGCGTGTCTAACGAGAGCGGCTATTTCGTCATCCCCTGCGAACAGCCAGCAGTTCTTGCACGTGTCTCTTACATAGGGTACAAGACAAACTATGTGATGCTTGATTCAAGAAATGCCGGGAAAATCAGACTCAAACTTGAAACCATCATGCTGAACGGTGTGAAGGTGACAGGCGAACGTATCTTATCGGGAACTGAAAACGGCCATCTTGTTTACAACATGCCGATGCTCCTGCAAGTTTATCCCGCCGACAATGCCTTTGATGCACTGACTAACATTCCGGGAGTAAGTGAGATGAAGGGCAACATCACATTCTCTGGGCAGTCCGTGACGCTCATCATCAATGGCAAGCCAACCACACTAAGTTCAGACAAGGTAGTGGAAAGGCTCAAACAGATGCCCGCCGCCATGCTTGCCAAGGCCGAAGTGATGCCATCTGCCCCAGCAAAATACCATGTGCGGGGCATGGCCATCAACATCATGACGAAAGACTTTACGGGAACCAACCAAGTATCAGGACAAATGATGTGGGGTTGGCGGCAAAACAAATATGGCACGGGATATTGGGGTCCCAGCGTCATCTACAACCACGGAAAACTGAGCGTTGACTTGTCATATACCTACACCAATGGCACAGGTTACGGACAGGTGGAGCGTGAAGCCAACCATCCCCTCAACGGTCAGTGCGTGGCCTACAGCGACAAGACCCGCAACCGCAGCGACGGCATGGACCATGAATATCGAATCGGCATGGACTATGCCATTGCCGATGACCACAGCCTGAGTCTGGCCTACACGGGACAATGGAACTCCACCCGCTCCACCAATACCACGACGGGCACGGCACTGTCCACACAGCACTCCCGCCAGCACACTTACCTGCACAACGTTGATGCCTCATACACTGCTCCTTTCGGTCCACTGCTCCTTTCGGTCTGCAACTCGGTGTCTCCTATACCAACTATCAGGAACCCCGCACACAGAACCTTGACGGCGAGTTGTACGACATCAGCCGCAATCTCTATGTCGATAGCCGTCAGAAAGTAAGCAAATGGCTCTTTACGGCCGACCAGACCCACTCACTGCCGAAAGGTTGGGAACTGAGTTATGGCGGCAAGGCGCAGTTCTCCAATAACAACAGTTATCAGACCACGCTCGACGCTAAACAGCTACCTGTACCCGATGCCTCATCTCACGTTGATTACGATGAGCGCATCCTCAACGCCTACGCCGGATTGAGCAAGCAGATAGGCAAGTCGTTGAACCTTGAAGCCTCGGTAACAGCCGAGCAATATCACGCCACCAAATGGAACGAATGGCGCATCTATCCGCAATTCAACGCCATGTGGAACATCAATGCCAAGAACATGCTCAACCTCGCGTTCAGCAGCGAGGCCGTCTATCCCTCCTACTGGAGCACGATGAGCAGCATCTACTACACCTCGGCATACAGCGAGATATGGGGCAATCCCGACCTGAAGCCGATGTCGGAATACAATATCAACCTGATGTGGCAACTCAATCGCAAGTACACCTTCACAGCCTTTGCCATGCTGGAACCCGACTACTTCGTGCAGATGGCCTATCAGCCCTCCGACCGCATGGCCGTTGTGATGAAGGAGACCAACTTCGACTATTCC
>OMXV01000070.1 GCA_900315075.1 uncultured Prevotellaceae bacterium | reverse complement strand
CTTCAGCCTATAAACATTGTTATTATATTTGAATTCACAGAAACCCTTATGGCAATAAGCATGACAAAGATAACCAGCAACTTCACCTTTGCCGATGCCTCTCAGTGTGTCTGCTATTATGATGTCTTTACGTTCGTTCACGTCACAAAGGTACTGTTTTTTGTTGAGAATCCGTGTCAATCCATAAGAGAAAGAGCGAAATTAACATCAATCTCAAACATTTTTGAGTCCAGATGCAACTTTAAGGTAAGTTCCTCATCGTCTTCTGGCGGATGAATCGCATGGCCTTCTGCTTATGGTTATAGTAGAATTTGTCGTACCGCAATTTTACGATGTCGGTCATTGGGGCCCTTTGGTGGCCTTGAAACCTGCCAGCAGCGTTGTGCACTCCCTGAAGCATGTATTCTGATATTTGACAAGTTGACTCAATGCATCATGCATTTCCTTGGGAATCTCAAAATGCAACTGCTCTTCCTCATCGCTATTTGGGGTTCCAATGGTTTTCTTCTCTTCCTTGTCCGACATAATTTTTATTTGTTGAAAAACATTCCACCATTTTCTTACAGTCAGAGAATATATGCTTTCTCTGCATTTGCTTTGACTAAAGGTTCTTTTGATTGATCAAGTTCACCACCACTTTCACCATGACATCCTTTTCCTCTGTCTTGCTCTCGGCTATCATCAGGGTGAGGGCAACAAGGGTGTTGTCTGCCAGCCGCTTGGTGCCGTCAGGACGATAGAGGATGCCGTTGTTGTTGAGAAACCATAGGAAGAGAGTGGCGGCAATGCGTTTGTTGCCGTCGCTGAAAGAGTGGTTCTTGGTGACAAGATAGAGGAGCATGGCTGCTTTCTCCTCCACACTGGGATAGAGTTCCTCGCCGCCGAATGTCTGGTAGATTTGTCCGATGCTACTTTTGAAAGAGTCATCCTTCTCGTTGCCAAAGAGTGAACTGCCTCCGAACTTATCACGCAGTGCCTTGATGGTTTCCATGGCATTCTCATAGGTGGCATGGAACTTGTCTTCCTGGGTGGTTCCTGCCAAACGCAGACGTTGGTAGTCGTAGTCGTCAAGGGTGTCGAGGGCATAGGTGTAATCCACCACAATGTCGAACAAAGCCTGGTTTTCGTCATTTGGTTCTATCTGCTGGTTTTGTATGGTGCGGCCTACCATCTGGACCAACTGGCGCAATTCGGCTATTTGCTCACTGTGTATGCGCTGGTTGACGGCATAGCCCCTGACAAGGTATTCTTTCAGAATATTCCTTGCCCATATACGGAATGCCGTTCCACGTTTGCTTTTGACACGATAACCGACGGAAATGATTACATCGAGGTTATAGTATTTCACCTTTCTATTGACCTCTCTTTTGCCTTCTTTTTGAACTGTCAAGTATTCCTTGACTGTTGAATTTTCTTCGAGTTCGCCTTCTTTGAATACGTTGCCAACGTGTAGGCTTACATTTTGTTTGGTTGTCTGAAATAGTTCAACCATCTGTGCTTGTGTCAACCACACGGTCTCATTCTCCATACGGACATCTATTTGTGTCTGTCCGTCCTCGGTCTGGTATATGATGATTTTGTTCTGTTCCATAATTTGATATATTTTGAATATGCAAAGTTAGCGAATTGGATGAAATAATAGAATGTTTATTTGGAGACTTTATCCCATCAATTTGAGCATGGCCTCCAACTTCTCCTGGTCCATCTCCATGAGTCGTTCCACGAGTTCTGCTTTCTTCTGGCTCTTGTCCTTGGTGGAGAGCAGTTTGGAGTTATTGGTCACCATGGTAGCCATGTTGTAGCGTGAAAGGTAGTTGAGGGTTGTGGCACTGCCTGAGGTCATGGTATGCCCCATCATCGTGGAAATGTATTCGGTGGAGACTCCGGCATCGCGCAGGTTGGTGGCGTATGAATGGCGGCACCAGGTGGGTGTCGGCCTCTCTTCCATGCCCAACAACTTTGCGACATTTTCCATTCGGGCGTTGATGTTGGCGTTCTCACACGACACAATTTCCTTGATGCGTGTCTCTGTCATTCCTTCCTTAATGATGTCGAACACCAAAGCGCCGCGCTGGGGCTTCCGGGCTATCCGGTCGAGAATCACCTGTATTTGCGGCAGGATGGGGAAGATGACTTCCATTCCGTCGGTCTCCCTCATCGTCTTCTGGCGGATGAAGCGCATGGCCTTCTGCTCATGGTTGTAGTAGAAGTCGTCGTACCGCAACTTGACAATGTCGGCCATGTTGGCCCCGTTGGCAAGATAGGAGAAGAGGAACAACCCCAAGGAGTGGAACAGCCTTTTCTTGTATTGTGGGTCATACAATTCATTTCCCTCCTGGTCCTTGGTCTCACCCTTTTCGAAGAATTCATAGAGTCGGGTCATTTTCTCCACGTTGAGACACCACTCCTTACGCTCACCCTTGCGGTTGACATCCTTGACTCCCTTAAACAAGTCCATCTTGTCGTTCAGCAGCACACCCATGGAGGCGGCACGGCGTACCACCACACGGAAAGCCCTCAGATAGATGCCGATGGTGGTTTGGCTCATGGTTTTGCCTTCCTTGGGATTCTGCATCTTGGCCACCCATCGGTCGACAAGCTGCTGGTTGATGGAGGAATTGGGCACCTTCTCGCCCATATCTTTTCTGAATCGTTTGAGTGAGTCGAGATATGACTTGCGGGTACCAATACGGTTGGTTTCTTCTAATTCCTTCAGCAGCTGCTCCCACACGTCGTAGATGGTCATTCCCTTCGCTTCCTCTTCCTCCTTGAGACCATTGATCTTTGCCGTGATTTTCTCCAAGAGTTCCAAGGGACTAAAATCGCCATCCTCTACCAGCCGTTTTGTTTCCCTCTTGATTCTGTCAAAGAAGTCATCAAACTCCTTGCGCTTTTTCCCTTGTTTCCTGTTATCCTCGTTGATGATGCTTGCAAACTCCTCGGCCGTATACCTCTCCTCGGGCATGATGAAATAGCGTTGGAGGTTGCCAATGCGCACACGCACGCATACTGGCATATCCTTGTCAGTACCCTTGCGAGGGTCGAGAGTCATGGTCAACCTTACTTTGCCCTCCTTCGTGCTCTTGTAAATAGTCGTAGTTGATGTCTTCTTCATACCTCTGCTTTTATACTTGATTTCTCAAAAGGTGAAACGAAAGTGAAACGAAAATTGCACATTACAATGCATTTCACTGCAAAGGTATGAAAACTTTCCAACACTACAAAATATTGTGTATCAATTATTTGCAAAAGTTTCTGAAAAATTCTGAAAACGGCTGAAAACCCGATTTTTCTGACTACGGATCAGAAGGTTGCGGGTTTGAATCCCTCGGGAGTCACTTGAAAATCAAGGAGTTACGAAGATGTAACTCCTTTTTTCGTGTCTATGGGGAACACCACGGGAACACAGGCAATGGGGTTTCCACGTAGTCATACGTGATTTTTTATTGTCATTTGTGGTCAACTTGTCATTTCGCTTCTCAGGCTTTTCTGGCAGCAATTGGGCTATTCTTACTCCGTCGGTTCTTCCTCAAAGGGCAGGGAGCCAAGGTATTTGTCGAAATCACTTTGGAACAGACGGTCTTGTATGACCCGGTATTTCTCAAACTCCGTCTCGGCATGTTCCTTCGCCTGTTCGGCGGTAACATGCCCAGGCGTTTGCAAAACCTCATTTCCACCAGCAGCCAGGATGGTGTCTATCCGCTTCGCCCAGTCCTCCATCGTCATGGGGATGCGGCGCTTGGCCATACGCTCGGCCAGCTCGAGCACACCATTCACCAACTGTCCCATGTCCGCCAGCTCCAACTCCTTCAGGTAGTTCTTGGCGACGACGACATCCGTCTTCACGATTTTCCCGTCAGGCGCATTCTCCCACGAGGTCAGCCCCATGTGCTCCTGTTCTGCATCGGCCCGCTCCACGATCAGTTCCGCAGCGGTATGCCCGTGTACGGCGTAGTGCATTTTGTTTTGCACCATCTTGAAGAACAGCCGTGTGGTAGGCGCGTCGCGGTTGTAGTCGATGGCCGTGGCATAGATGTCCGTCAGTTTCTGGTAGAACCGTCTTTCCGAGAGACGGATTTCCCTAATCTCTGCCAACAGATGCTCGAAGTAATCCTCGCCGAGAAACGTCCCGTTCTCCATCCGCTTTTTGTCAAGTACATAGCCTCGGATGGCATACTCCCGCAGCACACTCGTTGCCCACTGCCGGAACTGTGTGGCACGGATGCTGTTCACTCGGTAGCCGACGCTGATGACGGCATCGAGGTTGTAGAACTGGAGTGTACGATTTACTGTCCTATTGCCTTCTTGACGAACAACCGAGATTTTCTCGGTAGTTGCTTCTTCTCGAAGTTCACCACTTTCATAGATGTTCTTCAGATGAAGACCTATATTGTCTGTCGAACAATCGAACAGCATACCCATCGCCTTTTGGGTACACCACACGGTCTTGTCCTTGTAATAGACCTCCACGCCTTGCTCCTTCCCTTCAATTTGGAAGATCAGGAACTCTGCGGTGCTATTTCTTATTTCTCTGCGCTTGGCCATATCATGAATGATTATCGGTCTTCCCTGATTTATCTGAGAATCTGTCCTCAATGAATGATCTTGCTGTAGGTCCGGTTCTTATTGCCTCCAAACTTACTTCACAACCTCTATTCTCCAGCCCATGTCCAAAGCCTTGTTGATTTTGTCCAGCATCTTCATTTTGTCTTTAGTGCTGCTATGGGTGAGAACATAAAGGCCAGGAGCTGCTTCACGTTGGGCGTGACCATACTTTTTGTCTTTGGTCGTAGATACCACATTGATCCGACAGAATCTGACATTCAGCTCGCGAACCCTCATCAATCCAGCCTCAATGATAGCAGAAGTAAAGGTTGTGGCTGCATCGTGCTCTTGGAGTATTGATCCGTCTTTCCTTCGGATGCAAAGTCCTGTCTTCGGAGCAATTTGTGTTCGCTTGTTTTTTCTTGGTCCGAACTCCTTGTGCTCTACTTCTGGATCTGCTTCCAAACGCTTGGCATCTATCAGCTGCGTGATATTTGTCTTACGAGACAACGAAACGCTGATGGGCATCCCCGGATGATAGTCAACCACCAGAACCAGTTCGCGTTGTACCTGCTTCAATGCAGGCTCAATGGTTTCAGTTACTACAGGAAGAATCTCTTTCTTGATGATGTCTTCTTCCAGTTCACTCACTTGTCTCTCCAAATCCTCATTCAGAGAGAGACCTTCTTTCCGCAATGTTTCCATTGCCTTGTATAAATCGCCGAGTCGTGACATAGTTATACTTTGTTTTTAGATTCTGGCATTTGTTGAATAATCTCACCATGAAGTAGTTTGCCATTGGCATGTTTGTTGCGTTTGATGCCATCACTACCCCAAGTTCCCCACTGCTTGAAGAAGAATGCGGCACCTTGTTCCTCAACTTGTTTCTTTATACTAATTACCCATTCTGGTTTCATAGGCCTGGCCATTGGCCCGCTCTCACCTCCGACAATCACCCAATCAATACCAGAGAGATTTATGTCTCCCAAATCCTCTATCAACGGCTCACAAGACAGGAACTTAACCGAAGCATCCAGATGGCGCAGATGGTCTATTCTATATTTGATCGCTTGACATTCCACGGTTACACCTAACCAAACATTCTGAGGTATAGTTCGCGTTTTGAAATACTCTTCCATCCGCTCAGCGCGTTTTGTCAAAATCTGATATCGGTGCTGTTGCGTCTGGATAATAGTATTCATTATTCTATCGACAAATTCGTATGGAACTCCCTCATGGAATATGTCACTCATAGAGCAGACGAAGATATTATGAGGTTTGTTCCATTTCAGAGGTTCTTGCAAATCGTCTTCATGCAAGGACAATTCAAATCCTTGTTGGTATTTCTCTAACCCCATAGCCTTTAGACGTCGTGCCATGACTTCGGCATAGCAATGTGCGCAGCCTGCCGACTTTTTTGTGCAACCCGTTATGGGATTCCACGTCTTGTCCGTCCATTCTATTTTTGTCGTTCTCATAATCCTTGTTTTTTCTTAATGATCTGACTTGCAATCTTAATTGCAGTTTGATTGTTTGATGCACAAGCGAAGTGAAATATTGGCGTGTTCCTTGTGTTATATAACACCAAAGGTTTCTCTGTTACATAATCAAAGATTGTTTTAAGTTGCTCAATATACAGTTCTGCGATTTTCTCGATAGGTTTCTTCACTTTCTCTACGATTTCAGTTTCACCAAACAACGTGTCAACTGTTCTAATCTTATAGAAATAGTTCTTTAGAAAAGATTCATCCTTGCCAAAAAAAGAAGTGAGTTTGTCAATATGCGTCAATTTACATTTTCTATCAAGTAACCTATTGACAATTACACCCGTTGGAATTAGTATCCACAAATCCGTACGAGTACCTTTCAACTGTTCAATGGATGTCCAATCAACTTGCATACCAAATGGGTCCAACAATACCAAAGAAGCGAAACTATTGCTTTTATGCATTGCTTTAGCCAAAGTTATCACTTGCTCATTGGCATCAGACGTCTTAAATACAAGATTCTTTTCTTTAGCAAATGGCATCAACCTTTCTTCGAGTTGCTGACTTGAAGTTTTGTATTTATCCACAAATACGTATTGGTCGAATCCGCTTTGCTTTATGCCAAGAACACGTTCAGCCGCACCTTTATAGGTATTTAATTCTTCTTCATCTATACACTCATCTTTGAATAAATCGAGCAACAATTCCGAAACAGGTTGTGAATCGTCATCGTTTCTGGAACCACTACCGGCAAAGCCATCGAAGTATATCAACTTCCATCTGTAACGTTCCTTATAGACATTCATAATAGTCAGATATGCATTGACATATTTCTCAAATGCATCCAACTTCTCTTCTGTCCATTG
>OMXV01000069.1 GCA_900315075.1 uncultured Prevotellaceae bacterium | reverse complement strand
CCAAAAGAGTGTCAACTGGCAGTTCAAAACGGCTGATGCACGGATAAAACTCAAGCACCTCTATCCTATATTGAATTTTTAAATGTTACAAGATACTAGTTGTACCATTAACTTTTATGGCAAAATATTAGGGTTATTGCCAAAAAAGTTATATCTTTGTAAAAGATTTATGATAATATATTTTAGGTCTCCAGCCCTCCGGCAATGCCCGCCAACCCCTCGGCAACAGCACAATTATATCATTTCACAAACAAGAAAAAAATCAGTATGAAAAGAGTAATACAGATGGTCTTTGTTGCCATCATGGTATCCATCAGCGCACAGGCGCAGAAGATACAGGTAGTGGATGCGGATGGTAATGCTATTCCGTTGGTGAGCGTGTTAACCGAAGATGGCATGCTTATAGGTACCACAGACATCAGTGGCACATTGACTGATGTGAAGGGAACGGCGAAGGTGGCCCTGACACATATGGCCTATAAGACTCAATTTGTCAGCGTTGCATCGCTGACCGACGGACGTGTCACGATGGAGAGTGTGGATTACGAACTGGCAGAGGTCGTCGTCAAGCCCAAGCCCTATCTCTACACGGAATACTACTACCGCGCCTTTTTCTACATCGGCGACTCGCTCCGGGCCTACGGTGGAGGCATCGTGCCAGTAGCCTATGAGGTCAAGAACAACTATAAGGCCAAAATACGCTTCGTCTCATCCCGTGGCGTCTTTGCCAACAAAGCCCCAGGTTGGCATGGCTCAAGCATGGAGAATCAAGTGGAAAATTCGATAAAGAATACCTATCACCAACCATTTGAGAAATGGCATAAGCTCAAAAGGGCACAGGAAGAGTATCGCTTCACAATGGTGAGTGTCGGCCCCAACCGCTGGAGTGTTGAGATTCCCACGAATGAGGTGGTAGGACAGGTCATTCACTCAGACAATCTGAGCAGTACGACGATTGATGCGTCACGGGTGCAGATGTACGCAGACGAGGTGCACGGCAGGGAGAAACAGTTGAAGAAAAACCAGGAAGTAAATTATCAATACAAATACGTCTCTATCTTTAATTTGGATGACGGAGATGAGACCCCTGACATCACCCGTCATGTGATGACCATGAACCAATGGGAGCGGGATATTGACAAGGGCCGTGAAATAAAAATCTACTACATTTACACCACCGGCCATAGTTATATGGATGAAGACGAGTACAAGGCTCGCAGTAAGGAACTGAACGGGGGGCATTCCTGTGACATGACACTTGCCGAACTCCAGCAGTACGAGCGCGACCACAACATTCCAGAGCTCTCGCCCGGGCAGTTGAAGGCCATCAAGAGGTTGAAGAAAGGCGAGCAATAGCAATGACGATGAAGACTGGTAAACCCTTTTGCGATTTATTTACTTGCTATGATTATTATTCCTTTACCCCAAAATCTCTTTTCTACTTTTCTCTAACAGTCTTAGACATTCATATCTTTTCTAAAGACAAACATTTCATCATCCTCGCTCCAGTTCCCGTTTTCTGCTCGGGCACAGCAGGCTACTCACATCATGGAAGAATAAACAAGAATAAGATGATTGATTTCGACGCTATATGGCGGTTTCAGGACGAGGTGAGGACGGTGGTGAATGCTTGCCTTGGTGACTGCATTTGGAATTTGAATTACAACCCTATCCGTCAGTGCATAGAGTTGGAACTAGAACGTCATCTTGATGACGAGGAACTGTCCTTGCTGTCGAGCCAACTCACCCTTCCTGCCGACTACGACGGCGAGGGTGTCAACGGGTCTATGTTCGTAATTTATCTGTAGTAAGTCGGAATTTGGGCCAAAAACAGCAGATTTTTCTCATTTTTCTACCATCTTAGCAAAAAGGATGTCGCTTTGGTAGAATGGTCCCGCTTCTTCGCTGGTGGCTTCCAGCAGGAAGGTGACAGGGCGGAACCCGTCATTGCAGGTGACCACGGCTATGCCGTCGCGATTGGTCCAGTCGTCGCCGTAGAATTTCTTCACACCCGAAGAGAGTGCAAACACATATTGGTTCATTGTGCGCCAAGCGCAGTCGCACATACCCTTTGGGCAGGTGTTCGTGGCATAGAACACGTCGCCAGCCTTCAGCACCCCACAAGGCTTCAACTGTGGGTTGCCATACTTCTTCACCAGGTCTTCGCGCAAAGAAGTGTCGAGCACGGTAATCTTTACTATCTTCATGTTGATCTTTAAATTATAAGTCAGCTTAATACCAGTCATGCTTCTCATTACGGTTTAGTGCCGCTATATCTGCCATTTCCTCATCCGTCAGCACGAAATCAAATATGTCGATATTCTCAGCGATATGGGCAGGATTGCTGCTACCTGGGATAGCCACCACGCGACGCTGATAGTGCCAGCGCAGGATGACCTGTACCACAGACTTTCCGTGCGCCTCGGCGATGCGCTCCAGAACAGGGTCGCTTAGTAGTTCCTTCTGATAGCCACGGCCTCCTAATGGATACCAGGCCTGGACGACAATACCTTGCTCATGGATGTAATTCACCACCTCCGTGTCCTGATAATAAGGATGTATCTCGTTCTGCACCAGCACAGGCTTGATGGTGACTTGCGGCAGAAACCGTTTCAATTCGTCGATATAGAAGCAGGAGATTCCTAAAGAGTGGATTTTCCCTGTCTCGACCTGCTTCTCCATTGCCTTGTAGGCTTTCACGTCGTTGTCGCCCGGATGATGGAGCAGCATGATGTCCACATAGTCGATGTTGAGCTTTTCGATGCGGTCTTGAATGGCCTGCTCCGGGTTGGCATATTGGGAGCCGGGATATATCTTGGTGATGACCGTCACATCCTCACGCTTGCAAATACCATCGCGGATAGCCTGGCGCACTGCACGTCCCACCTCCTCCTCATTGCCATACATGTAAGCAGTGTCGATGAGCCTGTAGCCGTTCTTCAGGGCTGTATATACGGAATTGAAACAAGTCTCGTTGTGCAATGAATAGGTGCCTATTCCGAAGGCTGCCATTCTGAGTCCGTTGTTGAGCATAATCGTAGGTGCTAAATGCTGTTCGTTCTTGTCGAAGGTGATACTGTCCACTGTCGTTACGTCTATCTGCTCTGTCCACCCGTCGTCATAGTGTACTCGCATACACTGGGCGTGGGTGAACAGAGTGACTGTCATCAGTGCGAAGGTGCAAAGTCTTCGAATGTGCGTCATGTTAGCAATGGATTAGAATTTCTTTTCACTTCAGATTCTTATTGAAGAAGTCTGCGAGTTTATCCCATGGAATGAGGTTCTTCGGTTCGCCTTTGCCGACCAATTCGGTATACCCGCCATCATAGAGGTCGCAATGGGTAGCTCCGGGAATGATGAGCAGCTCCTTGTTCTCCGGATTGGGATTGGGCTTGCCCACGACGTTATATCCCTCGGCCTTACCTTCCACCATATACTTATAGGCAGCCTCGCCGAAGTAGCGGGAATGGGCTTTCTCGCCGTGCATGACGAGGACGGCCGAGCGAATCTCGTTGATATAATAGAGGAAACGGGCGTTGGCGAATGCCTGCGTGCCTATCGTGCGCCAGCCGTCGTTGGAGTTTCCGCTGCGCTTGTGGTAGCCACGAGCAGTGATGTAGTAGTCGTAGTAGTCCTTCACAAACTGAGGAGCTTCAGCAGGCAGCGGGTTCACAACACCGCCGGCCATCGCCATGGGGTCGGCGAGACGCTGCTTGGCCATAGCCTCACGGGCAGCATGGCGCGACTCCTCCTTGTCCTCGCTGTCGAAGTAGCCATTGCCACTGACGCGGGTCATGTCGTACATGGTGCTTGCGATGGTAGCCTTGATGCGTGTGTCGGCTGCGGCAGCATTGAGGGCAATGCCTCCCCATCCGCAGATGCCGATGATGCCTATCTTCGCGGAATCCACATTCTCCTGTTTCGACAGGAAATCCACAGCTGCCATGAAGTCCTCGGTGTTGATGTCGGGCGATGCCGTGCGGCGGGGTTCGCCACTGCTCTCACCCGTGTAAGAGGGGTCGAAGGCCAGGGCTACAAAGCCGCGTTCGGCCATGCGCATTGCGTAGAGTCCGCTCGACTGCTCCTTGCATGCACCAAACGGGCCGCTGACAGCGATGGCGGCCAACTTGCCCTGGGCATCCTTCGGCTCATAGAGATCAGCCGCAAGCGTTAATCCGTACTGTGTCTCAAATGTCACCTTGCGATGGTTCACCTTTTCGCTCAGAGGGAACACCTTGTCCCACTCCTGCGTTAATTCTAACTTCTGCATATTATCTTCTGATTTGGTTTGATTGTCTTTCTGATTGCATGCTGTCAGTACACCTGCCACAAGCATTGCTGCAAATAATACCTTCTTCATCGTCTTCTTTTATTTATTTGTTTACGTGATACCTTGCCCATATGATACCGTCCTGTTCTTCCACACTCTTGAAAGTGAGTCGAACTGGTTTGCGGTCCATCGGCCTGCCATCGAAGGCGGCGGCCATTCCCTTGCGTCCGTCAATTCCATAGCCGTACATCATGCTCACCTCGTCAATCAAGCCAAGGTCGAGCATGGAGCCGTTGATGTTTCCGCCGCCGACCACTGCCAAGCGCTCCACGCCGAAAATAGTCCGCAGCGTTTCCATTGCCGATACGAGGTCAATGCCGTTTCGGCCTGTGGTGATATAAGAAATGTGCTTGCTTTTCAGGTAGTCAAGATACTCCTGGCTGGCCTCTTCCGAGAGGATCATCAGCAGGGGGCGGCCAAAGATTTCAGTGGTGTTGTCATCCCATAACAATGTGCCATGAGTGTCTACGCCGATGGCATAGCCCGTCGCTTCCACTGCCTTGTAAAGTTGCTGCCCGGCATCTTCATGGGGCAAGCGCTGTGGGAACACGCCATCCTGCGCGTAGTGCATCGCAAGGGTCGTCTTGCCCTCCAGTGTCGAAGGACAGCCGAGTTGTGCCAAAGCCTCATAGTAATGGTTGGTGTCGTCTATCTGCTCGGTCATCTCACAGTCTATCCTGCCGTCGAGCGAAGCCATCATGTGGCAAATAACGTATGGTCTCATTCCCGTAGTGTTTTAAATTCGCTGCAAAGATACGGCGAATGGTCCATAACCTGTATAGACAGATTGCGGACAAAACTACCAAAAACAAGGAACGTTACTTTTTACGCTGATTGTTGAAGAATTCTCTCGGGGTGAGGCCGGTGGTGTTCTTGAACATACGGGTGAAGTGCTGGGGGTATTCAAACCCCAGTTCTTCAGCAACCTGGACGATGGCCTTTCCACTAAGAATGAGATTCTTGGCGCGTAAAACGACGAAGTTGCGTATGTAGTCCTTCGGACTTTCGCCAAGGGCATCTCTTATGATGTCGCCAAAGTAACCTGGTGAAAGACACAGTTCGCTGGCACAGTATTTTACGCTTGGCAGTCCATTGGTCTTTTGCATACCATGAGCATAATAGTCGGTCAGCACTTGCTGGAATCGACTGAGGATATTGCTGCCTTCAGCTGCCATTTCCTTGAACTGGCGGAAATAGAAGCGGTTGCAGTAATCGAGGATAAGCAGGATGTAGTTCCTGACGATGTCATCATGTCCGAATGATTGAGACTGCGTTTCCAACTCTTGACGCAGATTTGCCATAATCCGGTAGAGAATATCCTTTTCCTCCGGAGTCAAGATGAGTGCCTCATTGGAATTGTAAGAGAAGAATTGATAGCCGTCGAGTTTCTGTTCAATGGCTGTACCTTGGATAAACACATTGTCAAACAGCAGTACCCAGCCGTGATACTGCCGTCGTGTGCCGTCATCCTGCTTGCCGCCTATCTGCCCGGGTGAGAGTGCTAACAGTGAGCCGTCGCCTTCATGATAGGTACCAATGCCATAGGTCAGGCTTTCTGGGAACTCCTGCTGCAGGAAAATACCATAGCAGTTGAACCTGTTCAACGTATGCCGTATCTCACCCACCTCGTCATAGTGTATCACCGAGACGTGGGGGTGATAGACTGGCGCACCTATGTCATGTGCGTAGTCATTTGCTTCGTTGATATACAAGTCTATCGTCATAGCAGGTTCAAAGGTACGAAATTTTTGAAATAAAATCTATTATTTCCTCAAAAAGGCTGGAAATTCCATTAAAACAAGGCTTCATACAATCGAAATGGGAGCAGCCCCTATTGTGGAACTGCTCCCATTCGCTTGCTTATTGATATTTGATGCTATGAAATCTTGATGGCCTTGGTGGCTTTCTTCTCCTCTTTCTTCACCTTCGGCAGGGTGACGGTAAGGATGCCGTTCTCTACCTTGGCAGCGATACCCTCCTTGTCCACATCCTCCGGCAACGTGTAGTTCTGCTCGTAGTTCGAGTAGGAGAACTCTCTGCGCAGATAATGGTGTTTCTTGTCTTCATCCTTGTGTTCCATCTTATTCTCAATGACGATGCAGAGATTGCCGTCGTCGTTGATACTCACTCGACAATATTCTTTCTTGATGCCCGGAGCGGCCAGCTCCATCGTGTAGCAAACATCATCTTCCTTCACATTTACGGCAGGTGCTGTAGTGTTGGCACGAGGCATAAGATCATTGTCCATGAATTCACTAAACAGTGTTGGGAACCATTCATTTCTAAACATTACTGGTAACATAATCTTTACCTCCAAATTATATTTTAGTTGAACTATGTTGTTTGAGATAACCTTGGATAACTCCTTGGCTCTCACCCTACTTGTTGCAACAAGCGTGCCATTGCCCTTGAAGTGACAATTTGTCAACGAAAGGTGACAAATTGTCAATGGAACAATTTGAAAAATCAGCGAAAACGGCAAAAAAAGTTTGGTTTTCGCTGATTTTTAAAATATGAAAATAGGAAAAAGGTGGGCTTTCCGGCCAAATCCTCTGGTGATGTCGTTCTGGATGTCGATAACGACAAGTGCCCTGTTGTTCATCATTCCTCAATAATGAAACTACGTGGATAGAAATCGCTATAGAAACGGCCGTCGATGGCGGTGAACTTCAAGACGCAGTAGTTGGGATCTGTCACACCGCCTGGGTAGTACTGCGTGTCTCCATCCCGCCAGATCATCTCTTTGCTCTTGGCATCAGTCAGTACCTCCATCGTGCCCCGCAGCATCATACCCTTGAAACCTTCGGCATCGCAGAAATAGATGCTGGCCTTATGATTGGCTTTGTAGTGGGCCACGCGCAGCGAGAAAGTGTTGGTGGTGAAATAGAATGTCTTGACGCCCTCACGTTTTCGAGGTGCCAGCATGGCTTTGGTGCAGGGAAAACCTTCTTCATCTACAGAAGAAATAAAGGCAACAGACAGCGAATCGGCCATTTTTGCAATGAGGCCCTTCACACCTTTCCATGCGGGATTCTCTGGTGTCTCTTTGCCAATCGTCAACTCCTTGCGCCAACGTTTTAGGTGAGGGAAGTACATCTTCATTTGTCCGACATACTCTTCTTTTGTAATCGGTTGGGGAAGCCCTTTGTTCACAACTCTAACAAATTGACCTTTGGCCGACTTCTGTCGCGACTCGGCATTGTCGATGCAAGCATCATACTGCTCTCGCTACTCCATCAGTTGGGCGCAATGCTCAATCATCTCGTCCATCGTTAAGTCTTGCAAGAATTTGCCTTCCTTGTAGCAGTATGTGCAATAGTCTTCGTTTTTGCTCCCGTCGGCATTGGTGCCAAGAACGTCATCGGTGAGCGGCATTCCGCAGCTCTGACAGAAATTATGTACCATATTTATTCAACTTTTTGTATTTGACGCTGCAAGGTAAGAATAATTGAGAACAGCACCAAATTTCTGGGATATATGGCACGATTCTGTGACGAATGGTTGTTTTTTTACCTTTTGTCCTAGCGAATTGTCCCTATAGAATGGCTCCGTTATAGGTCGTGGCATTCGTGCGTACGTAGCAATCCAACACCTCACCATTCTTGTCGAGCACCACTTTCATGCTTTGAGCACCTGCCATCAAACAGCACAGCAGACAGACCATCAGAGAAATCGTTTTTTTCATATTGGTTGTTTTTTTGTGTATTCGAAAAAGCCAGTTTTATTTAATACCATCTGTGTGCAGATGTACGAAAAATCCATGATTTCCGAAAGCGGATAAAGGATAATTGTCATATTATAACAATTCCTCACAATGTCGTTGGAAATCCATGCCGGAAGTTCTTGTCATTGTCGGTAAGAGAGGAGAGTGGATGTTGTCTCGGGGGTATGCTCCGTGATTTGAGCCATGCTGAATATATCTTTGGTGTTTATTTGGAAAATCTGATAGGTATGGACACAAGAATGAAAGACAGCATTGACTTAGATAACATCATAATGCAGCTTTTTCGAACATTGATTTCATAGTTGTGATGAGAGTGGGCTTTGCCCGACGTGAAGGTTTCCTGTCCTTCGTGTTGGCCAGCAGAGTTTCCAGGACAGGCAGCATCCGGTTGAGATTCCCATATCGGATCATGAAGTTCCAGAAAGGCTCGAATTTCTTCCATCCACCCATGTAGAACAGATGCGCCAGTTGCTGTTTCAGGTTATCGTGGCCAAAACTTGCACGGAAGATGTTGCTCCAGGAATAGAATTCCTTGTATGCCCAGTCATAGCCCTGCTTCAGTTCTTCTGGTGAAAGTCCGAAAGTCTTGTAAACCACCGTGCGCGTGTCATATTTGCTCCAGTCGTAGGAGGTGATGCGGCCGTCACGCTCCATCTGTTGGAACAGCCGCGTCCCGGGGTAGGGCGTGAGAATGTGGAAGGTGGCCGTGGTGATGCTGTGCTCGATGCCCCAGTCCACCGTCCGTCGGAACACGTCCTTGTCATCATGGTCGAGACCGAACACGAAACTGCCATTGATCATGATTCCCAGACTGTGCAGACGTTCCACGGCGGCCACATAGTCCTTGGAGAGGTTTTGCAGTTTGTTGCTCGAACGGAGGTTCTCGGGAGAGAACGTCTCGAAGCCAAGGAAGACGCTGCGCAGCCCTGCCTCGGCAGCCTTCTCTATCAAGTCGCCCTTCAGCACGGAGGCGACGGTGGCGGCACTTTGGAAGACGCGCCCCATGCCTCGCATGCCCTCGAAGAGTTCTGCTGCGAAACGGGGATTTCCCAGCAGGTGGTCGTCGAGGAAATAGAGGTGGCGTCCTGGAAGGCGGTCTATCTCCGCCAACGCCTCGTCGACGCGTTGCGTGTAGAACGACCTTCCTTCGCCGTAGAAGGCATCCTTGTAGCAGAAGTCGCAATGATGAGGACATCCGCGCGATACCACGAGAGAGTTGGGTACGAAGTATTTCTCACGCTTGATGAGGTCACGGCGCACCAGTGGCATGTCCTCTATGGAACGCCATCGGGCCACATAGCGTTTCTGCGGATGGCCTTCGCAGAAGTCGTTGACAAACCGCGGGAATGCCTCTTCACCAGGTCCCAACAGGATGGTATCGGCATGCTGCGCCGCTTCGTCGGGCAACGACGTGACATGAAGCCCGCCCATGGCCACATAGGCGCCTTGCTGACGGTAGTGGTCGGCTATATTGTAGGCTCGGTAGGCATTGGTCACATAAACCTGGATGCAGACCAGGTCTGGGTTGTCGTCGAGTGTCAACTTCTCCACATGCTGGTCCACTATCTCCACTTCGTCGTCGTCACGGAAATAGGCCGCCAATGTGGCGAGTCCCAATGGCGGGAACAACGAGTATTTGATGGGGCGCCAATATGGGCTGTCGGCTTCCTGCAGGGAAGGCAGGATCATTTTAACTTTCATACAATTGTACTTTTTTAGATGAAACGTGTTTAATGGCCGATTTGTTTCCTCCAAAAAGTTTTTTTTTGTATTTTTAATTTCTCTTCAAATTAATTTTATTTAGTCTTGTAAAAAGGAAAACATGCGATAATAATAACGGGAGGAAAGCCGTGATAAGAAAAAAGCAGGTTTATCATGCGCCATAACAAGTTGTCAATAGCAGATTCTCTTTGGAATAACAGACGGGCGAATGGAGAGATTGTTTTTATAAGACAGCATCCCGTCAGTTATTTCAAAAGATGCACAACCCTACCATCTATCTGTATCTCGCCAGCCTCCTGCAACTCTCTGAGGCACCGCTGCAAAGAATACTTCTGTATGCCGAATTGCTCAGCAAGTGCCTGTCGGGAGAGTGGAATCCGCAGATGTCGGCTCTGTTGCTTCTTTTGTTCTTCTTTAAAATAACTTTCCACCTTCTCACGCACACTCATAGAGAGCATCGACACCTTTTTGGTGAGATATGATACGATATTTGAGAGAATGTGAATTTCGTTGAGGGCGATACGGCTGTCGGAAAGAATCAGTGCCTCCATATCCGCACGCATGAGTTGTATCACATGGGTGTCGACGACAGCCTCCACGGTCACTGGATAATGATTGTCGGCAGCAAAGTCATCATGGTGGCAGTCATCTCGCCGCTAATAATAATATCGGCATGAAGGCACTCATCACCCACCATGGCAAAGAGAGCACCTCGCTTATACGTCAGTAAACGATAACGCACCCTGTGCATCGCATCTATGATTTCCTCGTCGGTCAGTCCCTTAAAAAGCGGACAGGCAGACAAACCCTTTAAAGTATCTATATCCATACTATTCTGACAAAATATGACATTACAAAGATAGATATAAAATGTGAATATTTCTAAAAATTAACAATATTTATATAAACATGGTAACATTTGTTACCTTCTCTTATCCTCATTTATGAGTATATTTGCACATAAAAATCCAATATAATGAAAATCATACGCAACTTCATCGGCCGACTCTCCTACAAGCAAAAAGTGGCACTACTCATACTGGGTGGTGTGATTGTGGGCTTAGGAAGTCTGTTTATGTATTTGCTCCGTGCTCATACCTATATCGCTGACGACCCCTCTGCGTGCGTCAACTGTCATATCATGACACCCTACTATGCCTCGTGGAGCCATTCATCGCATAGCAGAGACGCCACTTGCAACGATTGTCATGTGCCCCACTCCAGTTTGGTAGCCAAATACGGTTTTAAAGCGATGGACGGAATAAAACATGTGGCTTATTTTGTCACCCACTCTGAGCAACAAGCCATCATGGCAGAAGATATGAGCGCCCAGGTGATCATGAACAACTGCATCCGCTGCCACACTCAACTCAATCAGGAGCTTGTCAAGACTGGCCGCATCGACTATATGATGGCCAAACGCGGAGAAGGCAAAGCCTGCTGGGACTGTCATCGCAACGTGCCCCATGGCGGTATGAACTCGCTGTCGAGCACGCCGGCGGCGGAGGGTGTCACCCCATTGCCACCAAGCCCTGTGCCCGACTGGCTGCAAGGACTCCTGGGCCGATAATGTCTAAACTCTTATCATATTCCCGAAACTTGAAAAATCACAATATTATGGCTAAAAAAATAAAAAAATGGCAAGGCTGGGCTCTCTTCGGAGGTTCCATGGTCTTAGTGTTTCTTTTAGGTTTGCTCGTTTCGTCCCTGATGGAGCGGCGAGCCGAGGTGGCCAGTGTGTTCAACAACAAGCGCACTGAGTTTACCGACTCAATCATCGCACAGAACGAAAAGTTCAAGGCTGACTATCCCCGCGAATATGAGACATGGGCGATGACCGAAGACACCACCTTCAAATCAATGTTTAACAGTTCGCAAGAGGTTGACGTATTGGAGGCACGTCCTGAAATGGTGGTCTTGTGGGCTGGCTACGCTTTCTCACGCCATTACAACACACCCCGTGGACACAAGCACGCACTTGAGGACATGCGCAAGATTCTGCGCACTGGCAACCCTGGCATAAAGATTGGTGTCGACTCAATCGCAGCAGATATGCAGCCTGCCACCTGTTGGACATGTAAGGGTCCGGATGTTCCTCGCATGATGCGCGAACTGAGTGATACGAAGTCGGTCATGGACCCAGCCAACTTCTATGCTAAGAAGTGGAGTGAGTTGGGTGCCGAAGAGGTGAACACCATAGGCTGTTCCGACTGTCACGATGCCCGCACAATGGATTTGCGCCCTGCACGCCCCGCCATCTATGAGGCTTTTGCCCGTGTGGGCAAGGATGTGAGGAAGGCTTCTCATCAGGAGATGCGCTCCTTGGTT
>OMXV01000010.1 GCA_900315075.1 uncultured Prevotellaceae bacterium | reverse complement strand
TCATCAAGGTTGACAAGAAGGTAGAGTCGTTCGAAGTTGATGGCGTGACCCTCACACCTTCGGATGAGTTGAGTATTGATCTGGATGAAATAAAATGGAAACAAGGCGGTAAGTGGTACTACGATTACAATTCATTTATCGGCACGTACGAGGCACAGACAGTGGTGCCAGAGGATTGCTTGTTCCTCAACGGAAATAATTTCTGGTACAGCACTGGGGCAACGAAGATGAAAGCGTTCCGAGGTTATTTCTACTCCTACAACGTCCTTGGCGATGCTTACAAGAATGGCGCTAATAGCAATGTCTCGCTGACTTTCAACGATGCTGATGGTATCTTGAGCGTTAAGGTTGGAGATCTTCCAACAGAAGGTACCTACGACCTACAGGGACGCAAGGTAACCGGGGCATTAAAGAGAGGCATCTATATCGTTGATGGAAAGAAAATGGTTATCAAATAATGTGGAGGACAGAGAAATGAAAAAGACATATATTCCCCCAATGATGGAGACTGAGGTAATAACAGGACTCACTTTGTTGCAAAAAACCAGTGGAGATGGCGTGACAGGCATCATGAACGATGACTTGGAGATTGGCTATGGGGGTGTGAATGAGGACGGAGACCTCGACCCATCATCAAACGGTTTTGGCTGTTGGGATGATGAAAAATGGGATAAACTGTAGGCTTTATTAATAATTTTGTTTCTTAGATATCTATTTATTCTGGCGAGGGTGCGACAGTGATGTGCGCATCCTCGCTTTATGGGATTAAACCGTATGTTGCCACCTGGTGAGATGAAGTCCGCCTTAATTTTTGCCGCAAGAACATAGAAACATATTCGTACCTCTAAATCCTTATTCCTCAATTAGTTTTTTCTCTTTCAGCTGCTTATATAGTTTGGAATACTGACCCAATTTCTGAACAAAGTCGGGCTCTATTTCTAAAATTTTCCGCCACATCTCCAGTGCACCCTGCTCGTCATTTATCATGAGCAGGATTTCGCCCTTGGTGTCGTATAGATTAGCATCGTCGGTTATCGATGAGATGGCGTGGTCGATAGTATTTGGTTAACTCTTGTTGATTGATATAAACCGAAGCCAACCTATTAGAGGTGCTTGCCAAGTCATCCAAAGTTGAATTGTGTACCTGCCAGTTCGGCACGATGTGTATCGGGATTAGGAGTGCAGGACAAACAGGAAGGAGTGAATATATTGTTGAGGCCGATAGAATGTTGCATGAGCGATATAAAATCATTTATAGATGCTTTGATTTCAGTAAAAATGATTAATTTTGCTACGTTTTTTATGATGAATTCAACTTTCGTAAGCTCTGCTTGCTTCGTTTTAAGAGGAAAAAGGTGAGTGGTAAGTGGTGAGAGAAATGCCAGAATATCTGTAAATGTGCACTGAAAGTTGAGAATGTGAAACATGCGAAACTAATGAAGAATATGAAAAAGGATGATTTTCTATTGGTGCGACTGATAGCGATGCTGCTGTTCATGGTAGTAATATCGTCGGCTTTTGGGCAAGAACAAAGACTACAGTGGGGTGACCAGGACAATGGCACCTATATCAACCCCATTCTCTGCGCCGACTATTCCGACCCCGATGTCATTAGGGTGGGAGAGAAGTATTATATGGTAGCCTCCGACTTCCATTTCATCGGTATGCAGCTGTTGGAATCGGATGATATGGTGAACTGGCGTATCGTAACACAGGTGTATGACAGATTCGACCTGCCTGGATGGGACACCAACGACCACTATGCCGGAGGGTCGTGGGCACCTGCATTACGCTATCACGACGGAAAATTCTGGATTTTCTTCTGCACTCCCGACGAAGGACTCTTTATGACACAGGCTGAGAAACCCGAGGGTCCATGGAGCGCACTGCACTGTGTAAAGGCAGTGGCGAAATGGGAAGACCCTTGCCCGTTCTGGGATGACAACGGACAGGCTTATCTCGGGCGTAGTCGCCATGGTGCCGGTCCTATCATCATTCATAAAATGAGTGCCGACGGCAGACAATTGCTCGACGATGGTGTAACCGTCTATACGGGTCCAGTAGCGGAAGGGACAAAGTTTCTCAAGCGCAACGGATGGTATTATCTTTCCATCCCAGAAGGCGGTGTGGAGGGCGGTTGGCAAACGGTGCTGCGCTCAAAAAATATTTATGGACCTTACGAGAAGAAAGTCGTGCTTGAACAAGGAAGTTCCGATGTGAACGGTCCTCATCAGGGAGCCATCGTGGATACCCCGACAGGTGAGTGGTGGTTCTTCCATTTCCAAAGTCATGGTGCGCTTGGGCGTGTGGTGCATCTACAGCCCATGCACTGGCAGGACGACTGGCCTGTGATTGGTGTGGACATTGACCGCAATGGTATCGGTGAGCCTGTCAGGGTATGGACCATGCCAGTGAAATCGGGAAAGCCATCGCTTCCCCAAACTAATGATGATTTTGAAAGTGTTATGCTGTCGCCGCAATGGCAATGGAATCACAATCCTGTGAATGAGGCTTGGTCGCTGACAGAAAACCGTGGGCAACTGACTCTCCATGGATTGTACGCAGAGAATTTCAGAAAGGCACGCAACACACTCACACAGAAAGTGATGGGATATAAGAGTATGGCTACCATTGCCCTTGACTGCTCTGAGCTTGCCGAGGGTGGCAGGGCAGGACTGGTGTGCATGGGACGTACCAACCAACAGCTTGGTGTAATGCGAAAAGGGGGGAAACTGTGCCTCTATCGTGGTGACGATCAGCAAGTGCTACAAATCCAGACCGAAAATCCACGGCGGACGGTCTTTCTGCGTATTTCTTTCGACATGAAAGCCAAGCAATATCAGTTTGCCTATAGTTCAGACAACAAACAATTCATCCCCATCGGCGACCCATTCTATGTCGATGCAGGTTATTGGAAGGGTGTGCGCTTTGGCATCTATCATTATAATATAAAAGGTGATGGAGGGATTGTCAAAGTGCCATGGGCTAAATACCATGAATATTGATAATTTTGAGATGAAATATGCAAAAATCCCACTTCCTTGGGTTGGAAGTGGGATTTTTTGCGAAGGCAAACTATTGGGTTAGTTTTCTTTCTTCTCGTCGGTCTTCTCTTCAGCTTTTGCCTCAGTGTTTTCCTCGGTGGTGGCAGCCTCAGCCTTTTCGCCATCCTGCTCTGTTGCCTCGTTAGCCTCAGCAGCATTCTCATCTACCTTCTGCTCTTCGGCAGTCTGCTCTGTCTGGGCTTTCTGCTCATCGGTGTTAGTCTTATCGCAAGCGGTGAAACCAATTGCTGCAACAGCTACCAAAATCATCATAATCTTTTTCATAATCTTTTCTCCTTTTTTAGTTAGTAAAACATTTGAATTCTCTTTGTGTCTGTTTGACGATGCAAATATACGATGGTTTTTCGGCTCGCACCAAATACTTTTGTCTATAGTGTATGAAATGCCCAATTTAATGTATGAAGTGCTTTATTGAGAATTGGATTCACAATAAAATGTCAATTCCTGCGTTATCCTTACGTGTATAGACGAATAATTCTGACTGTCGCACTGTCGGTTTTTGCCATAATAGGGGTAAAAGCCCAGTATGATGTACCCTTTAGTCACTATTGGGACATGGAGACGTATTTCAATCCGGCTGCAGCTGGCAAGGATGCTGTACTCAATGTATCAGCCGCATACGCCCTCAATTTTGTAGGCTTCGAGCATAATCCTCGCTCTATGTATATAGGTGGAGATATGCCTTTCTATGCGCTCAACTCATACCATGGTGTGGGACTCTCGTTGCTCAACGACCAAATAGGCCTTTTCACCCATCAGCGTCTTTCGGCCATGTATGCATGGAAACGGAAAATGTTTGGTGGTACTTTGAGCATCGGTGTGCAGGCAGGACTGCTCATGGAAAATTTCGACGGTTCGAAAGTGGAACTTGAGGACACGGGCGACCCCGTGTTTGCTACTTCGGAACAGAAAGGCCAGACACTCGATTTGTCGGCAGGCTTATACTTTAAGCGAGGTCAATGGTATGTGGGAGCTTCCGTACAGCATGTCACAGCACCTTTAGTGGAAATGGGTGAGACCAATGAGATACAAGTAGATAGAACGTATTATTTGACTGGTGGATACAATATAAAGCTGAGAAATCCGTTTCTTACTATACACCCTACATTCCTGGTGCGCTCCGACTTCGTAACATACCGTGGTGACATAACGGCACGACTGGAATACACCCATGACAACAAGCACATGTACTTTGGTGTGGGATACAGTCCTACCAACTCGGTGACGGCATACATTGGCGGGCGCTTCCACGACATCAACGTGGGATATAGCTATGAGTTTTATACCAACGGTATCAGCATTGGCAATGGAAGCCATGAACTCTTTGTGAGTTATCAAACAGACATCAACCTGGTGAAAAAAGGAAAGAACAAGCACAAAAGCGTGAGAATATTGTAGTATTTATGAAGACAAGAAATAGTATTATAGCACTCTGCGCAATCTTCACCGTGACACTTACAGGGTGTCTCGGTGGTAAGTCGGCTACCTCCTCCGGACGAGGGGGGGAAGTCGTTGGCGTGAGTGGCAGAAGTTTTAAAGAGCCGGCTCCTTTCGGGATGACAATGGTAAAGCGAGGTTTCCTCAAGATGGGTATCGACCAGAAAGATAGTCTCTGGGGCAAGGAGACACCCGTGAAGGAAATTTCCGTCGATGGCTTCTGGATGGATGAGACAGAAGTCACCAACTCCAAGTACAAACAGTTTGTATTCTGGGTGCGTGACTCCATCCTCCGTGAGCGTCTTGCCGACCCTGCCTATGGTGGCGATGAGTCGTATAAAATCACCGAGGATAAGAACGGCGACCCCGTGACGCCACACCTCGACTGGAAAAAGTCTCTTCCCCGCAAACCTAACGAGGATGAACAGCGGGCATTTGAAAGCCTCTATGTCACAAATCCCGTGACTGGAGAAAAAATGCTCGATGCCAGTCAGCTCAATTATCGCTATGAAATCTATGATTATACCACGGCTGCACTGCGCCGCAACCGCCTCGTGCCTGAGGAGCGTAACCTCAACACCGACGTGGTGGTGGATCCCAACGAAGTGGTGATGATATCGAAAGACACCGCCTATATCGACGACGAAGGGCGTATCGTTCGTGAAACCATCAACCGACCTCTGTCGGGACCTTGGGACTTCCTCAACACTTACATTGTAAATGTCTATCCAGACACCACCTGTTGGGTAAACGACTTCCGCAACTCCGACAATGAGATGTACTTGCGTAACTATTTCAGCAACCCTGCCTACAACGATTATCCTGTGGTGGGAGTGACTTGGGAACAAGCCAACGCTTTTTGTAACTGGCGCACAGAATACTTGCTCAAGGGACTCGGACCAGAGGCAAGGTATGTGCAGCGCTACCGTCTGCCCACAGAGGCAGAGTGGGAGTATGCCGCACGTGGTAAGGACGGAACGGAGTTTCCATGGGAAAACGAAAGCGTGAAAAATGGAGACGGCTGCTTCTATGCGAACTTCAAGCCCGACAAAGGCAACTATACTAAGGATGGCAACCTGATTACCAGCAAAGTGGGTATTTACTCCTCAAATACCAACGGTCTTTTCGACATGGCTGGCAATGTGGCGGAATGGACAAGCACTATCTATACAGAGGCAGGTGTGGATGCCATGAACGACCTCAACCCGCAGCTTGAATATAAGGCAGCCAAGGAAGACCCCTATCGCCTAAAGAAGAAAAGTGTGCGTGGTGGCTCATGGAAAGACCCTGAATCGTATATCCGTTCGGCATGGCGCTCCTGGGAATATCAAAACCAGCCCCGGTCCTACATCGGTTTTCGCTGCGTGAGAAGCATTGCCACTTCATCCAGTATCAAACAGAAAGGGAAAAAATAGGAGTTAGTGGTGAGAGGTAAGGGGTAAGAGATTACCCCATTTAGCAAAACACCATTATCTTCTATTCGCTTCTCCGTAGGCGACGGCTGCGCCGTTGCAATCATCTTCCTTACGAAAACAATAAATCTATCTCTCACTTCTAACCTCAATCCCCTTACCCCTAAAAATTCCAAATAAGATGACAAAATATAGTAAATTCAATATCATTTACCGGTTGCAGAAATGGATGGACAGCGTGCCAGGACAGACGTTTCTGAACTATGCCTATAGTTGGGGCGCATCAATTGTGATTGCCGGTACACTGTTCAAACTCACCCACTTGCCAGGTGCCAACCTCATGCTGTTTATCGGTATGGGAACCGAGGTGCTGGTGTTTTTCCTCTCAGCCTTCGACCGACCTTTTGACAAAACTACTGATGGCATGGACCTCCAGACACATTACACTCCTGAAGGAGAAAAAGTTGAGGCAGGTGTGCATGAAGGTATGCAAGACGATAGTGAGTCGGATGACTTTACACCCGATGATGAAGAACAGGAGGGTGTACAAGGACAACCTGCAGGTCCAGGCTTCGGTGGCGGTACCATTATCATAGGTGGTGGCGGTAGTGGAGCAGGTGCTCCCATCGAAGGCCAGGAAGGTCAAGGTGGTATGGTGGCCGCTGTGGGTGGTCCAGTACCTATGGGTGGTGTCATTCCCGTTGGCGGAGCTATTCCTGTAGGTGGAGCCGTTCCCGTTGGTGGCAGTGTAGTGCCTCAGGAGGGTGATGCTGCGCAAGAAGGTGCTGTGGCCCAGGGTGGTGGCGTAGCCCAGGGTGGTGTGGTGCCACAGGGTGGTGCCTCGATGGCATGGGTGACCCAGCAGCAGCAAATTTCGCCTGAAATGGCAGAGGCAACAGAGAGCTATGTAGATGAGTTGAAGGAACTCACAGAGATGCTCAAGAAGGTCAATGAGCAGAGTGTGCGTCTCACACGCGATTCCGAGGAGATGGAGAATCTGAACCGTACGCTCACAGGTATTACCAAGGTTTATGAGATGCAGCTCAAGAGCGCCAGTCAGCAGATTGGAACCATCGACCAAATCAACGAGCAGTCGAAGAAGATGGCACAACAGATAGAGCAGCTCAATAAGATCTATGCCCGCATGATTGAGGCTATGACCGTCAATATGCGACAGGCTGCACCCACACAACCGCAAAACGAGGGTCTATTATAATATATTAAGGTAGTAAAGGGTGGTTAAATTGAAAACTACAAACTATTGTCTGATTCCTGTAACTACTGAACTTTTGAACTCCGTAAATATAAACTAATGGCAATAAAGAAAAGACCCGTCTCCCCACGCCAAAAGATGATCAACTTGATGTATGTCGTCTTGATGGCTATGCTTGCGCTGAACATCTCCACCGAGGTGCTCGACGGATTCACTATTGTGGAGGAGAGCCTGAACCGTACCACTGCCAACTCGTCGAAAGAGAATGTCGCTATGTTAGCTGACCTTGATGAGCAGATGAAGGAAAATCCGGAGAAGGTGAGGGAATGGTTTGAAAAAGCCACATACGTCAAGAATATGAGCGACTCGCTCTATAATTTTGCACAGCAACTGAAGGAAGATATTGTCAGAAAATCGGATGGTGCCGATTTCGACATGCTAAATATTAAGAATAAAGATGACTTAGAGGCAGCCACACAGGTGATGCTCGCACCAGGTTCTGGAAAAGGGCAAAAACTCTACGATGCCATCAACTCCTACCGCGAGAGAATTCTCACCATGGTGAGTGACCCACGGCAGAAGGAAATCATCGCTGGCAACCTTTCTACCCCTGTGCCACAAAACGAAAATACATTAGGCAAAAACTGGCAGGAATATATGTTTGAGGACATGCCAGTGGCTGCTGCTGTCACTCTTCTCTCCAAGTTGCAGAGCGATATCCGCTACGCTGAGGGCGAGGTGCTTCACTCACTCGTGGCTAACGTGGGTATGAAAGACATCCGTGTAAACAAGCTTGATGCCTTCGTCGTGCCCGACAAGACAACCCTTTATCCTGGTGAACGACTAACAGCCAATATCGTCATGGCCGCTATCGACACCACACAAACACCTGAAATCTATGTAAATGGCGCCAGAATCTCATCGGCCAATGGCACTTACTCACTAACGGCAGGAGGGCCGGGCGAACATTCTTTCGCTGGTTACATCCTCATGAAAAATGCTGAAGGCGAAGTGCTACGCCGTGAGTTCAAACAGAAATATACCGTCATTTCACCTCCCACGGGAGCCACTGTGGCTGCAGATTTGATGAACGTGCTATATGCGGGATTCCAAAACCCCATCAGCGTCACTTGCTCTGGATTGCCACAAAGTGCCGTCTCGCTCTCTATGACCGGTGGTTCGCTCACCTCACAAGGCAATGGACACTATATCGCCGTGCCGGCAGCTGTAGGACAGGATGTCACCTTCACAGTCACAGGTACCGACAAAGGAAAGAGCCTTGCCATGGGTACGGCAACATTCCATGTGAGGAAATTGCCCGACCCAACGGCATACATCGCTGTGGGTACCGACCGTTTCAAAGGTGGACGTCTGGCAAAGGCATCGCTCATGGGCGTGGGTGGTATCAAGGCTGCCATCGACGACGGATTGCTCGACATTGAGTTCCGTGTCATCAGCTTCGAGACAGTGTTCTTCGACCAAATGGGTAATGCCAAACCTATGGCATCGGCAGGAGCGTCCTTCACCGAGGCGCAGAAGAGTGCCTTCCGCAGCCTCTCACGTGGTAAACGCTTCTATATCACTAATGTGCAGGCGGTGGGACCCGATGGTATCACACGCAAACTGCCTCAGGCACTTGAGGTGATTGTGAATTGATATTTTGAATGAAATAACGAAACCGAGAATATGAGACAATTTTTGTTGATTACGTTGATAGCTCTTGTGGCACAAGTAGCCGGGGCACAGCCACAGTCACGCCGCAATGCGCAAGAGCAAAAGGCAAAGTCGAATGCCAACAACATCACCACGCGCGCACAAATTTCTTTCCCTACATCGGCATCGATGTCGGAGGATGTTGTTTGGAGACGCGACATTTACCGTGAGATGAACTTGGAGGATGAAGCAAATGCTGGATTATACTATCCCGTGGAACCCGTGGGCAACCAGATGAACCTCTTTACCTATCTCTTCAAACTGATGATGAAGGGTAATATCAAGGCATACGAGTATCGTCTGGACGGTAACGAGGTGTTTACCGACTCAGCACGTATCAAGCCATTGGCTTTCCTCGACGACTACCACATCTTCTACGAGCGGCAGGATGGACGTATCAAATTGGATAACAGCGATATCCCATCGAGGGAGGTGAAAGGATACTATCTAAAGGAAAGCGCTTACTACGACCAAGGTACATCCACCTTCCATCGGAAAGTAATTGCTCTTTGCCCCATCATGAGCCGGGAGGATGACTTCGGCGATGGTGCCACAAAATATCCGCTCTTCTGGGTGAAGTACGATGATATTGCACCTTTCCTGAGCAAGCAGACCATCATGACCAGCGACAAGAACAATGCCGCCACTATGAGTCTTGATGACTATTTCACGATGAATCGCTATGAAGGAAAAATCTATAAGACGACAAACATGCTCGGACGCACATTGGCACAGTATTGCGAAACACCAGAGCAGATGACTCAGGAACAACAGCGTATCGAGCAGGAATTGATAGATTTTGAAAAAAATCTTTTTGGCGATCCTGCTAAAAAAGATTCACTCGATAGCATCGCAGCAGCACAACAAGACGTGAAAGGTAAAAAGGAGAAAAAGGCCAAAACCAATAGACGTTCCAAGGAAGAAAAGGCAGAGAAAACTTCAAGACGTCGCTCCGACTCTCCCTCGTCCTCTTCCAGCCCTGCCCGTGTCTCTGTAAGACGAGAAAGGCACTAACGAAGCCCCAACCCTATATTCCATGGCCTATGAAAAGAAATCCATTTATAATCACCGTCATTTTGTTTTTATTGACGGCATCAGCTGCTCATGCACAGGTAAAGTTGGGTGTGAAGGGGGGCTATAATATTGTGGACTTCACCATGTCGGAAAAAGTCCTGAATGCCGAAAATCGCAACGGATTCTTTGTCGGACCAACACTTAAGTGGGAAATATCAGCATTCGGACTCGGGATGGATCTTTCCGCGCTCTATGACGAACGGGAAATAGAGGTTCAGGGGAATGAAACGATGAAAATCAAACAGAAAAATGTGACCGTTCCCCTTAACCTGAGGCTAACCTTTGGTAGCCGTACTTCATTGGGATTGTTTGTTTATGCTGGACCACAGGTGGGATTCAGTCTCAACGATGATGAGAAAGTAATCGACCAAGCACGGACTTGGAAATATAAGGACTCCAACTTCAGTGTCAATCTCGGTGGTGGCATCCTCCTTTTTAATACTTTTCAGGTGTCGGCAAACTACAATGTGGTCTGTGGGCGTACTGCTGACGTGACATGGCTTTCCGCTCGCGATGCTGTGATAGATGACATCGAGAAGCACAAAGCTCGCACCAACGCATGGCAACTCTCTGCTGCTATATATTTTTAGGCTATGGAAAAATAGGAGGTGAGAGGTAAGAGGTGAGAGATTACTTCTGTTGTCATCGGAGGTCTTGTTCCTTTAACTTCCCTTCCATTTTCAATCTTCAATCTTCAATCTTCAATCTTCAATCTTAAATATCTCTAATGCACTTCGTAGATGTCATTCTGCCCTTGCCTTTGGAGGGTTTCTTCACATACGCCATACCCAAGGAATATGTGGGCAGAGTGCAAGTGGGTATGCGTGTAGTAGTGCCATTAGGGAAAAGCAAGACTTATCTCGCTGTCGTGGCAGGAATTCACGACCGAAAGCCAGATTTCGATTGTAAACCCATTACAGGGCTGCCCGACAATCAGCCGATGCTTCTTGACGGACAACTGAAGATGTGGAAATGGATTGCCGACTATTATATGTCGCCTATAGGAGAGGTCTATAATGCTGCTATGCCAGCAGGACTGAAAGAAGACGACTATCGTCCACGCACTGAGGCGTATATCACCCTCGCTCCCAAATATCGTAATGAACAAGCTATCCATATCGCCTTGGATATGCTCCGCAGAGCTACGGCACAACAAAAGGTGCTTGTAGATTTCCTGTCCTTATCACACTATGATACCATCGAAGGTGATACGTGTGCAGAACCTATTGTGGAGGTATCACGTGATGAATTGATGAACCAGTCGCATTGCACCAGTGCTACCCTGAAAAATCTCATCGACCGACAAATTTTCATCATTTATCAGAAGGAGGTGGGAAGACTCAATCATGGTGGGGAACCGCATCCTGAGAATATCTGTAAACTAAATACTTACCAGCAAGAGGCGTACAATCAGATTCTCTTCCAATTCTTACAGAAAAAAGTGGTGTTGCTGCATGGGGTCACCTCAAGCGGTAAAACAGAAATCTATATTCATCTTATCCAAAAAACACTCCAGGAACACCGACAAGTGTTGTATCTGCTGCCAGAAATTGCCCTTACCGTACAGATGACACAGCGCCTGCAGCGGGTGTTTGGCAACAGAATGGGCATCTATCATTCTCGTTATAGTGATGCCGAAAGGGTGGAGATATGGAAAAAACAACTTTCGGAATGTCCCTACGATATTATCTTAGGGGCACGGAGTGCTGTCTTTCTGCCTTTCCGTAACTTGGGACTGGTGATTGTGGATGAAGAGCATGAGACATCCTTTAAGCAGCAGGACCCGGCACCACGATACCATGCACGTTCGGTGGCCATTATGATGGCTGCCATGGTTGGTGCAAAGACACTTCTCGGTACGGCGACACCCTCGATGGAAAGTTATTATAATGCAGAGAACGGCAAATACGGCCTTGTCAAATTGGAGCATCGTCATCAGGATATACAATTGCCTGAAATACAGGTAGTAGATATCAAGGACTTGCAGCGACGAAAGATGATGAACGGACTCTTCTCACCGACACTGCTCATCGCCGTGAGAAAGGCTCTCGCCAATGGTGAACAAGCCATCATCTTTCAAAATCGTAGGGGCTTTGCTCCCATGGTGGAATGTAAGGTCTGTGGATGGGTGCCCAAGTGTAAGAACTGTGATGTGTCGCTTACCTTGCACAAAACGATGAACATGCTCACTTGCCACTATTGCGGCTATACTTATACTGTGCCTAAACAGTGTCCGTGTTGTGAGAGTCAGGAATTGCGTGGTAGAGGGTTTGGTACGGAGAAGGTGGAGGATCAAATCCGTGACATCTTCCCTGAGGCGCGTGTTGCTCGTATGGATCTCGACACAACCCGTAGCCGGTCGGCTTACGCACGCTTGATTGATGACTTCTCGGCTGGACGTACCAATCTGCTCATCGGCACACAGATGATTAGCAAAGGATTGGACTTCGACAAAGTGAGCATCGTAGGAATACTCAATGCCGATACAATGCTCAACTATCCTGATTTCCGTGCATATGAACATGCATTTATGATGATGGCGCAGGTAAGTGGTAGGGCAGGACGTAAAGGAAAACGAGGATTGGTGATACTGCAGACCAAAAGTCCAGACTTGCCAGTGATAATTCAAGTGGTGGAGCATAACTACAAGGCGCTATACAATAGTATCTTAGAAGAAAGAAAAGCTTTTCACTATCCTCCTTTCTACCGTGTTGTGTATGTATTCTTGCGGCACCGTGAGGAGTCTGTAGTCGATTCTGCTGCAATAATGATGGGGGCACTGCTTCGGCAGTGGTTTGGCAGCCGCATTCTTGGACCTGACAAACCGGCCGTGGCGAGAGTGAAAACTCTTTGCATCCGCAAAATCGTGGTAAAACTCGAAAATGGCATCGACCTTGCACGCGTGCGTCAGTACCTAAAACTTGCCCATGAAAAAATAATGCAGGACAAGCGTTATGCTGCCCTGCAGTTGTATTTCGATGTCGATCCGTTGTAAGAACGAAACTTACAAACTCATTAACTCAATTATAGTGTGATTTCCACTCCCAGACCGATAACTTTATTGGTACGGGTGAAAGAGTCGTGACCAGCGGGAATTTCAAGACCCATTCCAGCGATTGACTGTGCTGGGGTGTCCATATCGTAGTTGTCGTAGTTGGTCTGGAAATAGGCTGCATTTATCTTGACATTATCGGTGACTTGATATCCTATGCCCAAGCCGAATGTCCATGAGTTGACTACAAACGACATGTCGTTCATGAATTTGTCAGACAGTCCGTAACGGGTGAGCTGGGCACCGCCACTCACTTGCAGACGCTTGGTGATATCCCATTCTGCACCAGCTAAGTATTCATTGGTTTCGCTGTCGAGGTCTTTCTCGCTATGCTGATACCAGTGTGCACTCTTATCGAAGAAATGATGATAGCCAAGGTTCAAACGCACAGCGTCGGTCACCGACCACTGGGCTCCAAGAGCGAGAAGGGCAGGGGCATCTTCTGGCACACTGGTGCCATCGATGTATTTGTTGGTGGCTGCCACAACGGAAGCTTCTTCCAAAGTAGAGTTGTTCTTCATTCGCATACGGGTCTTAAACTCGTATTTAGCAGCTAAGTTCAGATTCCCGATTTTGTAGTCGATGCCAATGACGGGAGCGATACCCCAACCACTTTGGTCAGACTTCAGGTTCATACCATTGGCGTATGGAGCCAAAGCCTCTGCACTGGAGGTAATTTCGTCGCCCGCAGCCTTCAGCTTTGTATCGGCGTCCTGCAGTTGTTGGCTTGTTGCTGTCAGTTGTTGAACTTCTGGCATCTGCATAGCTTGCTCCTGTGTCATGCCTGCAGCCATATAGGCATTTACATATTGTTGGATTCCAGCCTGCACTTTCTGCTGGTTGCCACTGATGTTGGTGCGAGCATTGACGATACCATTGATGACACCCTCAAAATATTGTGGCAGCGAAATGCCGTTTTGTCCGTCCATCACACGGATGTTGTTCATGCGAGCTTCGTAGGCTGCAGTACCATAGAGCAGTCGCAGACCACCATAGACAGACAGATTATCGTTGATTTTGCGTGCAGCACCAATCTGAAAACCGAAATAGAATTGCTGCCCCTTCATATAGGCATCCATATCGTAGCCCGTCACTGAAGGAACACTGGCACCCAATGGCTTGAGTTGCTCATTAAGAGTGGAAGAAACACCGATTAATCTTTGTGCGATGGCACCTACGGCTTTTTCAAAGGTTCCCACACCATGGTCGAATTCGCATTTACCACCACCACCAGGCACAGAGAAATTGAACTGGAAACTCCAGTCGCCTATGTTGTAGGCTGCTTGTAGGGAGGGTATGAAGGGTGCGTTGGCTACACCTTTAAAAATCTTGTCGGCAAGGTTGTCGTTTTTGTATCCAAGAGTATAAAGTGGATTCTGAGAGGTAATGGTGCGTGTCTGTCGAGCATATTGCCAGTTGAATCCCAAATGGAATCCTTCGCCAAGAAAAAGAACACCAGCAGGGTTGGAATAGACACCATCAAGCCCTATAGCACCATCACGGGCGGGGTTACGCAGAAACAGTACGCTCTGATTGGTGTTTGTGAGAATGCCTCCGGCAAATGTTGCCACGTTTGTTGAAATAAGCATGGCTAAAGCCATACCAAACCATCTTTTTTTACACATTTTAATAGTCTTTTGTTTAAAAATTGGCTGCAAAGGTATAAAAATTGTTCGAAATACGAACAAAATAAGTTTATAATTAATAATTATTAAGAGATTTGGAGTTTTGAATTTTTGATTTGAGACTTGAGATTGAAGATTCCCTCATTATCTTTTGTGTCCCTTTGTTGCATCCATTTATAGTGTCCCCCCACTTGTGTCCTCCATGCTTCGATATCATCGCGGTTTCAACTCTCGAATCTAAAACCTTCCTCTCCTTTTCTTTTTTCGTTTGAGTCTGCTCTCTTTGCCTTCATTCTCCTTAGGCTGTTCTTGGCCTGGGTATTGGATACGGGTGTGGTAGATGCTTTTCAGACGGTCGATGAGCACTTGCTTGGCGGTGGCAATATCAAGGAAGGTAATGGGACATTCAGTGAAATAGCCTTCATTCACCTGAGTGTCTATGATACGGTTGACAAGAGTGCGAATAGCCTCATCACTATATTCTTTTAGAGAGTGTGAGGCAGCCTCCACTGAGTCGGTCATCATCAAAATGGCTTGTTCGCGTGTGAAGGGGTTGGGGCCAGGATAGGAAAAGAGTGACTTGTCAATCTCTTCATTGGAATGGTCTTTTTGATATTTAAGGAAAAAATATTTAGCAACTCCCTGCCCATGATGTGTTAGGATGAAGTCTTTTATATTTGATGGCAGATTGTATTTTTCTGCCAGTCGTTGACCTTCTTTCACATGGTCAATGATGATTTGAGCACTCTCTATCTCTGTGAGTTTGTCGTGGGGGTTGATGCCGGCTTGGTTTTCGGTGAAGAAAACAGGATTGCTCATTTTGCCAATGTCATGATAAAGTGCACCTGTACGCACAAGCAGTCCGTTGGCACCAATTTTATTGGCGATTTCGTAGGCTAAGTTGCCCACGGTAGTAGAGTGTGTAAAGGTGCCTGGAGCCACCTCACTAAGTTTGAGTAGCAGTCCACGGCTGGAGTCAGACAATTCGAAGAGTGTGACGACGGAAGTAAAACCAAAGAATTTTTCGATGACAAACATCATTGGATAGGTAAGCAATAACAAGATTCCATTGATGAGGAAAATGAGGTAGATGGTGGAATCTATTGGTATCATCTCATCGTTTTGAATCAATTGCACAGCGTAGTACATGGCAGCTGTACAGATAGCCACGATGAATGCTGCGCTGAATAGGTGTGCCCGTTTTGACAGGTCGCTCAGCGCATAAATTGCTGCCAATCCTCCCGTAATCTCTACGATGATGAACTCGAAGCGATAGCTCACCGCTAATGAGCAGATGAGAATCATGATAACATGAGTGATGAATGCTGTACGAGTGTCGAGGAACACCCGAGTGAGCAAGGGCACTATAGCAAAAGGCAGGAGATATACAGAATTGAGGGTATGCTGATGTCTTACCAATATAGATACGATAATGGGATAAACCAAAATCATGGCATAGAGCATCAGAATATGACGTGGTTTGGAGAAGTAATTATTCCTAAAGAGTATCAGATAACAGGTAAAGAGTATGATTAGAATTAGTACGACTAATGCCTGCCCTATTTGTAGGTTTTGAGTTTCTTGCCTGTTTAGGCCATTTCTTTCCATTTCGATGACCATGGAGCGGAGTTTATCGGCAATTTCACTTGTCACCACTTCACCTGTATCGACGATTTTCTCACCTTCTTTGACCTCACCGATAGAGACAGCCACACTTTGTTTTACAATATCCTCTTTGCGGGCTTCCGACCATACGTTGTCATAGAATAAGTTGGGACGGATGTATTTATTTAGATTAGATGATGACAACAAGTCGTGCTGACTTGCTAATTCTTCGTTTTCTATGATAAATTCATAGGCTTGAAGTGTGGTAAATATATTGGTGATGTTTGTTGGAGAGGAGGTCTTGGCTTCTTCGTTGTCGATGATTTGGATGGTATCTACAGTGAGTTTCGACCGCTCTTCGTCGTTGATGATTAGTTTCTCGTAAGCTTGCGTCAGCAAGTTGGCAATTTTGTTCTTATAGCGGTATAAATCACCGTATGCTTCTTCGGTGAAAGCAAGGTCGAATTCTTCCAAAGCCTTTTGTGCTACTGTCTTATCGACTTGATAATAAGGCTGGAAATATTTCAGAACTTGTTGCTTTTCAATATTGTAGAGAGAATCACTTTTATAGATGTGAAAATTGAATTTTGCTATGACGGTACCGCCTTTCCATGGAGTGCCTTCTTTGTAGTCGAATTCTATGGTGGTGTTTTGTTTTTTGGGAAGTACCCACACCAAGATGACCGTAGAGATGATCACCAAGGCAATTTTTGTCAGTGCATTGCGTATAGGACTATCCTCGCTGTCAAAAAAATATCCCATCGTGTGAATGATATTGGTTTCAAAAGGCGAAATTACAAAATTTTTCCCATATTATTGTTTATTTTGATAAAAACGTGTCTGAATTGTCTTTTCCTTGTCTGTTTTTATTACTTTTGTCGTTTTATATGTTCTTAAATGTCGAAATCATGTGTTATTTTCCCTTATTCAGAAAAAAAACACTAATTTTGCAAACAGAAATAATGTATTCAGTTGACGAGTTGATAAGTTGACAAGGAAGTAAGTTGTTAAATTATTCAAAAACTCATAAAATCATGGATGAGAAAAAAGTAAGGGTGCGTTTTGCACCAAGTCCCACAGGACCTTTGCATATAGGCGGTGTCAGAACAGCCCTTTTCAATTATTTGTTTGCACGTAAGCATGGTGGCAGTATGGTGCTCAGGATTGAAGATACCGATTCCACACGTTTTGTACCTGGAGCAGAGGACTATATTTTGGAGTCTTTCAGGTGGTTGGGCATCGAGTTTGATGAGGGTGTTTCCTTTGGTGGTAATTATGGACCTTACCGGCAAAGTGAGCGACGCAAAATCTACAAGCGCTATGTAGATCAGCTGATTGAGGCAGGTAAAGCATATATCGCCTTTGACACGCCGGAGGAGTTGGAGGCAAAGCGTACAGCCATCCCAAATTTCCAGTATGATGCTCGCACGCGTATGCAGATGCGCAATTCACTCACATTGCCACCTGAGGATGTTCAGGGGATGATTGATGATGGTGTACAGTATGTGGTGCGCTTCAAAGTGGAGCCTGGCATTGCTGTTCATGTCGATGACTTGATCCGTGGTGATGTGAAAATCATGAGCGACATCGTCGATGATAAGGTGTTATACAAGAGTGTTGACGAACTGCCCACCTATCATTTGGCAAATATAGTGGATGACCATCTTATGGAAATCACTCATGTGATTCGTGGTGAGGAGTGGCTGCCCAGTTCGCCACTTCATGTGATGCTCTATGATGCTTTTGGATGGAGCGATACAATGCCTCGATTTGCACATCTGCCGCTACTGCTCAAACCTGAGGGTAAAGGAAAATTATCGAAACGTGATGGCGACCGCTTGGGATTCCCAGTGTTTCCTTTGGAATGGCACGATCCCAAGACAGGTGATGTGTCGTCGGGATTCCGTGAGAGTGGCTATTTCCCTGAGGCAGTGCTCAATTTCTTAGCATTATTAGGCTGGAATCCTGGTACAGAGCAAGAGGTGTTCTCACTTAAGGAATTGGTAGAGGCTTTCGACCTGAGCAGGTGTTCCAAGGCTGGTGCCAAGTTTGACTATCAGAAAGGTATCTGGTTCAACCATGAGTATATTCTCAATAAGAGTAGTCATGAGATTGCCCAGCTCTTTGCGCCGATTGTTGCCGGCAATGGTATCGACGAAAGCATGGAGCGTATCGAGCAAGTAGTGGCAATGATGAAAGACCGTGTGAATTTCGTCAAGGAGTTGTGGCCTTTATGCTCATTCTTCTTTATACCACCAACAACTTATGACGAAAAGACCGTACGCAAACGTTGGAAGTCTGACTCTGCTATTGTAATGAGAGAGCTTTCTGCGCTGCTGGAAGGTTTAGACGACTTCTCAATTGAGAATCAGGAACGTGAGGTGAAGGCATGGATAGAGCGTCGTGGCTATAAACTCGGCGACGTGATGAATGCTTTCCGACTTGCACTTGTGGGTATTGGCAAAGGCCCTGGAATGTTTGATATCTCAGCATTCCTTGGTAAGGAGGAGACGCTCAGTCGTCTGCAAAGAGCTATAGAGGTGCTTAAGTAAATAACAATCTGAATACTCTGAATACTTTTTAGATTATTCAGAGTATTCAGATTATTTAGAACATTCCGAGTAATCAGAAAAATCAGATAGGGCGGTGTACAACCTACTCATCTATTTATATTTGGTTGGCGTGGCTGTTTACAGCCTTTTCAACAAGAAAGTACGCAAGATGTGGCGCGGAGAACGTGCCGCATTTGGTGTATTGAAGGAAAAGGTGGACCCGTCGGCTGAATATGTGTGGTTTCATGCCGCTTCATTAGGTGAGTTTGAACAGGGCAGACCATTGATCGAACGGTTGCGAAAAAAGCATCCTGAGTATAAAATTTTACTGACTTTTTTTTCACCTTCGGGCTATGAGGTGCGTAAAAACTATGAAGGGGCAGATATCATTTGCTATTTACCTCTTGATACACCTATCAATGCTATTCGTTTCCTGAGGCTGATACGTCCTATAAAGGCTTACTTTATTAAATACGAGTTTTGGTATAACTACCTCCATATACTGAAACATCGCAATGTGCCTGTGTATAGTGTGTCGAGTATCTTCCGACCACAGCAGGTATTCTTCCGGTGGTATGGACGTGAGTATTCGAGGGTGCTGAAATGCTTCACACATTTCTTCGTGCAGAATGAAGAGAGCCGCGATTTGTTGGCAACTATAGGCATCAGATGCGTGACGGTGTCGGGAGATACTCGATTTGACCGTGTGTTGGAAATCAAGGCACAGGCAAAACAACTGCCAATTGTAGATGCCTTTAAGTCAGGACATAAAATATTTGTCGCTGGTTCGAGCTGGCCTCCTGATGAGGAGATTTTTATCGAATTTTTCAACAAGTATCGCGACTGGAAACTTATCATCGCCCCACATGTGATAGGCAATGACCATCTGGAACAGATACAATCGATGTTGAAACATAAAACAGTGCTTTATACGGAGACAACCCCCGAGGAAGCACGTGATGCAGAATGTCTGATTATCAATTGCTTCGGGCTTTTGTCGAGTATTTATCGCTATGGCGAGATTGCATACGTGGGTGGTGGCTTCGGTGTGGGAATCCACAACGTGTTGGAGGCTGCTGTCTGGGAAATTCCGGTCATATTTGGTCCCAACAACAAGCGCTTTCAGGAAGCGCAGGGCTTGTTAGCTGTAAAGGGCGGTTTTGAAATCTATGATGGTGAGGGTTTTCAGCAGATTATGACACGACTGATTACAGACGATGAGTTTTTGAAGGAATCGAGTGAAAAAGCGGGCAAGTTCGTAGCGTCACATTCGGGAGCTACAGACACTATTTTGAGGCTTACAAATGATGAGTGATTGTATTTGGACCTCATGATATACATAATAACGATATAACGAAATGTCTGGATAGGAAAATCATATTTAATTTTCAATCCTCAATATTCAATATATTGCAATGGCTTTAATAAAATCTGTCAAGGGACTAACTCCGAAATGGGGAAAGGACTGTTATTTTAGTGAGAATGCCACCATTGTGGGCGAAGTGGAAATGGGCGATGAATGCTCAATATGGTTTAATGCTGTGGTGCGCGGCGATGTGGCTTATGTACATATAGGCAATCGTGTGAATGTACAGGATGGTGCCTGTGTGCATGTAACCAACAAGGTGGGACCCACCATTATTGAGGACGATGTGTCGATAGGGCACAATGCCACTGTTCACGCCTGTACGATACGTCGTGGAGCGCTGATAGGCATGGGCGCAACGGTGCTCGACAATGCCGAGGTGGGAGCAGGAGCCATTGTGGCAGCCGGGGCACTGGTGTTGCAGGGCACCAAGATTGGTGAGCATGAGATATGGGGAGGTGTCCCAGCCAAATTCATCAAGAAAACAAGTCCCGATCAGGCTGAGAGCTTTGCCGCTCATTATGTTGGGTATTCTAAATGGTATTTAGAAGAAGAGTAAAAACTGTCTTTGAACTGCCATTATGGAAGTACCATTTTCATAGCGTCCAGCACATTTCTGATATTCCTTTTTCCTTTTCCCCAGTCAACCAAGGTTGTAGAAAGCTTTGGCTTACTTTCTATATGTATTCGAGTATGATAGTCGTCAAGATACTGGCAGGAAATAGTGACATTTTCACCCCATGACCAAAAAGAGACAGAGCCTTCCATGAATATAGTACAAGAATTGTCATTGTTTCCGACTAATTTCAGACCTTTCATTTGGTTAGTTACTGAGAGAATCTTGTAATAAACAGATTGAATATTCTCTGGATAATCAAATGTGTAATGTTTGTCGATTAGTGACATAATGATAATGATTTAGATTATTGGTTGATGCTTCGGAAACCCTCAACTTTTGAGGTTATGAAGGTTTTTAATCACTTGATGGATGCGTTCTAATGCTTCTATGAGCTGGCTACGTGGACAAGCGATATTGATGCGGATGAAACCCTCGCCTGTTTCCTTACCATACATGGTGCCACTGTTGACCAATACTTTGCCATGCTCAAGTAACAAATGTGTAAAGGTATCGGAATCGATGCCTAAGGGACGAATATCCACCCATACTAAATAGGTGCCTTCTAAGGTCGTGACCCCCAACTGTGGTAAATTCTCAGCAAAGAAAGTTCGCAATGCTTGATAGTTAGCAGAGAGATAATTGCAAAGTTGGTCTATCCATTCTTCACTTTCATTATAGGCGGCCATGAGTGCCTCCACCCCAAAGGGATTGACATCGCATACTTCGTTGATGTTGATGGCACGGTTGATACGTGCCCGTATGTCGGAATCGCTGCTGATGATATTGGCTATCTGCAACCCAGCTGTGTTGAAGGATTTAGAGGGAGAATTGCAGGTGATGGAATTACGTTGGCAAGCATCGGAAACAGAGGCAAATGGTGTGAAGTGGTTTCCTGGCATGATAAGTTCGCAGTGAATCTCATCTGCTACTACCATGACTCCGTGACGTAGGCAGATGTCATTCATCCGCTCCATTTCACTGGGGGTCCATACGCGGCCGGCAGGATTATGTGGGTTGCAGAGAATAAACAGCCGTGTGTCGGGGTCGGCGGCCTTTTGTTCCATGTCATCGAAATCGATATGATAAGTACCGTTCTCGTATATTAGCGGGTTTTCCACGCACTCACAACCATTGTTACGGATAGAGGAGAAGAAACAGTTATAGACAGGCGTCTGTATGAGTACTTTCTCACCGGGCTGAGTCATTGCTTTCACCACTACCGACAGTGCCGGCACCACTCCTGATGTATAGAGAATCCAGTCGCGTTGTATCTTCCAATTATGGCGGTGCTCAAACCAGTTGATGATGGCTGTGTAGTAGGCATCGGGAACTTCGGTATATCCAAATACACCATGTTCCACCCGCCGCATCAGTGCATTGGTGATGGGGTCTGCCACACGGAAGTCCATATCTGCCACCCACATGGGCAGTGCGCCAGCAGCCTCAGGGGTATCCCATTTCACACAACCTGAACCCCGTCTTACAGGGGCTTCATCAAAATTATAGGTCATTGTTTATTGTTAGTTTTTAGTTGTTAGTGTCAGAATACCGAAATCTCGTAATATCGGGATAACGAAAGGCTTTAGACCATAATTATAGTTTATAGATAACCATTAGTAACGTCCCTTTGACTACATATCATTTTCTGGCCACAATCTTACA
Source organism: uncultured Prevotellaceae bacterium (assembly GCA_900315075.1). Taxonomy (GTDB): domain Bacteria; phylum Bacteroidota; class Bacteroidia; order Bacteroidales; family Bacteroidaceae; genus Prevotella. The sequence continues at coordinate 74,889 of OMXV01000010.1, read as the reverse complement.
GTTGGCGGGACCTTTGATGTTATCGTCAAGGATGATGGAGCCGATGCTGTCGGCGACGATAGTTCCACTGGCGGGATTTTTCACACTCTTGATGAATCCACGGATGTCGGCCTGCACGGTGGAATATTCAAAGGCGCGGTCGCTGGCTGCGTCGAAGGTGCAGTCCTCAAGTATCAAGTCGTGGGCATAGCAGAGGGGCTGCTCGCCACCAATGTGGCAGCGTACCAGACGAAGATTCTTGGAGTGCCACCCTAAATATTCGCCATCGAGGAGTGAGTCGTAGATAGTCACATTTTCCACTTCCCAGAATGCATCTTTGGTGACAATTTCAGCATTGTGTATCTCCACGTTTTTCACATATTGGAAGACATATTTGCTATCGCTTTTCAAGCGGTTGACCTTGATGTTACTGCTACCCATGAAAGGGTAGGTGCCTTCATGGAGAGTAACATCCTCTATGGTTAGCCCATCGATATTCCAGAACGTCTCGTCGGCATCGTTGATGAGCACGTCACGAAGCGTGAGATTTTTCATCTCACGGAAAAATTTCGGACCATCGATGACGCACATACGCATTTCCATATCGTTGGAATACCAGATGGCAGAGCGGGAACCTGGTGCAAAATAACAGTTGGTGATGAGGCTTCGGTCAACATGCCAGAATGGGTATTTGCCTTCGAAACGGCAGTTATGGGCTTCGATGTCACTACATTCCTTTACGCCCGACTCGCCGTCGGTGATAATAATGTTCTCCATACGTAGGTTGTGTGACTCGAACAGCGGGCGCTCACCGCCGAAGGATTGGTCTTTGATTAAATTCATGTATTTTATATTTAGAAGTGAGAGGTGAGAGGTAAGCGAAATGATTTGCAAGTGAAATAGGATTCTCCTACCTCTTACCTCTACCTCCTTATCTCTGATGTTTTTTAACAACATGAGCCTGCACATGTGCAGGCTCATGGGGAATGTGATTTCCAGCCTTAAAGGTTGGGGTTGATTTTGCTCCACTCAGTAATAGGAGGAACAATGTTGAGTGTTACCAACTCGTCGCGCATCTTGCAAAGGTGCTCATAGCTGGCATCGAGTTTAGCGTTCTCCTCTGGTGTGCCTTGTGGAACCTCGAAGATGGCACCCTCTGGAGTCAAAGTAGTCTTCATAGCCATCATAATGTGGTCGTACTTGTCGGTCTTCACATAGGTACCTACGGGGAAACGGAATGGCTCACCACCCATAGCGGCACGAATCATCTCTACAGAGAGATACGATGGGCTCTGGAAAGAAGAACGGCCTCTGAGCTCGATAATCTTGGCACCGCCTTTGGTCACGTCGGTCTTCATCTGCTCCCATTCCTCTACGGGGAACTCGTCGGTGCCGATGATGTCCATCAGTTTGCGACCTTTGATTTCCACATGGCTGCCAAATACTGCCATTTGCTCACCATGTCCACCATATGTGGCACATCCGGTGATATCATCCTGCATCACATTGAATTTCTTGGCCAATGCGCTTTGCAGGCGGGTAGTGTCAAGACCGGCGAGAGTGGTCACCTGACCTGGTTTCAAACCAGAATAGAGCAGTGTCACAAGACCGGTAAGGTCGGCGGGGTTGAAGATAATGACTACGTGACGTACGTCGGGGCAGTATTTCTGGATGTTTTGACCCAGTTCCTCGGCTATCTTGCAGTTGCCAGCGAGCAAGTCCTCGCGGGTCATACCAGCTTTACGGGGTGCACCACCACTCGAGATGATGTACTTGGCGCCGGTGAAAGCCTCGGCGGCATCGGTGGTGGCAGTGATTTTCACGTTACCAAAACCACTCTGGCGCATTTCCTCAGCTACACCCTCGGGTGAGAACACGTCGTAAAGGCAGATGTCATCAGTCAGACCCATCATCAGGGCTGTCTGTACCATGTTGGAACCAATCATGCCGGCTGCGCCGACGATGGTCAATTTGTCGTTTGTCAAAAATGCCATAATTGCTTTTGTTTATTGTTTGTTGTTGATAGTGAAAAAAGTCTATATTCTAATTTAAGTTAGAAAGGTAAGTCACCTACTTCCACACCTTGCTTTTTAAGCCATTTCTGATAGTTGGTAATAAAAGAAAGGCCTATTGCCATAGGATCATCTAATAATGCGTTTGTGGCGTTTAAAGTTTTCTTAAACAGAGGTGTTTTAAAAAGATTGATACCGAAGTCAATGTCTTTTTCTGTGAAAATGCCATAACTACTGTTAATCATCATGTTTGTGAGATTATTGTTTATCCACGTCGTTAGTTCCTCTGGCAATTGTCCTGCACCCACTTCAAGACCTTTTTTGAATTGACTCTTCAAATCAGATTCATTTGCAAATAAGGTAAATTTTTCAGCATACTGCTTATTGATATTGCTGGCAATGTTGATGGGGGCTGGAGTCTTACCTGAGGAAACTGCTTTAGAAGCCTCAAGGATTGGTTCTGACACACTCTCTGTGAAAGCGTCAGTCCATTCCAAGTTGTGACTGGTATATGACAGTGCTTCGGGCGTAGAAAGAATGGTAATCATCTCTTTGAGGTCTGACTCTGTGAGATGTTCTTTCATTGTAGGTAATAACAAATCAATCATGTCATCCATGAATTGCTCATCAAGGTAACGATTGGTAAGTTTGTTGGCTTCATCCTCCTCCATGTCCTGGAGCAGTAATGAATTAATCCCCTGAAGGGCAGTTCTCATCTTGTCGGATGAGAAACCTTGCAGGTTGGGATTTACTTTCATGTAGCCTTTGAATGTTTCTCTGTAACTGTCCTGAGCACTAACACCCAAAGTGAAAAGCATCAGGAAAAATGAGATGATAATACGTGTCGTTTTCATTTTCTTAAGGTGAATTTAATATATTGCTTTGATTCTGACAATGGTATTATGTCTAATCCTCAGAAATTCGCTGCAAATATACGAAATTATATTGAAAATTGAAGATTGATGATTGAAAATTGAAGATTGATGATTGAAAATTATGCATCGCATGAATATCGGCTACACCTCAGCAATAGAAGCGAGCTTCATTGCATTCGGCTGGCACGATATTTAAAGATTGAAATGGGACTAAAGTCCAGTGTCTAAAGTCTAAAAACTAAAAACAAAAAACTTATAAACTCAAATCAATATTTCACCTTAAACAGCTTGAAGTTTTTACCGGGCACAGTGGTGGAGATTTTGCCATTCTCTACTGCGACAGTGCTATTGACAGGTCTAACTTTTTCAGGCTGACCAGGCATATTGTCAGCGTCGTAGTCGGAACAATCGAGGGTGATAACCTCTGCGGTACCGCTGAGTTTGGCAGAGCCTTTCAGGTCGATGAGTACCGATTTGGCACTTCCTGTGGTGTTGATGACTTTGACGATGATTTCATTCTTCTGTTTGTCGATAACTGATGATGCGAACACACCATCCTCACCCTTTGGGACAGGGTTGGAAACAGCCTTTCCACCGTTGAGACTGATGGTGGTGGGCAGTACGTTGGTGCCTTTGTTCTGCATATACATCTGTTGGACATAATAGGATGCTGTGCGGGCGGTGTTGAGATTGTCGTACCAAATGAGGTCGGGACGCCATTGCCAGCCATCCACATGAGCGAAGAGAGGGGCGTATGCAGAGATATGTACCACGTCGGCATTGCGCTCTAGGTTGGTCATGAAGGCAGCCTCATAGATACTTGCTCCAGCATGGTTCCATTTCTTGCCGCTGTCGTGGCATGCCCATTCGCCGGCGAACACCTTTGGACCCTTGCGGTCGTAGTTGTTGTAGCGGTTCATCCAGTCTTTATACCATTGCACATTGCGATAGTAATGCTCATCCACCAGGTCGGCCTTCAATTGTCGCATGGCTGCCCATCCGTGCTCAAACTTGTCGTCCTCGGCATTAGGGCCGCTGGTTCCTACGAGTTTGATTTCTGGATGCACCTTGCGCACAGCGGGGGCGATGATGGCCAGACGGTCGAAGTAGGGTTGCTCCCATTGCTCGTTGCCGATGGCGAGGAATTTCATGTTGAAGGGTGCTGGATGCCCCATATCGGCACGTAGCTTAGCCCATTTGTTGTTGGCGGGGTCGCCATTGGCAAAGTCGATGAGGTCGATACAGTCGTCGATGAACTGCTGTAAACCTTCTTGTGTGGCGGGTGCGTGGGCACTATCGTCATCATTTTGGAACTGACAGGCCATACCTACGTTGAGCACGGGCAGTGGCTCGGCACCGATTTCCTCAGCCAACTGGAAGTATTCAAAGAATCCCAGTCCATAGCTCTGGAAATAGTCGGCATAGTAGCGGTAGGTAAAAGTGTTCTCCCAACGGTTTTTGTTAATCGGGCGGTTCTCCACAGGACCTACAGTGTTTTTCCATTGGTAGCGCAGGTCGAGGGTGGTACCTTCGACGATACAGCCGCCAGGAAAGCGGAAGACACCAGGATGCAGGTCGTAGAGTGCCTGTGCCACATCGCAGCGGAGACCATTCTCATGTCCTTGCCATGTGTCAACAGGGAAAAGTGAGATATGCTCCAAATCCACGGTGCCACGGCCAGAACGACGGTTGTCATCGACAAGGTAGAGTCGCAGTTCGGCTTTTGCGATTGTACGTGGACTCTTGATGTTGACGGTGTATTTCTTCCATTCACGTGAGTCGATGGTCAAATCTGTGTTGGTGAACTCCTGGTGCTCGGCCATGGTATTCTGGTCAACAAACTGTATCCACAGTTTTGACGGTTTGCCATCGGGAACACGTGCCCAGACGGAAAACCTGTATTCCGCATCTTTCTCCAAACCAATACCGAAATAGCCTTCGTTCTGAAGTCCTGTCCACAGGTCACGGTGGCCGGCGGAACTCAGACGTACATAATGGGGGTTTTTGTCGAAAGGCCCGTCATTTCTGACTTCTACACGTCCAAAGGCATGCCATCCCATCAAGTGGTCGGGAGTGAATTCGAAGGAACGGTTTTTGAGCAGCTCTCCATAGAGTCCACCATCGGCAGCGAAGTTGATGTCTTCAAAGAAGATACCATACATGGTGGGTTGAATGGGGGCACCAACTTTCTTGGTGTTGACAGTGATTACGTTTTCCTGTGCCAATGATGGCAGCGCAGCCAGCAAGAATGTGGCGCAGAATAGCAGTTTTTTGATTTTTTGCATGTTATTGTGGTTGTTAGGTTGATTTTCTATGCTTTTTTGTTGTTTCCGCAAAAATAACAAGTTTTTCCCATATAGCAAAGGAAACATGAATTTTTTTAGTATCTTTGCAACATCAGACTTTAGGCTTTAGGCTTTAGACCTTATACTTTAGTCCCATTTCAATCTTCAAATATCGTGCAAATCGAATGCAATGAAGCTCGCTTCAATTGCTGAGATGCAGCCGATAATTCATGCGAAGCATAATTTTCAATTTTCAATTTTCAATCTTCAATCTTCAATGATATTGTCTAAACTCCTCAAATATGATTCCTCAACGATTAAACGCTTTACGCACATGGATGCAACAGCAGGGAATAGATGCATTCATCTTCCCAAGTACCGACCCACATAATGGTGAATATGTCCCCGACCATTGGAAGGGACGTGAATGGATTTCTGGTTTTGATGGCTCGGCTGGCACTGCGGTGGTGACCACCCATGATGCGGCCCTTTGGACAGACTCACGTTATTTCATTGCTGCCGCCAAACAATTGGAGGGGACGGGGTTTACCTTGATGCGTGAGCGGATGCCCGAGACACCATCCATTGCTGAGTGGCTTGCCACAACCCTTGGTATGGGAAGAGTTGGTCTCGACGGGATGGTCAATTCTTCCTCATTTGTGGAAAACCTGCGAGATGAGCTACAGCAGCTTGGTATGTTTGTTTTAGTGACCGATGCCAATCCTTTAGAGACTCTTTGGACCGACCGTCCTGTTGTCCCCAATCATCCTATCGTATTGCAGCCGCTGGAATATGCGGGTGAGACGACAACCTCGAAACTTGCTCGTATTCGCAAGGCGATGACCGATGCTCATGCGCAGGCTTTGTTCGTGGCAGCTCTCGATGACATTGCATGGACGCTGAACCTTAGAGGTAGTGATGTGCATTGCAACCCGGTCTTTGTCTCCTATCTGTTAATAACGATGGATCGTGTCATTCTTTTCGCCGACGACAATAAGATTACTCCCGAGGTGGCCGAATATTTGCAAAGAGAGAAAGTGGCAGTCGAACCATACGACAGTGTGGCACAAAGCCTCTCTTTACTTGACGTAAAGCCCATTTTAATGGACCCAGAAAAGGTAAACTATACCTTATATAATATTGTTAAAGGGAAACAGTTGGCTGCGAAATCTCCCATCCCCGCAATGAAAGCCGTAAAAAATGGGGCGGAGATAGAAGGATACCGACGGGCAATGACCCGTGATGGTGTGGCAATGGTGAAATTCCTTTGTCAACTACAGCAGAGAGTAGATGAGGGCATCGAGACGGAAATCTCTATCGATGAACGACTGACGGCTCTCCGAGCAGAAAGCCCCCTGTTCCGAGGAAATTCTTTTGATACGATTGCTGCATACGGAGCGCATGGGGCCATCGTACACTATGAGGCTACTCCAGAGACAGACATCCCATTGCAAGCGAAAAGTTTCCTGTTGCTCGACTCTGGAGGGCAATATCTTGATGGTACCACCGACATCACCCGTACCATCGCATTGGGAGAACTCACCGACCGTGAGCGGGAGGTTTATACCTTGGTGCTGAAAGGTCATATCCAGTTGCAACTGCTGAAATTCCCCTCCGGAGCTTGTGGGTCTCAGCTTGATGCTGTGGCGCGTCGCGACCTTTGGAAAGCGGGACTGAACTTCATGCATGGGACAGGGCATGGGGTGGGGGCGTATCTCAATGTGCATGAAGGTCCGCATCAGATACGCCAGGAATGGTGGCCCGCTCCGCTGATAGCTGGCATGACTGTCACCGACGAACCGGGCATCTACATCGAGAATGAATTTGGCGTGAGAATAGAGAACACCTTGCTCATCACCCCCTATATGAAGACTGAAATGGGGGAATTCCTACAATTTGAGACGCTCACCCTTTGCCCCATCGACCAAAAACCCATCATCAAATCCTTGATGACCGACGAGGAAATCCAGTGGCTCAACGACTACCACCAAACTGTCTTCCAACGCCTCTCCCCCTACCTGACTGCCGAGGAAACAGAATGGCTCCGCAACGCCTGCCAACCATTAGAAATATAAATACTATTATAGTCACTATAGATACTATTCCTACCAATCCCTACCCTCATGACTAAACAAGACAAAGAAGCAACAAATCCCGGCGAGGAGACACAATGGTATGAGACTTTGTGCATGGCAGTGGAACAGTCGATTCATCGTAAGATGATAACACAGGCAGACTTCGACTTTTTGGTCGATGTGATTTACACCCGCACGCATGAATTGCTCAGTGCCACCACACTCAAGCGCCTGTGGGGCAAAGTGCAGTCCGACTATGCTCCCAGCGCCCGTACCCTCAACACCTTAGCACTGTTCCTGGGCTACTCCGATTTCGGTGGTTTCTGCCAGCATCAGCCAAAGGGCGACACTCCTCCCAGCAACCCTGTCCTCAGCGAGCATCTTGACGTGGACAAGGACATCAACATCGATGACGAAATCACACTCTACTGGGCTCCTGGCAGGGTCTGTCATGTCCGCTATCTCGGCAACTTTCAGTTTGTGGTGACCGCATCGGAGATGACTCGTCTGCAGCCTGGTGATACTTTCAGTTGCAATGTCTTCATCAATGGTGAACCGCTCTATCTGAAGAATCTCTGTCAGGCTGGTCGTCCCCCATTCAATTATGTCTGTGGCATGAAGGGAGGCATCCGCTATGAGAAGAGTCATCCGTAGGGACATACCCCGTGTATGTCCGACTTCATGTTCATGATAATTAGATGCGAAGCATCATCCAACAATTCATGCATTCGTGTATGACAAAAAAATCTCAAATTCATCAAGAATTAGCGCATTAGTTGATTAAGCAATAATTCTAAAATTCTATCAATTCGTGACGATAAAGAAAACAAAGTAAAAATCTCAAATTCATGAACGACTCTGACAACAGTTCCTCCAAATTTCTCGTGGACGACTACGAGGGTATCAGTTCCGACTTCATCGATGTGGAGCAGTTACCCTCACGTGAAGGAATTTGCGACCTCTACAAGGCCCAGCGTTACGGGCGATGGTATCTGCTCAAGTGCCTGACGGAGCAAAAAGCCACGTTTCCCGTCTATCAGCAGATGTTTCGTAAGGAATTTGAGATTGCCGTGTCGTTGCAGCATCAGACCGTCATGCAAGTGATGGGACTTGAGACGGTGAAACTTCCCGACAGAGATCCAGCACTCTGCATCGTGGCAGAGTGGATCGACGGACGCACACTGAAGGCCTATCTCGCCGAGAACCCCTCACAGCAGGAGCGGCGACGCATTCTTCGCGAACTTGCCGAGGGCATCGCCTACATCCACTCACAGCAGGTGGTACACCGCGACCTGAAGCCCTCGAACATCATGGTTACCCACAACGGCGACTATGTGAAAATCATCGACTTCGGACTCGCCGACACCAATAGCCATGCCATCCTCAAACAGCCGGCGGGCACCATGCAGTATATGGCTCCAGAGCAGATGCAGACAGCAGTGGCCGACGTGCGCAACGACATCTACTCCTTGGGTGTCATCATGCAGAAGATGGGACTGAAAGGTCGCAACTACCGCCGCATCATCGCGCGCTGTCTGCAGCCCTTCGACCAGCGTTACCAGCAGATGGACGAACTGTTGGGGGATCTCAGCAGCCGTCGCCGTCAATACCTGCTGTGGGGCGCCTCAGCCCTCCTTGTGGCAGGCATCATCGGTTTTTTGGTCTGGCAGGTGTCACACCTTCAGCGCGATGCCGCCGAGCAGCAACTGCAACTGCGCATCCTCAACCACGAGATTATCGGCTTCGCCGACCCCGCCGTCAAACGGAAATGTGTGGCAGCGTGGGACACCGACCACGACGGTGAACTGAGTTATGTCGAGGCGGCGGCAGTGGGTAGCCTGGGGAATGTCTTCACTGGCGACACCGACATCCGCACGTTCGACGAACTGGAATATTTCACGGGGCTGGAGGCCATCGATGCCGGAGCCTTCCGCGACTGCGTCGCCTTGCAGTCGGTACGCTTGCCGAGCACTGTGCGATTCATCCGCAGCAACGCCTTCCGTCATACGGCCATCGAGCGGTTCACTTTCCCCGGCACGGTGGCGGGCTTGGGCGACCACTTCTTGGAGGACTGCCCCCGTCTCGAAACGGTAATCTTTGAATCGCGACTGCCACAAAACAATATGACCGAGGAGAGCACACCCTTTGTCAACTGTCCGAGGCTCACCACCATTTTCGTGCCGAAATACAGCATAGACCAATTACAGAGAGGGAAAAAACTGAAAGATAGTGGAATGGACTTGGATACAGCCAATAGATTCGCTGCTGACAAGAAAACCACCAGTTACAACTATCATCTATGGTTGGAGTGGTGTGCGGCGTTTCCGCTGATGACCGACCATATCCAGTTTGCCGACCCCGTGGTACATGACATCTGTGTCAAGCGATGGGACCGTGACGGCGACCGTCAACTGTCTATCGACGAGGTGGAGGTGGTTCAGACACTTGGCACCGCTTTCACTGGGAATCCTATGATTGCGTCTTTCGATGAGTTGAGGTTTTTCACGGGTGTCACGGAACTCGGGCGCAGCACTTTCGACGAATGTGTCAATCTGAAATCGGTGTCGCTGCCTTCGTCATTGAAGAAGATTGACTGTTATGCCTTTAATGATTGTTTTTCTTTACAGTCCATTACCCTTCCTGAACAGTTGGAACGAATTGAGAGTTATGCCTTTCAGCGTTGTGACCTGGAGGAGATATACATTCCCGCAAGTGTCACTTTTATCGCTGCCAGTGCGTTCAATTACAACTCTCGGTTGCAAAAGGTAGTGGTAAGCGACGACAACCCTGTCTATGACAGTCGCGAGCAGTGCAATGCCATCATCGAGACGGCCACCAACACAATGGTAAGTGGCAGCAACAAGGCATTCTTTCCACGTAGTGTCGATAAAATGTCGGATGAGCCGTTCACGGGTTTTTATCTGCGCTCACTCATCATCCCCCGTCAGGTAAAGCACATCGGACAATGGGCTTTCTCATGTAATATCGACACTGTCTATTGTGAGTCACCTGTGCCTGCGGAGTGGCATGGAACTACCACCTTATTCGCTATGTGGCCTGTCATTTGCGTTCCCAAGGGGTCACTCGACACCTATCGCCAAGCAAACGGTTGGAGTTACTTTGCCGATAGTATTAGGGAGAATTGATGTTGAGTTGACAAGTAAACAAGTTGACAAGTAAACGAGTAGACAAGGTATTTGCTACTGTATTTTCTGCTATATAACAAATCCTGTTTCGGTTGCCTTTCACATATAATTATCATATAATTTATCATTAATTCCCACAAGCAGTAATCCATGTTCAATTCATGCTTATGCGTGGCTGCGCCACGCAATCTCGCTGCAAACGTAGAGGTAATTCGTGTGAAAAACAGACAATTAACATCTCATTTTTCCATTCATTTAGGCATGATTAGATAGTTATATCACGCCTTTGTTTTCGGTGACCCGAAAAGGACACTGCAAAGGTATAAAAGCATTCGATTTAGAGAAATAAAATATCTGTATTCTTTAAACCTTCATGTTTTTTACAGTTTTAGAGAAATAAAATTAACATCAAAGGGTGCGCCAGCACTGGCGCACCCCATTTCAGAATAAATAGATATCTAAGAAACAAATTTATTACAAGTTAGAAATTAGGAGTTAGAAGTTGAGGGCAGCGTAATCTTCAATCTTCAATTAATCTAACTCCTCTTTAACTACCCTTCAATTTCCCAGACGTTGCCGCGGCCCACGAGGTCGGGGTCATCGGGGTCGGCAGGGTGGTCAGGGTCCACATGGGGACCAGGCTCACCGCTGGTCTCGATGACGCCTTGTAACAGGTCATCACCGACATCAACACTCACGAGGCGGATTTGCGGTGGGGCGTAGGGGCATTCCTTATGTATGTCCGAAATAGTTGCGTGACGGACATACACGGGGTATGTCCCTACGGTTCCTCCTCTTCCCATGCATCCCATATTGAATTGTGGTTGGCGAGGTCGGGGTCATCGGGATTGTCTTCACCGCCCACATTTCCCGAGCCACCGCTGGTGACAATCACCTGCATCACGGTCTCTGCTGTTGTGAGCCATACAATCTCTGTCTCTGGTTTTTGATATTTCTTCATCTTATATTTTTTATTTGATAACCACCTTACGCCCATTGACCACATAGATGCCCTTGGTGGTGGGTTTACCGTTCAGTTTGCGTCCGTCGAGGGTGAACCAGTCGGTACCGGCATCCTCCATGCTGATATTCTCGATGCCATCGGCCTCATCGTCGAAGATGATGCCCACGGCATTGGCTGTGCCATTATATACGGCAGTGGGAATCTGCAAGTAAGCCCTGTTCGCACTGAAGTTCCTGCCCTGTGTCAGTGCCTTGAAACTGGCATTGGTAGGACTGGTGCCCGTCAACCTGAAGTTGGTGTATTCGCCGTCGGTCGGCTCAATCCATGTCTCGGCGAGCGTGCCTACCAGCATGTTGATGTAGTAGGAACTGCTACTGCCGACATTCACTGTGTAGTCACCCTGATTGCCCACCAAATAAAGACCTGTTCCAGCAGGCACGTCATAGACACGCATGGCATAGACTTTCTGGCTCGCTCTGTCGTAGCCTGTGATGGTGTATGCTTTCAGACCTGTCACATTGGAGAAGTCAAGGTCATACGGAGAGCAATAGGTGGCCATGCCAGCAGAGGTGATGGTGATGGTGACATCTGTGGGCAGGATGGTGAGTGTGCCCTTCACGATGGTGATGTCATAGTTGTCGGAGGTGGCGGTCACGTTGATGTCATATGTGCCCGGCGTATTGCTATCGGTGGCGGTACAGGTGATGGCTGGGTTCACCACACTCTCCGACTCACCATTTTTCAGACCCGTAAAGACAGCGTCGAATGCCGGCAGGGCGTCACCCTCCTTGATGGTGTAGTTGTTGGCGGTGATGGTCAACGGTGCCTTTGTAACGGTCAGTGTGCCATTGACGTAAGTCACATCGGTGTTGGTCTCCGTGCCTCTTGTAATGACGATGTCATAGTTGTCAGGAGCGGAGGTCTTCGTGGCTGAGCAGGAGATGGTGGGAGTGCCGTCCAGTGGTAGGCCAACCTCCGTCCATTCAAACGAAGGATTCTCATCACCGTATTCACGAGTGTAACTGTTGGCGGTCACAATAGTGGAAAGAGTTGTGATGGTTCCAAAGTCCTTCCAAAAATCAGCAGCTTTATAAGCATCGATGGATGCTGCGGGAACATACAGTGTCACATTACTGACGTCTGAGAAAGGAGAGTTCTCTTCACACATTGGCGGAATGGTAGCCTCACAAACTACAGTGGTAAAGCAGGAAGGAACAATCCAGGGATCAATAGAAATTGCTAAATATCCGATTTTCGTCACGTTTTTGGGAATAGTTATGGAAGTAAGGTTGGTACAGTCCTGAAAAGCAGAAACCCCAATGCTTGTCACGCTTTCAGGGATGACGGTATTCCCACATCCTGCTATCAATGTGTTGGATGAAGTTTCTATGATTGCATTACAATTATTCCGTGAGTCATAAATAGTGTTTTCAGAAGCCACTGTTATAGAGGTCAAGCCCAACTTCATAAAAGCGGCGTACTCTATGCGTGTAACACTACTGGGGATGTTGATGGAGGTTAGACTGCAACAACAATAAAAGGCACCATAATCGATTTCTTTCACGCCCTCAGAAATGGTTACAGATGACAAACTGTGGCAATTTTCAAAGGCGTAATCTTCGATTCTTGTCACACTACTGGGGATAATTATAGAGGCCAAATTGTCGCAACCCGTAAAAGATTGTTGTCCGATATATTTAGTTCCTTCCTTTATAGTATAGGTGGTCTGAGACTTGTCAACAGCCTCCACAAGATACGGACCAGCATATATAATGTTGTTTTCCACAGGCAGATTGTAACATCCTTGAAAAGCGAATTTTCCGATGCTTATTACAGTTTCGGGGATGTTAATGGAAGTCATGTTAGTACAACCACTGAAAGCTCCGGTTCCAATATATTTTGTACCTGCTTTGATGGTATAGGTGGTCTGCTCCCTGTCAACAGGCCCCACAAGATACGGACCTGCATACATAATATTGTCTTCCACAGGCAGACTGGTGCAACCGTCGAAAGCACATTCTCCTATGCTTACAACGTTATTTGGGATGGAAATGGACGTCAAGTCGGAGCAGAGATAGAAAGCATAATCTTCGATACTTGTTACTTGATACGTCACCCCATTATATGCGATTGTCTCAGGAATCACAACATCTCCTGAATAGGAGTTGTAATCAGAACTGTTCTCAGATGTCACACTTGCCGTATTGGCACTTGTGTTGAGATTATAGTAAATCCCATTCACCTCTACATCATACGCCATCATGACTATCGGGATAAAAGCCATGAATAATAATGATAATAGTTTTTTCATAATTGTATTTTTTTTAGTTATTTGATTCTATGGATTCAGTGAATAATTCTATTTATTTCCCAAATCGCTTCTTATAATATTCTTTATTCTTAAATTCATTTTGTCGTTTGTCGTATGATTCAATTTGTTTATCATAATATCTATAGGTACAACATAATATTATGATGATTAACAATATGACTGTAAAAAACTCCACTAATGCAAAGCACGAACATACACAATGGCTATGGGTTATTACATTAATCAACAATTTGTAAAGTGTGAATACTGTAATAAGCACAAAAATTCCCCTATATATTTGAATCAGTTCCCCATACAATCCCTGTACTATCTTTAATCCCTTTTTATCGTATGGATGATAGTCTTCAGGAAAAATATCTGTATCCCATGCATTGTACTGGCTTCTTATGGCATCAATGATAAACTGTTCTTTTCTTTGAGCCACACCCTGATATATACACAGGCGGCATAGAATTGCCAATACGACACAGGATGATAGATAAGTGAAAAGAAGAGCATCTAATGTAAATAAATCTGAATCGTGATTATAGAATGACCCTAAATCATCAGCAAAAGATGACCTACTTTTTATAAACACATACCCATAATACCCTATGGCTACAATCAAAGCAACCACCAAGGCTATTATACTGCTCAAATTCGCATTATTGTTGATGGCATATTGCTCATGTAATTGAGACATAATTTTAGTTTTCATTTCCTTCTGTTCTTGTGGAACTTCCATTTTTTTGTTATTTAGATATTGCATGAAAAAATACACAAAGCAGGTGTGAGCCTTCTTTCTTTCTCAGTCAGAAGGTTCAGCAATACCCATAACAAAAGAATGAAACCAGCCCACACCCATAGATAGATATACATTACCTTTCCCACTTCAGTGGGAACGGCACGCGGACATACTCCATGGGAGAAGCAGCCTTCAGCCTTTCACCTTGTTATGTAGAATTTTGCTGATTCTCTGACTGGTGAAGTCTAATAGCTCTCCTCTATGTCTGTCATCGGAATGACTCCGATGACTTGTCGTATGTGTAGTAGCATACTACGTGACAAAGGTAAGAAATATTTTTCAAAGACCGCACGTTGTGGACTGGTTTTTTTAGTTTTGCTTGTTCAAAGTGCAAAAATACAGCAAATCGAGCGCAATCAAGCTTGCTTGTTTTGCTGAGACGAAGCATATTTTGTGCAAAATTAGTGTTTTCCTGTCAATTCATCCCCATCTTTTCCTGTCCTTTTTTGTCCATTTTGCATATCACCCTCAAGAAATGCGGGTGACTTGCCAGCGTCACGACTCATCACGAAGATATTATTGTCAAGAATTGATGGAATTAGAGAATTGAGTTTCACAAGTGTATAAATATCAAATAGCCATCAGTTAAGTATTTGTTGATCTTTGTGGAGCAGCGGAACCCCGTTAGGAGTTTGATAGGGGTAACCAGCAATATATTTCAATGGTTGTGGATGTCAATGGCGGTGTGCGGTGGAACCCCGTAGGGGTTTAATAGGGGTAGCCAGCCGTTTCAACGGCTGGCTACCCCTATCAGATGCCTATGGCATCGACTGTTCGCCATGCATATCTCACCTCAAAACCTGCAAGCGGATCGACCTCATAACCTCAAAACCAGACTAAGTGTCTTGGTCCTTTGAGTCCTTTAAGTCCGTAGAATCAAATAGTTGTTAGGCTTAGGAACATGCATTTTTAGTATTTACGATAGCGGCAATGGTATTGTCCACACTCCCAAACTCCTACACTCCTAAACTCCCATTTAGTTGCATCGGCGGTCGT
Organism: uncultured Prevotellaceae bacterium; assembly: GCA_900315075.1. Classification (GTDB taxonomy): domain Bacteria; phylum Bacteroidota; class Bacteroidia; order Bacteroidales; family Bacteroidaceae; genus Prevotella. Next base: position 59,441 of record OMXV01000010.1, on the reverse strand, counting down.
CTCACGACGACCGCTGACGCTGTTTCACCAATTAATTATTTCATCCTATGAGTCTTATTTGGCTACGAATTTCTTCCCGTTCTGGATGTAGATGCCCCTATCTGACGGTCTTGTCATCCGAAAGCCTTGAAGATTGTGGAACGAACCGTTCTGATTAATATTAATAATGTCGTTGTTGCAGTTGTCAGAATCTGTCGCCCAATCTTCCCAATCTTCGTAATATTCATTAAATTCAGGATAAATGAAGATGGAAGTTTTATCAAACCTACAGCTTCGTGAGACGTTATTATGTGATGAAAGTTGCATCCAGGGAGAAAAAGGCCCTATATAAGAGCCGACACCCTCTATCCAAATGACGTTGCCGATTACAAATTTTTCCCTTTCGCTGTCCCACATAGGCTGACGGTATGCATCGAGAAGTGTGAGGATGAATGCCCTATACTCCTGATTACCATCTGTGATGGTGTCGATTCTTTCCACCTTTAGATATGCTAAAAATTCAAATCCTAATAATGAGTCAGGCTGCTCGTCTTTTTCAAGAAGGCAGCTAAAACTGTTTCCTTCCATCCCACACTTAACGATGTCACCCTTTTTAAGGCTGAAGTCATAGAGCAGACGCGGCCTGTTGCTACCCTTGGCAATGGCATAGACTTTCTTGTCCACATCACGTACGGCGGCGTAGTAATAATAACTTAATCCGGCATCCCCAGTAGGATTCATAAAATATTTGCCGTCATTATTATAGACTTTCTTCCAGCTATTACCACCTATCAACGTGTCGCCATCAATACGATTGCTATAGAAATTTTCCTTGATAGCACCTACTTGATACCACCAGATTTTACCATCTTGCGCAAATGGCCGGTATTCTATCTGGGAGGTTTGTGCCTGTCCAGGAATAGAAGAAAAGGCCATCAAAAACAATAAAAATAATGTTGTCTTCATAATTATAATATAACTTTAGGTCAAACTATATGCAAAAATAATACTATTTAAGGAAATACACATCATTCTTTTCAAATAATCATATAATTTGGCCATGCACTACATCGACAATTGCACCCACTGGCGCATTAAAGCTTTTAGCAGATGACATGCTGAAAGTAGTCATCAGCAAGAAAAGGACTAAAAATAACTTGTTCTTCATAAAATATTTGTTTTAAAAGTTAATGATGCCGCAAAGATAAAGTCTAATAGGTATTTTTGCCATGTTTTTTAGGCTATAATTTTACACAATTTTACATTTTGGCCAATTCCTGAGCAGGTTTATTTCATTATATGTAACATCTCGTAGATGTTTGTTCATAAAAATACGGTTGTATTTTGTTAAATGTATCATAAAATGAAGTGTAGGCGCATAAATATTCAGAGTTGCATGTTTATGCATTTTTTGGGGTTTTGTGTTCTGAATGAGTGAAATATGTGTTTTTTTTGTTAGTTTTGCACGGTGAAAGCATTTGTCCCTTTAACTACTTTTTTACATGAAGAAATGGATTTGTTTTGGATGGTTGTTGCTGATGTTGGCCTGCACGGACGGTAGCCAGTATGACACAGCGTTGGAAGGTGTGCGTGCGGTGCTAAATGATAATCCGTCGATGGCATTAGAGAAGCTCGACTCCTTGAAAACGTATTGGAACGAGTTTCCCAATGACACACGGATGCGCTGGCAACTGCTGCAACTTTCAGCGCAAAACAAATGCGACACAATATTCCGAAGTGACAGCCTACAGCGGGAACTCGTGGCCTATTTCGACCGCCATGGCACGCCCAATGAGCGGATGCATGCCAATTATTTGTTAGGCCGTGCATATAGCGACATGGGGGAGGCACCACTGGCACTGAAATGGTTTCAAAAGGCTGCGGAGTCAGCCGACACAACAGCTGTTGACTGCGACTTCCATACACTCTTTGTAGTATATGGACAAATTGCACTCACTTTTGATCGGCAAAACCTCTATCGTGAAGAGATTGAGGCATTGAAGAAATTCAGTCACTTTGCATTGAAGGATAGCGACACATATTACTACATCCGGGGAATAGAGTTTCAAGAGAACCCTTATTACTGTTTGGATGACACCCTCAATATGATGAGAACCATGGAGAAGGCCAGACAACTGTATTTGGAGAATGGATGGAAGGAGAGTGCTGCGGCAGTGTATCCTCCCGCAATTCTCCTTCTGCTGCAAGACGGTCAGTACCAACGCGCCTATGCCATGATGCAGATTTTTGAGGGCGAGTCGGGGCTATTTGACGCTGATGGTAATATAGCACCGGGGAGGGAACATTATTATAATAGTAGAGGATTGTACCATCTTGGTGTGCATCAGGTGGACTCTGCGGAATATTATTTCAGAAAACTATTGAAATTCAATGTGAATAGGAATTATGATGTTTATGACGGACTACATGCCGTTTATCGCGCACGGCGCGATATTGATTCCGTCATGAAGTATGCTGCCCTGAGTGAGCAGGCACTTGACAGCATTCAGAAAGATGACCAGTCGGAGGCTGTGGCTATCGCCCACTCCATGTATAATTACAACCGGATGGAGCGGATGGTGGAGCAAAAGGAGATAGAGGCTGTGAGAATGAGGTGGCGTATCATTCTTGCTGTTGTGATGGGACTTGTTGCCTTATTATTTGTCATCCAGAGATATAGGAGATACAAAAAAAAGAAAGAGAGGGAACTGGAAGAAATAAGCAAAGAGTTTTTCGAAAAAAAGGAGCATTTGGAGCAGGCAAAAAGAAACCTCGCACTTTTGGAAGAGGATAAGAATAGACTGGCAGAAGAAATGCATGATGAAATCGTGCAATTGCAAGAGGAAGTGGATCATTACAAGCAAAAGTATGAATGCGATTCCATTTATAAACGGGAGCTATTGTTAGAAAATAGTCCTATTGTCAAGAAACTGCATAAAAAGGGCATGGGAAATCCCAAGGAAAATTTGCCTACTGATGACGAATGGATGCAACTGGCAGAGGCTATCCATGAGCAGCTACCAGAGTTCTATGCTTCCATATTGCAGGATGACCTTCTCACTTATGAGGAGAAGCGTCTTTGTATGCTGTGCAGGCTCAATTTCTATAATGGTGAAATAGCATTGTTGTTTGATAAGTCGCCGCAGAGTATCACCAACATAAAGTCGGCGGTGAACTACAAACTGTTTGGCTCAAAGTCGGCCAGCAGTCTGAATGACAACTTGAAAAAGTGATTAGTCGTAGGAACATACCCCGTGTATGTCCGAAAATATTACTTGTGCTCGCAAACAATCTAAAAAAGCGGACATACACAGGGTATGTCCCTACATTGATTGTCGATACCGACTTTTTAAAGTGGGTTGAATAAATGAAATAGAGTTTCATTGCGGGCAAAGTTCTGAATACACAAAGATTAGTCAAAAATCATCTTTTTAAGCGAAAAATCCCGTAAATATTTGGAACATAAAAAAATAAATGGTAATTTTGCACCCACATTTTGAAAAACGGTGTAAATATTAGAAGTTTAACTATAAAAATTAAAGACAAAAAGCATGATTATTGTACCAGTAAAAGATGGCGAGAACATCGAGAGAGCATTGAAGAAATTCAAGAGAAAATTCGAGAAAACAGGTGTCATTAAAGAGCTTCGCGCCCGCCAGCAGTACAACAAGCCATCTGTTTTGAAGCGTCTCAAGATGGAGAAGGCTATCTATGTGCAGAAGCTTAGAAACGCTGAAGAATAAAAAATCACCCAAAAATTTGGTGGATTGATTTTTTTTCACTATATTCGCTTCCGAAAACTAACATAGCGGATGACAGTGAAGAATTTTCTGAGCTATTTGCAGAATGAGCGTAACTACTCCGAGCTCACGGTGCAAAGCTACGGCAATGACCTCGAGGAATTCGAGGCGTTCTACAAACAATTGGACAGTCAGCTCTCGTGGGAGAATATCGACTCCGACATCGTCCGGGCATGGATGGAGAGTATGATGGATAAAGGACACACTGCCACAACCGTCAATAGAAGGTTGAGCGCTTTGCGTTCCTTTTATCGTTTCGCCCTTGCCAATGGTCTTGTGGACCACAACCCGGCACATGCCGTGAAAGGTCCCAAGAAGAGAAAACCACTGCCACAGTTCCTTAAGGAACGAGAGATGGACGAACTTCTCGAACCTGCTCTCTGGAATAATATATATGAACACGTGCGCGCGCGTACTATATTATTAGTTTTCTACACCACTGGCATACGACTGGCCGAATTGATCAGTCTCGATGATGATGCGGTCGATTTTGAACGGCGGGAAATACGCGTTACAGGAAAACGCCGCAAACAACGTGTTATCCCCTTCGGACAAGAGCTTTATGATACGCTCCGCGAATATATAGAGCGAAGAGACGAGGAGGTGACACGTCGTGACAACGCCCTGTTTGTCACCAAGCGTGGCGAGAGGATGAATCGCAACCAAGTGCGCTATGAGGTGAGTAAAAACGTGGCAAGGGTTTCGACCATTAAAAAGCGCACACCACATGTGCTCCGCCATACTTTCGCCACAGCGATGCTCAACCATGAGGCTGAAATAGAAAGCGTGAAAAAACTGCTCGGGCATGAAAGCCTGTCAACGACAGAGATTTATACACATACCACTTTCGAGCAGTTGAGAAAAGTATATAAAAACGCCCATCCAAGGGCTTAACCTTTAAAAAAACAGGAGGTAACTATGGAAATCAAGATTCAGTCGATCCATTTCGACGCTACAGAAAAGTTGGAAGCTTTCATTCAGAAGAAAGCTGAGAAGTTGCAGAAATCCTTCGAGGACATACAGTTGGTGGAGGTGCAACTCAAAGTAGTGAAACCAGCAACAGCACTCAACAAGGAGACAAGCATCACCGTACATGTGCCAGGACAGAAACTCTTCGTGGAGAAAACATGCGACTCTTTTGAGGAGGGAGTTGACCAATGTGTCGATTCTATGAAGGTGCAACTCACCAAATTTAAGGAAAAACTGCGCAATAGATAAAAAAACATCGAAATAATTTTGTCAGTTGAAAAATAATGCCTATCTTTGCAGCCGTTTTCCGACTTGTCCAAAAGCTGTCGTGACGGCTGCAAGGATTTTGCCTCTTTAGCTCAGTTGGCCAGAGCACGTGATTTGTAATCTCGGGGTCGTTGGTTCGAATCCGACAAGAGGCTCAGAAAAGGGCAGGGAAGATGACAATACAAGGGTGTTTTCCAGAGTGGCCAAATGGGGCAGACTGTAAATCTGCTGTCTTTCGACTTCGGTGGTTCGAATCCATCAGCACCCACACAAAGAGTTCTTGCGGAAATAGCTCAGTTGATAGAGCACTAGCCTTCCAAGCTGGGGGTCGCGGGTTTGAGTCCCGTTTTCCGCTCAAATGCTGTTATAGCTCAGTGGTAGAGCACTTCCTTGGTAAGGAAGAGGTCCTGAGTTCAAGTCTCAGTAACAGCTCTTTGGTTTTTAGAAGCAGAAATTACGATTATTCATTTTAATAAATAAAAAGTTAAGCAATGGCTAAAGAGAATTTTGTGCGTACCAAACCGCACGTGAACATTGGCACCATTGGTCACGTTGACCATGGCAAGACCACCCTTACCGCCGCTATCACCAAGGTACTCGCTGAGAGGATTGAGGCTAACAAGGACAAAGTTAAGTCTTTCGACCAGATTGACAACGCTCCCGAAGAGAAAGAGCGTGGTATCACTATCAACACCGCACACGTGGAGTATGAGACTGAGAAACGTCACTATGCACACGTGGACTGCCCGGGACACGCCGACTATGTGAAGAACATGGTTACTGGTGCTGCTCAGATGGACGGTGCTATACTCGTTGTGGCCGCTACCGACGGTCCTATGCCTCAGACACGTGAGCACGTGCTGCTCGCTCGTCAGGTGAACGTTCCACGTCTCGTGGTATTCCTCAACAAGTGCGACATGGTCGATGACGAGGAAATGCTGGAGCTCGTAGAGATGGAAGTACAGGAAATCCTTGCTCAGTATGAGTTTGAGGATGACACCCCAATCATCCGTGGTTCTGCTCTTGGCGCACTCAATGGTGTTGCTAAGTGGGAAGAGAAAGTGGTTGAACTGATGAACGTCTGCGACGAGTGGATTCAGGAGCCTCCACGTGCTACCGACAAGCCATTCCTGATGCCTGTTGAGGACGTGTTCTCTATCACAGGTCGTGGTACAGTGGCTACCGGTCGTATCGAGACTGGTGTGATCCACGTTGGTGATGCAGTTGAGCTGCTCGGTCTCGGTGAGGATGCCAAGTCTGTGGTGACTGGTGTTGAGATGTTCCGCAAGATCCTCGACGAGGGTCAGGCTGGTGACAACGTTGGTCTGCTGCTCCGTGGTATCGACAAGAAGGAAATCAAGCGCGGTATGGTGCTCTGCCATCCGGGTCAGATTAAGCCCTTCAAGAAATTCAAGGCTTCCATCTACGTGCTGAAGAAGGAAGAGGGTGGCCGTCACACTCCATTCGGCAACAAGTATCGTCCTCAGTTCTATCTCCGCACTATGGACTGCACCGGTGAGATTACTCTCCCAGAGGGTGTTGAAATGGTTATGCCTGGTGATAACGTTGAGATCAATGTCGAGCTTATCTACGCTGTGGCACTCAACAAGGGTCTCCGCTTCGCTATCCGTGAGGGTGGTCGTACAGTGGGCTCAGGCCAGATCACAGAGGTTTACGAGGATTAATCCTTTACGCACTGAAAATAGGGTTCCCGCGTCAGTGGGCGTGGGAACTTTTTTACGGGAATAGCTCAGTTGGTAGAGCATCGGTCTCCAAAACCGAGGGTCGTGGGTTCGAGTCCTCCTTCCCGTGCAAAAAGATAAAAAGATATGTTTAAGAAATTTATTAATTATTGCAAGGATTGTTACGACGAACTTGCGCATAAGACTACATGGCCCAGCCGGAAGGAACTTTCCCACACAGCAATGGTTGTTTTATCTGCTTCCCTTGTCATTGCTATTGTGGTGTTCCTCATGGATGTGGTGTTTAAGAATTGTATGCAATTTATTTACGGATTGTTTACTTAACTAAAAGATGGCTCAGACAGGAAGAAATTGGTATGTGCTCAAGACCGTTAGTGGTAAAGAGGCCAAGGTGAAAGAATACATTGAGGCTGAACTTAAGCACAACCCACAGTTGTCTCAGTATGTTTCCCAGATTGTGGTTCCAATGGAAAAGCACGCTACTCAGCGTAGCGATGGGAAACGTGTGGTCAAGGAGAAAGTTTCACTCCCTGGCTATATTTTCGTTGAGGCTGAAATGAAGGGCGATGTTGCACATACATTGCGTTTCATGCCTAATGTGCTGGGATTTTTAGGTGGGCTTGATAATCCTTCACCTGTCAAGCAGTCGGAAGTCAACCGTATGCTCGGTAATGCCGAGGAGACCGAAATTGTCGATGAAGTTGTCGTACCATTTGAGGTCAACGAGACAGTAAAGGTAACGGATGGTCCATTCAGTGGTTTCTCTGGAGTGATCGAAGAGGTCAATACTGAGAAACGTAAACTGAAAGTCATGGTTAAGATTTTTGGACGCAAAACTCCCCTGGAGCTTAGTTTTATGCAAGTCGTAAAAGAATAGCAGATTGTTACGGATCTGTGAGTTCTTTTATATTATCAAACTTTAATTATCAATTACAATGGCTAAAGAAGTTGCTGGATTAATCAAATTACAGATTAAGGGTGGTGCAGCAAATCCTTCTCCCCCAGTAGGTCCTGCTCTTGGTTCCAAGGGTATCAACATCATGGGATTCTGCAAGGAGTTTAATGCACGTACCCAGGATAAGGCTGGGAAAATCCTCCCTGTCGTTATCACTTACTACAACGACAAGTCTTTCAGCTTCGTAATCAAGACACCTCCCGCAGCTATCCAGCTGCTTGAGGCTGCCAAGATTAAGAGTGGTTCTGCTGAGCCCAACCGTAAGAAGGTTGCTTCTGTGACATGGGATCAGGTACGTGCCATCGCTGAGGATAAGATGAGCGACTTAAACTGTTTCACAGTGGAGTCTGCTATGAAACTTGTCGCCGGCACTGCTCGAAGCATGGGTATCACAGTAAAAGGGGAATTCCCTGGTAAATAATTTAACTTCAAGTTCAAAGAAAGATGAAAAAACTGACAAGAAATCAGAAATTAGTCGCTGAGAAAATTGAAGCAGGGAAGTTTTACTCACTCCGTGAGGCCTCTGAATTGGTGAAGGAAATTACCACCACCAAGTTTGAGGCATCTGTGGATATCGACATGCGACTGGGCGTAGATCCTCGTAAGGCCAACCAGATGGTTCGTGGCGTGGTTTCATTGCCATGCGGTACTGGTAAGGTCGTGCGTGTGCTCTGCCTATGTACTCCTGATGCTGAAGCTGCCGCAAAAGAGGCTGGTGCCGACTATGTGGGACTCGAGGAATATATCGACAAAATCAAGGGTGGTTGGACCGACGTTGATGTCATCATTACTATGCCTTCGTGCATGGGTAAGGTGGGTCCTCTCGGACGTATCCTTGGACCACGTGGATTAATGCCTAATCCCAAGAGTGGTACTGTCACTATGGACGTGGCAAAGGCTGTCAAGGAAGTGAAGCAGGGTAAGATTGACTTCAAGGTTGACAAAACCGGTATTATACATGCGTCTATCGGCAAGGTGACTTTCACTCCTGACCAGATTTACCAAAATGCTAAGGAGTTTATTGCTACAGTCATCAAACTGAAGCCGGCAGCCGCTAAGGGTACTTACGTGAAGAGTATCTTTATTTCAAGCACTATGAGCAAGGGTATCAAGGTAGATCCCAAGTCTGTGGAATAATTATTAATGAAACATCAAGATGAAAAAGGAACTTAAAGATACCATCATAGTTGAGCTGGGCGAGAAACTGAAAGAATATCCTCATTTCTATCTGGTGGATGTCACCGGACTGAATGCTGAGAATACTTCAAAGCTTCGTCGCAAATGCTTCAAGAACGAAATAAAGATGATTGTGGTGAAGAACAAGCTTCTTCACAAGGCATTGGAAGCAGCTGAGGTGGATTTCTCTGAAATTTATCCTGCCCTCAAAGGCAATACTGCTGTTTTCTTCTGCAACACTGCAAATGTACCTGCCAAATTGCTCAAGGAATATACCAAGGAAGGTATTCCCGCACTCAAGGCTGCTTACGCTGAGGAGGGTATCTTCGTAGGTGCTGACAAACTTGACGAACTGGCATCTATCAAGAGCAAGAACGAACTCATTGCCGATGTTGTGGCTTTGCTGCAGTCTCCGGTCAAGAATGTTGTTTCCGCTCTTCAATCAGGCGCAAGCACCATCCACGGTGTGCTCAAGACTTTAGGCGAGCGTCCTGAATAATTAAGTCACAAAGAATTAATAAAAACAATTAAAATTTTATATAAAAATGGCAGATATCAAAGCTATTGCTGAGCAATTGGTAAATTTGACAGTAAAGGAAGTTAATGAGTTGGCTAACGTCCTGAAGGAAGAGTATGGAATCGAGCCCGCAGCCGCTGCTGTGGCTGTAGCTGCTGGTCCCGCCGCAGCTGCTGCTCCCGCTGAGGAGGAGAAGACTGAGTTCGACGTGGTGCTCGCAGAGGTAGGTCCCAACAAGCTGAAGGTTGTGAAGGCTGTGAAAGAGGCTTGCGGTCTCGGACTGAAAGAGGCTAAGGATCTCGTTGACGGTGCTCCTTCAAAACTGAAGGAAGGTGTGGCTAAGGCTGAGGCTGAGGGTCTGAAGAAGACTATCGAGGCTGAGGGTGCCAAGGTTGAGCTGAAATAATTCAGACTATTAAACTCCGTCAGTGGTGGCAACACCACACGGGGCTTCTGGAAATATTGGTTAAGAGTCTCCCAGTCGGGGATTCTTAACCTTTTTGTGTCTCTTTTCGTGAAATCATACCGGTTAGGCCAACCGGTTTATAATGTCAAGATTGATGGCTAACAAAAAACAAACCCAAAGAATCAACTTTGCCAGCGTGAAGAATCCGATGCCTACACCGGATTTCCTCGATGTGCAACTGAAGTCTTTCCAAGACTTCCTACAGCTCGACACACCACCAGAGCTGAGAAAGAACGACGGATTGTACAAGGTGTTCTCGGAGAATTTCCCTATTACCGACACACGCAACAATTTCGTGCTTGAATTCCTCGATTATTTCATCGACCCGCCACGTTACTCCATCGATGAGTGCCTGGAGAGAGGACTTACCTATAGTGTACCCCTCAAGGCTAAGATGAAACTCTATTGTACTGACCCCGACCATGAGGATTTTGGCATGGTGACTTCCGACGTGTTCCTCGGCACTATCCCCTACATGACACAAAACGGCACCTTCATTATTAATGGTGCAGAACGTGTGGTAGTGTCGCAGTTGCACCGTTCACCAGGCGTATTCTTCGGACAAGGTGTGCATGCCAACGGCACCGTACTCTATTCAGCGCGCATCATACCTTTTAAAGGCTCATGGATAGAGTTCGCTACTGATATTAATAATGTCATGTATGCTTACATCGACCGTAAGAAGAAATTACCTGTCACCACATTGCTTCGTGCCATCGGATATGAGTCGGATAAGGATATTCTCCGCATTTTCGACTTGGCAGAAGAAGTTAAAGTGACCAAGAAGGCCATGAAGGAAGTCATTGGGCGCAAACTTGCTGGTAAAGTGCTCAAGACTTGGACCGAAGACTTCTCAGATGAGGAAACTGGTGAGGTGGTTTCCATCGAGCGTAATGATACTATCATCGAGCGCGACGAGGTCATCACCGAGGATATTGCAGAGGAGATTCTCGATAGTGGCGCACAGACCATCCTCCTACATAAGGATGATGATGCCGCAAGTCGCTATGCCATCATCTTCAATACATTGGCCAAGGACTCCAGTAACTCTGAGAAAGAGGCTGTGCAGTACATCTACCGCCAGTTGCGCAATGCCGACCCCGCTGATGACGCCAGTGCAAGGGAGGTCATCCAGAACCTTTTCTTCTCTGAGAAACGTTACGACTTAGGCGAGGTGGGTCGCTACCGTATCAACAAGAAACTGGGTCTCGACACCGATATGGAGGTGCGTGTGCTCACCAACAGAGACATCATAGAGATTATCAAATATCTCATCCAGCTGGTCAACAGCAATGCCACTGTCGATGATATCGACCACCTGTCCAACCGCCGCGTGCGCACCGTGGGTGAGCAACTGGCCAACCAATTCTCTATCGGTTTGGCACGTATGAGCCGTACCATCCGCGAGCGTATGAATGTGCGCGACAACGAGGTGTTCACTCCCACCGACCTGATTAACGCCAAGACCATTTCAAGTGTTATCAACTCGTTCTTTGGCACCAACCCGCTGAGCCAGTTCATGGACCAGACCAACCCACTGGCAGAGGTGACACACAAGCGCCGTCTCTCAGCACTCGGACCTGGTGGTCTGTCGCGTGAGAGAGCTGGTTTCGAGGTTCGTGACGTACACTATACTCACTATGGACGTCTATGTCCTATCGAAAGTCCTGAAGGACCAAACATCGGTCTGATCTCGTCGCTTTGCGTCTATGCTACCATCAACCAGCTTGGTTTCATCGAGACTCCTTACCGCAAGGTGGAGAATTCGGTGGTAGATCTCAACAACGACAATGTGGTCTATATGACTGCCGAGGAAGAGCAAGACCATTATATCGGCCAGGGCAACGCCCCGCTGAATCCTGACGGTACTTTCATCCGCGACGTGGTGAAATGTCGTCTCGACGCCGACTTCCCCGTGGTAGAGCCATCCAAAGTGTCGTTCATGGACGTTTCACCGCAGCAGATTGCTTCTGTCTCAGCAGCACTCATTCCATTCCTCGAGCACGATGATGGACACCGCGCACTCATGGGATGTAACATGATGCGTCAGGCTGTGCCACTATTGCACAATGATGCGCCTATCGTGGGTACAGGACTTGAGAAACAAGTTTGCGAAGACTCTCGTACCATGGTAGTGGCAGAAGGCGAAGGTGTCATCGAGTATGTTGATGCCACGACCATCCGCATTCTCTACGACCGCACAGAGGACGAGGAGTTTGTAAGTTTCGAACCGGCTCTCAAGGAATACCGTGTGTCGAAATTCCGTCGTACCAACCAGAATATGACCATCGACCTGAGACCTATCTGCAACAAGGGTGACCGTGTGCATAAAGGTCAGATTCTCACCGAGGGTTATGCCACTGAGAATGGTGAGTTGGCACTCGGCCGTAACCTCCTCGTGGCTTACATGCCATGGAAGGGTTACAACTATGAGGATGCTATCGTACTCTCGGAGCGTCTTGTGCGCGAGGATGTGCTCACCAGTGTTCATGTCGATGAATATCAGCTCGATGTACGTGAGACAAAGCGTGGTATGGAGGAGTTCACCTCCGACATCCCCAATGTCAGCGAGGAAGCTACCAAGGACCTCGACGAGAATGGTATCATCCGCGTGGGTGCACGTGTAGAACCAGGCGACATCCTCATTGGTAAGATTTCACCTAAGGGAGAGAGCGACCCCTCGCCAGAGGAAAAACTGCTCAGAGCTATCTTTGGCGACAAGGCCGGCGATGTGAAAGACTCTTCACTCAAAGCCAATCCTTCACTTAGTGGTGTCATTATTGATAAGAAACTCTTCTCACGTGCAGTCAAGACTCGTGAGTCGAGACGTCTCGATAAGGCTTTACTGGCAAAGATTGATGAGGAATATGAGGCAAAGAATAACGACCTGAAGGATATCCTCGTCGATAAGCTTCTTGTGCTCATTGAGGATAAGAGCTCTGAAGGCGTGAAAGACTATGCCGGTACAGAGATCATCACCAAGGGCTCAAAGTTCTCCATCGCAGCACTTAAAGGACTGGAGTACGAAGGTATTCAGTCGAGTGGATGGACAAATGATGAGCATACCAATAAGCTCATCTCGCAGCTTATCATGAACTATATCCGCAAGGCTAAACTGCTTGATGCTGAGATGAAACGGCGTAAGTTTGCCATCACCATCGGTGATGAACTGCCCTCCGGAATCCTGCAGATGGCTAAAGTCTATGTGGCTAAGAAACGTAAGATTGGCGTGGGTGACAAACTTGCCGGACGACATGGTAACAAAGGTATCGTCTCAAAGGTGGTGAGAATGGAGGATATGCCATTCCTCGAGGACGGACGCCCCGTGGACCTCGTGCTCAACCCACTTGGTGTGCCATCACGTATGAACCTTGGACAGATTTTCGAGGCTATCCTCGGAGCTGCCGGTAAGAAACTTGGTGTGAAATTCGCTACACCAATCTTCGATGGAGCCAAGCTCGATGACCTCTCTGAATGGACCGACAAAGCAGGCTTGCCACGTCTCTGCTCCACACACCTCTATGACGGTGAGACTGGTGAGCAGTTCGACCAGCCAGCTACAGTGGGTATCACCTACTTCCTTAAACTTGGTCACATGGTGGAGGATAAGATGCACGCACGTAGCATTGGCCCATACTCGCTCATTACACAGCAACCTCTCGGTGGTAAGGCACAGTTTGGTGGACAGCGCTTCGGTGAAATGGAAGTCTGGGCACTTGAGGCATTCGGTGCCAGTCATGTGCTGCAAGAGATACTCACCATCAAGTCCGACGACGTGGTGGGCAGAAGCAAGGCATACGAAGCCATCGTCAAGGGTGAGCCTATGCCAATGCCGGGTATTCCCGAATCTCTCAACGTGCTCCTGCACGAACTTCGCGGACTTGGATTAAGTATCAAACTCGACTAAACTCAATAGAAAATGGCTTTTAAGAAAGATTCGAAAGTTAAGAATAACTTCACTAAAATAACCATTGGACTGGCATCGCCCGAAGAGATCCTTGAGAACTCATACGGTGAGGTGACAAAGCCCGAGACCATCAACTATCGTACATACAAGCCCGAACGCGACGGTTTGTTCTGCGAGCGCATCTTTGGTCCTACACGCGACTATGAGTGTGGATGTGGAAAGTACAAACGCATCAGATACAAAGGCATCGTGTGCGACCGCTGCGGCGTCGAGGTGACTGAGAAAAATGTACGACGTGAAAGATCGGGACATATCGAACTGGTGGTGCCTGTGGCACATATTTGGTATTTCCGCTCACTGCCCAATAAAATTGGCTACCTGCTAGGACTGCCTACCAAGAAACTTGATGCCGTCATCTATTATGAGAAGTATGTGGTGATACAGCCAGGTGCCTTTGAAGGGCGCAAGGAGGGCGATGAAGAGGCAATAGGCTCACATAAGCTCGACTTGCTCACTGAGGATGAATATCTGGAAATCGTTGAGAACAAGCTCACTCCTGAAAATCAGCAGCTGCCCGACAGCGACCCCGATAAGTTTGTCGCCAAAATGGGTGCAGAGGCTATCTATGACCTTCTTGCAACGCTGAATCTCGACGAACTGGCTGCCGAATTGCGCAAGCGCGCCAACACCGACTCTTCTCAGGCTCGCAAGACCGAGGCTTTGAAGCGTCTGCAAGTGGTCGAGGCTTTCCGTAATAGCAAAGAGGTGAACAACCCTGAGTGGATGATTTTGAAGATTATCCCTGTCACACCGCCAGAGCTTAGGCCTCTCGTGCCACTGGATGGTGGACGCTTTGCCACTTCCGACCTCAACGACCTCTATCGTCGTGTCATCATCCGCAACAATCGTCTGAAGAGGCTGATTGAAATCAAGGCCCCAGAGGTGATTCTGCGCAATGAGAAACGTATGCTCCAAGAGGCTGTAGATAGTCTGTTTGACAACTCACGTAAAAGTAGTGCTGTCAAGAGCGAGTCAAATCGCCCACTTAAGTCTCTGTCTGATTCTCTGAAAGGTAAGCAGGGACGCTTCCGCCAGAACCTTCTCGGTAAGCGTGTTGACTACTCCGCACGTTCGGTGATTGTTGTGGGCCCGGAATTGAAGATGGGTGAGTGCGGTCTGCCAAAACTCATGGCTGCAGAACTCTACAAACCGTTCATTATCCGTAAGCTCATTGAGCGTGGTATCGTGAAGACGGTGAAAAGCGCCAAGAAAATCGTTGACCGCCGTGAGCCGGTCATCTGGGATATCCTCGAGAATGTAATGAAAGGACATCCCGTGCTCCTCAACCGTGCACCGACACTCCACCGCTTAGGTATTCAGGCATTCCAGCCTAAACTTATCGAGGGTAAGGCTATTCAGCTGCACCCGCTGGCATGTACTGCATTCAACGCCGACTTCGACGGCGACCAGATGGCTGTACACCTCCCACTGAGCAACGAGGCTATCCTCGAGGCACAAATTTTGATGCTGCAGAGCCACAATATCCTTAACCCTGCCAATGGCGCGCCAATCACCGTGCCGTCGCAGGATATGGTGCTCGGTCTCTACTACATCACAAAGATTCGTCCGGGAGCCAAAGGTGAAGGACTCACATTCTATGGACCAGAGGAGGCTATTATCGCCCACAATGAGGGCAAGTGCGACCTCCACGCCCAAGTGCGTGTCATCGTCAAAGACCTTGACGAGAAAGGAAATCTCGTTGACAAGATGGTGGAAACTTCTGTAGGACGTGTCATTGTCAATGGTATCATACCAGAGGAAGTGGGCTTCGTCAACAAGATTATTTCTAAGAAGAGCCTGCGTGATATTATTGCCGATGTCATCAAGACCGTGGGCTTTGCAAGGGCTTGTGAATTCCTCGATGGTATCAAGAACCTTGGTTACCGCATGGCATATCTCGCCGGTCTGTCGTTCAACCTCGACGATATCATTATCCCGCCAGAGAAGGCTGACCTTATCGCAAGGGGTAATGAAGAGGTGCGCCAGATCACCGATAACTATAACATGGGATTCATCACTGATAACGAGCGTTACAACCAGGTAATCGATACCTGGACACACGTGAACAACGACATCGCCAGCATCCTCCTTAAAGAGATGACTGAGGCCGACCAAGGTTTCAACGCTGTGTTTATGATGCTTGATTCTGGTGCCCGTGGTTCGAAAGACCAGATTAAACAGCTCTCAGGTATCCGTGGTCTGATGGCAAAACCGCAGAAAGCAGGTGCCGAAGGTGCACAGATTATCGAGAATCCTATCCTCTCCAACTTCAAGGAAGGCATGTCGGTGCTGGAGTACTTCATTGCTTCTCACGGTGCCCGTAAGGGTTTGGCCGACACCGCTATGAAGACTGCCGACGCAGGATACCTCACACGTCGTCTTGTGGATGTTTCACACGATGTGATTATCTCAGAGGAGGACTGTGGTACGCTCCGCGGACTGCAATGCTCAGCTTTGAAGAGTGGCGACGAGGTCATTTCAACACTCTATGAGCGTATCTTAGGACGTGTCTCCGTGCACGACATTGTAGATCCTACTACAGGTGAGCTGATTGTGGCCGCTGGTGATGAAATCACAGAGACAGTGGCACAAGCTATTGAGAACTCTCCTATCGAGAGTGTGGAAATTCGCTCAGTGCTTACTTGTGAGAGCCGCAAGGGCGTATGTATGAAGTGTTATGGACGCAACCTTGCCACAAGTCGTATGGTGCAGATGGGTGAAGCCGTGGGTGTCATCGCAGCTCAGGCTATCGGTGAGCCAGGTACACAGCTTACTCTCCGTACGTTCCACGCCGGTGGTGTGGCTGCTAACGCCGCTGCCAATGCCTCTATCGTGGCAAAGAACGAGTCGCGCATCGAGTTTGATGAACTTCGCACCGTACCTTTCCGCGAGGGTATGAAGGATGACCTGAATGCCACAGAGTGCCAGATGGTGGTAAGCCGCCTAGCTGAGGTACGCTTCATCGATGTCAATACTGGAATTGTGCTTTCTACTATGCCTGTGCCTTACGGTAGTTCGCTGTACTTCAAGTCGGGCGATGTTGTAAAGAAGGGCGACCTCATTGCAAAATGGGATCCTTTCAATGCCGTCATCGTCACAGAATTTAGCGGTAAACTGCAGTTCAAGGATGTGGTGGAGAACTTCACCTTCAAGGCTGAAACTGATGAGACTACAGGTCTTACAGAGAAGATTATCGTCGATTCCAAGGATAAGAACATGGTGCCTACATGTGATGTCGTGGATGAGAACGGACAGGTTATCGGTACATACAACTTCCCGGTGGGTGGTCACGTAGTGGTCAACGATGGCGACGAGGTGGCAACAGGTACCACATTGGTGAAGATTCCACGTGCCGTGGGTAAGGCTGGTGATATCACCGGTGGTCTGCCACGTGTTACGGAGCTGTTTGAGGCTCGCAACCCCTCCAACCCGGCAGTGGTGAGCGAAATCGACGGTGAGGTGACCATGGGACGCCTGAAACGAGGCAACCGCGAAATTGTCGTTACCAGTAAGACTGGTGAGCAACGCAAGTACCTTGTGCAGTTGTCGAAGCAAATCCTTGTGCAGGAGCATGATGCTGTGAGAGCAGGTACCCCACTTTCTGACGGCGTTATCACTCCAAGTGATATCCTTTCTATTAAGGGCCCCACGGCTGTACAGGAGTATATCGTCAATGAGGTACAGGATGTGTATCGCTTGCAGGGTGTGAAAATCAATGACAAGCACTTCGAGATTATCGTACGCCAAATGATGCGTAAGGTGCAGATTGTGGAACCCGGCGACACTACATTCCTCGAACAGGAAGTGGTTGACAAACTCGATTTCGCTGAGGAGAACGACCGCATCTGGGGCAAAAAATATGTTCTCGACAAGGGCGACAGCGAGAATGTCTATGAAGGACAGATTATATCGGCTCGCAAACTGCGTGATGAGAACTCCAGCCTGACAAGACGCGACCTGCGTACTATCAAGGTGCGTGATGTGGTTCCCGCCACTTCCACCCAGATACTCCAAGGTATTACACGTGCTGCATTGCAGACAAAGAGCTTCATGTCGGCTGCCTCCTTCCAGGAGACAACCAAGGTGCTCAACGAGGCTGCTATCCGTGGCAAGGTGGACCACCTCGAGGGTATGAAGGAGAATGTGATTTGTGGACACCTCATCCCCGCAGGAACTGGCCTCCGTCAATGGGAGAAAATCATTGTCGGTTCGAAGGAAGAGCATGACCGTATGCAGGCCAACCGCAAGAATGTGCTTGACTTCGCCGAGGAAGAGGTGGCAGTAGATGAACTGTAATGTATAACTGTTAAACCCTTACATAATGGAGAATAACAATAATCCCCAGGGGCAGCAGCTTCAAATTGAAGTTACCCCAGATGTGGCACACGGCATATATGCCAATTTTGCCATCATCTCGCATACCAGTTCTGAATTTGTGGTTGACCTGGCCGCTATGATGCCCGGTGTACCTAAAGCCACAGTGCGCAGTCGTGTTATCCTTGCCCCTGAGCATGCCAAGCGGCTTGCCATGGCTTTGCAGGAGAACATCGCACGCTACGAGAGGCAGTTTGGAAAAATCCAATTGCCTAACCAGCAGCCGCGCACAGTCTCTCCCTTCAATATCAAGGGTGGTGGTGAAGCATAATCACAGTGATTATAGCATCTGAAGAATCGTAGAATAATTAGTCGAGGCCGACGGATAATACGCCGGCCTCGATTTGTTAATAGTAAAATATTGTTAACTATACTTATCATTAGTTAAATATATATAATTGACACTTCTTTGCTTTTTATAAAATTAGGTTATTCCATTAAAAGTTGCTACCTTTGCAGCCCAAATTGGTATGCTACGGCATATTGTATCCTTTTGAACACAAAATAAACATAATATATAATTAAAAAGTTAACAAAATGCCTACTATTTCACAATTAGTTAGAAAAGGCAGAAAGGTGCTCGTTGACAAGAGCAAATCGCCTGCTCTGGACTCATGTCCTCAGCGTCGTGGCGTATGCGTTCGCGTCTATACAACGACCCCTAAGAAGCCTAATTCGGCGATGCGTAAAGTCGCCCGTGTAAGATTGACAAACCAGAAGGAAGTGAACTCCTACATTCCCGGTGAGGGACACAACTTGCAGGAGCACAGTATCGTACTTGTTCGTGGTGGTCGTGTAAAAGACCTTCCAGGTGTACGTTATCACATCGTTCGTGGTACTCTCGACACTGCTGGTGTAGCTAATCGTACCCAGCGCCGCTCTAAGTATGGAGCAAAACGTCCTAAGCAGAAGAAGTAATAACCGGAGATGGTTAGTACAGGACGACAACAAATGATTTAACCGTTTTGCTGGAGAATTGTTATAGACAGGTTGAGTAAATGCTCTCGTGTGAGTGTTGAAGAACAAGTAAGGACAGCCCCAAGCAGAATTTATTTTCAAAACAAAATGAGAAAAGCAAAACCAAAGAAACGCCAGGTCCTTCCCGACCCAGTGTACAACGACCAGAAGGTCTCTAAATTTGTGAACCATCTGATGTATGATGGTAAAAAATCCATTTCTTACGAAATCTTCTACAATGCACTTGAAAAAGTGAAAGAGAAAATGTCGAAAGAGGAGAAATCTCCCCTTGAGATATGGAAGACCGCTCTTGATAACATCACACCACAAGTGGAGGTGAAGAGCCGCCGTATTGGTGGTGCCACATTCCAGGTGCCTACAGAAATTCGCCCTGACCGCAAAGAGAGCGTCTCAATGAAGAATATGATTAACTTTGCCCGCAAGCGTAGTGGTAAGAGCATGGCTGAAAAGCTCGCTGCTGAAATCATGGATGCCTACAACAACCAGGGTGGTGCCTTCAAACGTAAGGAGGATATGCACCGCATGGCTGAGGCTAACCGCGCTTTTGCACATTTCAGGTTCTAACACAACAAACACTTCAATAAGGTAATTAGTATATATTAGGTAAAAAGAATGGCAAAGCAAAACTTACACCTTACCCGCAACATTGGCATCATGGCCCATATTGATGCTGGCAAGACAACTACATCAGAGCGTATCCTTTTCTATACGGGAAAAACCCATAAGATAGGTGAGGTTCATGATGGTGCTGCCACAATGGACTGGATGGCACAAGAGCAGGAAAGAGGTATTACCATTACGTCAGCCGCCACCACATGCGAGTGGGAATGGGGCGGTAAGAAATTCAAAATCAACTTGATAGACACTCCGGGACACGTAGATTTCACCGCCGAGGTGGAGCGTTCACTCAGAGTACTTGATGGAGCTGTAGCCACATATTCCGCAGCAGATGGTGTTCAGCCTCAGTCGGAAACTGTATGGCGTCAAGCAGACAAGTATAATGTGCCCCGAATTGGATATGTCAACAAGATGGACCGCTCAGGTGCCGATTTCTATGGCACTGTACAGCAGATGAAGGAAATCCTTGGCGCCAACCCATGCCCTGTTCAGATTCCTATCGGAGCAGAGGAGAATTTTAAAGGCGTGGTTGACCTCATTAAGATGAAGGCTATCCTCTGGAACGATGAGTCGATGGGAGCCGAATACGACATTGAGGAAATACCAGCCAACCTCGTGGACGAGGCTCAGGAGTGGCGTGACAAAATGCTCGAGTGTGCAGCTAACTACGACGATGACCTCATGGAGAAATATCTCGAAGGTCAGGAAATCTCAGAAGAGCAGATTGTCGCCGCTATCCGCAAAGGTACTGTGAGCATGGAACTGACACCTATGGTGTGTGGCTCATCCTATAAGAACAAAGGTGTGCAGCCACTGCTCGACTGCGTATGCGCCTTCCTTCCCTCACCTCTCGACACAGAGGCTATCAAAGGCATCAACCCCGAGAATGAGACAGAAGAAGACCGCGTGCCCTCCGAGGACGCACCTACTGCTGCTCTCGCATTCAAGATTGCCACTGACCCCTATATGGGACGATTGGTATTCTTCCGTGTCTATTCTGGCAAAGTGCAGGCTGGTTCATACGTCTATAATCCCCGCTCAGGAAAGAAAGAGCGTATCAGCCGCTTGTTCCAGATGAACTCCAACAAGGAAATTCCTATGGAGTCTATCGATGCCGGCGACATCGGTGCTGGAGTGGGATTCAAGGACATCCATACTGGCGACACCCTCTGCGATGAGGCTCATCCTATCGTGCTTGAGTCGATGACATTCCCAGATCCAGTGATTGGTATCGCTGTGGAGCCCAAATCACAGGCCGATGTCGATAAATTGGGTATCGGACTGGCTAAGCTTGCAGAGGAAGACCCCACTTTCACTGTGCGTACTGATGAGCAGAGCGGACAGACGATTATCTCGGGTATGGGCGAGCTCCATCTCGACATCATTATCGACCGTCTGAAGCGTGAGTTCAAGGTGGAATGCAACCAGGGTAAGCCACAGGTGAACTATAAAGAGGCTATTACCAAGACTGTCAACCTGCGTGAGGTTTACAAGAAACAAAGTGGTGGACGTGGTAAGTTTGCCGACATCATCGTCAACGTTGGTCCTGTGGATGAAGACTTCAAAGAAGGCGGACTGCAGTTTGTCAATGAGGTGAAGGGTGGTAATATTCCTAAAGAGTTTATCCCATCTGTCCAGAAAGGTTTTGAGACTGCCATGAAGAATGGTGTGCTCGGTAGCTACCCCATGGATTCACTCAAGGTGACGCTCGTCGATGGCTCGTTCCATCCAGTGGATTCAGACCAGCTTTCATTCGAGATTGCTGCAATCCAGGCATACAAAAACGCTTGCGTCAAAGCTGGACCAGTGCTCATGGAGCCCATTATGAAACTTGAGGTGGTGACACCGGAAGAAAATATGGGTGACGTGATTGGCGATTTGAACAAACGCCGTGGCCAGGTACAAGGTATGGACGAGGCTCGTTCTGGCGGACGCATTGTCAAGGCACTCGTGCCGTTGGCTGAAACCTTCGGCTATGTCACAGCATTGCGTACTATCACTTCTGGACGTGCTACAAGTTCGATGGAATACGACCATCACGCTCCTCTCTCGTCATCACTTGCAAAGGCTGTGCTCGAAGAGGTAAAAGGACGTGCCGACTTGGTATAAAGAAAATAGGGTAGTGAGCATCGTTTAGCGAATGACTCTTAAGCGGTGCCCTCCCACAAGTAATAATCAATTAAATCAAAACAATCATGAGTCAGAAAATTAGAATCAAACTGAAGTCCTACGACCACAAACTCGTGGACAAGTCAGCAGAGAAAATCGTGAAGGCTGTAAAAGCTACCGGAGCCGTGGTGAGCGGTCCAATTCCTCTGCCCACACACAAGCGTATCTTCACTGTCAACCGCAGTACATTCGTCAACAAGAAGGCACGTGAGCAATTCCAGCTCTCCGACTTCAAGCGCCTTATCGATATTTATAGCTCAACAGCAAAGACTGTCGATGCACTGATGAAACTTGAACTCCCCAGTGGTGTGGAAGTGGAAATCAAAGTATAGTATCAAGGACAATCCCAATATCAATCAAAACGGCACGGCCAACAGGTCGTGCCGTTTTGATGTCTTATGCCATTGGAATGACTGAATTTTACCCTCAAATAAAATAATTGTATAAAAAATCTTAAAAATATTTGCGGGAATGTAGAAAAAGTTGTACCTTTGCAGCCGCAAAGTGCGTATTGCGCTGGCTTTTATGCTATCAATACATTGAAAAAGAGCGACTTGGCCTTCAGTTTTGAAGAAGAAAGCGTTTCTTTTAAAGTGGATTGTGTGTGTAGAAAAAAGTAAGATGCCACTTTAAAAGAAACAAGAATATCACATTTACATTATTATTTTTTTAACTTAAAACTGAAATGCCAGGATTAATTGGAAAGAAAATCGGAATGACATCCGTTTTCAGTGCCGACGGTAAAAATATACCGTGCACTGTTATCGAAGCTGGTCCTTGTGTTGTCACCCAGGTGAAAACCGTCGAGAAAGACGGCTATAGTGCTTTCCAGCTGGGGTTCGGTGAGGCTAAGGAGAAGAATACTACCAAAGCTCTCATGGGAACTTTCAAGAAAGCAGGTACAACACCGAAAAAGCACTTGGCTGAGTTCAAATTCAACGAGGAGTTAAACCTCGGCGATACCGTCACAGTTGAAATCTTCGGCGACACCGAATTTGTTGACGTGGTGGGCACCTCCAAAGGTAAAGGATTCCAGGGTGTCGTGAAACGTCATGGTTTCGGTGGTGTAGGTCAGAGAACTCACGGACAGGACGACCGTGCCCGCAAACCGGGTTCTATCGGTGCTTGCTCCTATCCCGCAAAAGTGTTCAAAGGAATGCGTATGGCAGGCCACATGGGTGGTGACCGTGTCACAACTCAGAACCTCAGAGTGTTAAAGATCATACCGGAGCATAATCTTATCCTCGTTAAGGGTAGTGTTGCCGGATGTAATGGTTCAACCGTCTTAATTAAGAAATAATGGAAGTCAGCGTATTAAACATCAAAGGTCAGGATACCGGACGCAAGGTCGTCCTGAATGAGGAAGTCTACGGTATTGAACCAAACGACCATGTTCTCTATCTCGATGTCAAGCAGTATCTGGGCAATCAGCGCCAGGGCACCGCAAAGGCTAAGGAGAGAAGCGAGCACACTGGTTCCACACGTAAGCTCGGACGCCAGAAAGGCGGTGGTGGTGCACGCCACGGTGACATCAATTCACCACTTCTTCGTGGTGGTGGTCGCGTATTCGGTCCAAAACCCCGTGACTATCGCACAAAACTCAACAAAAAAGTTAAGGTTCTCGCACGCAAGAGTGCTCTCTCATACAAGGCTCAGGAAGAGGCTATCATCGTTGTTGAAGATTTCGCTTTCGACGCACCGAAAACAAAAGAATTCGTAAATGTTGTTAAAAATCTGAAAATCGACGGTAAGAAGCTGCTTTTCCTTTTGCCAGATGTTAATAAAAATGTATATTTGTCGGCTCGTAATTTACAGCGCACAGAAGTTATGCTCGCATCGTCACTCAATGCCTATAAGGTGTTGAATGCTGATGTTCTTGTCATTACTGAGAATTCGCTGAAGACTATCGACGAAATCTTAACAAAATAATCAAGGAGAATAGACATGGCATTTATATTGAGACCATTGGTTACTGAGAAGATGACCAATATCACAGACAAGCGCCCCAACCGCTATGGTTTTATCGTCAGCCCTGAAGCTAACAAACTCCAGATCAAGGAAGAAGTCGAAAGCCTGTATAATGTTACAGTGGTCGATGTGAATACCCTTCGTTATGCCGGAAAACGCTCACAGCGCTATACAAAGGCTGGGCTTATCAAAGGGCAGAAGGCCGCTTTCAAAAAGGCTATCGTCACATTGAAAGAGGGCGAGACAATTGATTTTTACAGCAATATCTAATAAAAAATGGCAGTACGTAAATTGAAACCCGTAACTCCGGGTCAAAGACACAAAATTATTGGTACGTTCGAGGAAATTACTGCATCCGTACCAGAGAAATCTCTCGTTTTCGGTAAGCGTTCCACAGGTGGACGTAACAATACCGGTAAGATGACCGTAAGATACAGAGGCGGTGGCCATAAGAGAAAGTATCGTCTTATCGACTTCAAACGAGAGAAAGATGGTGTTCCAGCAATCGTTAAGACAATTGAGTACGACCCCAACCGCTCGGCTCGTATCGCATTGCTCTTCTATGCTGATGGTGAAAAACGCTACATTATTGCTCCTATCGGACTACAAGTGGGCACTACCCTTATGTCGGGACCAGATGCCGCCCCTGAGGTAGGCAACTGTCTTCCTCTGGCCAACATCCCCGTAGGTACAGTGGTGCACAACATCGAGCTTCGCCCGGGACAGGGTGCCAAGCTGGTGCGTTCGGCAGGTAATTTCGCTCAGTTGACTTCACGCGAAGGTTCCTACTGCGTGATTAAGCTCCCCTCTGGCGAGACACGCCAGATCCTCTCTGCTTGTAAAGCTACTGTAGGTAGTGTAGGTAACTCAGACCACGCTCTGGAGCAGTCTGGTAAGGCTGGCCGCTCACGCTGGCTGGGTCGCAGACCTCACAACCGTGGTGTGGTAATGAACCCGCATGATCACCCAATGGGTGGTGGTGAAGGACGCCAGTCGGGTGGACACCCACGCTCACGCAACGGCTTGTATGCTAAGGGTCTCAAGACAAGAGCTCCTAAGAAGCATTCCAACAAGTATATTATCGAAAGAGCTAATAAAAAATAACAGTTAACAAGAGTAAATTATGAGTCGTTCACTTAAAAAAGGTCCATATATCAACGTAGCACTCGAGAAGAAAATTCTCGCTATGAATGAGAGCGGCAAGAAAACTGTCGTGAAGACATGGGCCAGGGCCTCAATGATCTCCCCTGACTTTGTGGGACACACTGTGGCTGTTCATAACGGAAATAAATTTATCCCTGTTTATATCACTGAAAACATGGTCGGACACAAACTTGGTGAATTCTCACCCACACGTAGATTCGGCGGCCATGCTGGTAATAAGAGATAAACAGGCTAACCATTGAAACAAAACAAATACTATAATGGGAGCAAGAAAACGTATTGCGGCTGAGAAAAGAAAAGAAGCCGCCAAGAGCCTCTACTTTGCAAAGCTCAACGACTGCCCTTCATCACCCAGAAAAATGCGCTATGTCGTAGATATGATTAGGGGTATGGAAGTCAACAGAGCCCTCGGAGTGCTCAGATTCTCAAATAAAAAGGCTGCCATCGATGTGGAGAAACTTCTCCGCTCTGCCATAGCCAACTGGGAGGCTAAAAACGATCGCAAGGCAGATGATGGCGAATTGTTCGTCTCGCGCGTCTTTGTCGATGAGGGTGTTACCTGGAAACGTATGAGACCGGCACCTCAGGGACGCGGATACAGAATCCGCAAGCGCAGCAATCATGTGACATTGTTTGTCGACTCTAAAAATAACGAAGAAAAACTATAAGCAGAATGGGACAGAAAGTTAATCCAATAAGCAACCGTCTGGGTATTATAAGAGGATGGGACTCAAGTTGGTTCGGTGG
Organism: uncultured Prevotellaceae bacterium; assembly: GCA_900315075.1. Lineage (GTDB taxonomy): Bacteria > Bacteroidota > Bacteroidia > Bacteroidales > Bacteroidaceae > Prevotella. Next base: position 33,624 of record OMXV01000010.1, on the reverse strand, counting down.
CAAAAACTTCGGTGACAACCTCGTCGAGGACCAGAAAATTCGCAACTACCTCAATGAGCGCCTCGCCAATGACAGCATCTCGAAGATTGTTATCGAGAGAGCCATCAAACTCGTCACCATTACTATCTGCACAGCACGTCCGGGCAAAGTAATCGGTCCTGGCGGACAGGATGTCGACAAATTGAAAGAAGAGCTGAAGAAACTCTACAACAAGGAGATTCAGATCAATATCTACGAGGTGAAGAAACCAGACCTCGATGCTACTATCGTTGCCAACAACATTGCAAGACAGGTGGAAGGTAAGGTGGCTTACCGCCGCGCCATCAAGATGGCTATCGCCAACACTATGCGTGCAGGTGCTGAAGGTATTAAAGTGCAAATCACCGGCCGACTCAATGGTGCTGAAATGGCACGCAAGGAAATGTACAAAGAGGGACGTACCCCACTGCACACTTTCCGCGCAGACGTTGACTACTGTCAGGCAGAAGCACTCACCAAGGTGGGATTGCTCGGCATTAAAGTATGGATTTGCAGAGGTGAAATCTACGGCAAGGTCGATCTGGCTCCTAACTTCTCACAGGAGAAGCAAAATCGCCGTCAAGGTGGTGGTCAGCGCCAGGGTCGTGGCAACCGTAGGAGAAACAATAACCGATAAAAAGCATAAGTTACTATGTTACAGCCAAAAAGAGTAAAATATAGAAGACCTCAGGACGGTCGCGGCAGAAAAGGCAACGCGCACAGAGGCACACAGCTGGCATTTGGCTCATTCGGCATCAAAACACTTGAGCACAAATGGATTGACAGCCGCCAGATTGAGGCAGCCCGTGTCGCAGTCAACAGATACATGCAGCGCGAGGGACAAGTATGGATTCGTATATTCCCTGACAAACCTATCACACGCAAGCCTGCTGACGTGCGTATGGGTAAGGGTAAAGGTGACCCAGCAGGATGGGTTGCACCAGTACAGCCTGGACGTATCCTCTTCGAGGTGGAAGGTGTCAGTTTCGACATTGCTAAAGAGGCTTTACGCCTTGCAGCTCAGAAACTGCCTGTTAAAACAAAGTTTGTCGTAAGACGTGATTTCGATAAAAACGCTTAAACTATGAAGATTAATGAAATAAGAGAACTCTCCACACAGGACTTGGTAGAGAGACTGGAAGGCACACAGGCTAAGCTTCAGCAGCTGAAACTGACACATGCCGTGGCTCCTCTGGAGAATCCATCACAGATTAAGTTGGTGCGTCGTGACATTGCACGTATGAAGACTGAACTTCGTCAGAGAGAACTTAACAAATAACAATGGTCCAGATGGAAACAAGAAATTTAAGAAAGACAAGAATGGGTGTGGTAATCAGCAACAAAATGGATAAAACCATTGTTATTGCCGCTAAGTTCAAGGAAATGCACCCAATCTACGGAAAGTTTGTGCAGAAAACTAAAAAGTATCATGCACACGATGAGAAGAACGAGGCCAACGTAGGCGATACTGTACTCATCATGGAGACACGCCCGTTGAGCAAGACTAAGAGATGGAGACTTGTACAAATAATCGAAAAAGCTAAGTAATCATGATACAGGCAGAAACAAGACTTACCATTTGCGACAACAGCGGAGGCCGCGAGGCTTTGTGTATCAAAGTGCTCGGTGGTACACGCCGCCGCTACGCCAGCGTAGGTGACATCATCGTGGTCACAGTAAAGAACGTCATACCTTCGAGCGACCTCAAAAAAGGCACTGTGTCAAAGGCTTTGATCGTACGTACAAAAAAGGAGATTCGCCGCGCCGACGGTTCTTACATCAGATTCGACGACAACGCATGTGTGCTGCTTAACAATGCAGGTGAGCTTCGCGGCAGCCGTATTTTCGGCCCCGTGGCACGTGAGCTCCGCGCTGTCAATATGAAGGTCGTGTCGTTGGCACCCGAGGTACTATAACATTTTAAAAAGAGTAAACTAATGATTAAGTTACATATTAAGAAAGGCGACACAGTCGTTGTGCTCTCTGGAGAGGACAAAGGCAAGACTGGAAAGGTGCTTAAGGTGCTCAAAGAGAAGCAGCGTGCTATCGTAGAGGGTGTCAACATCGTCACCAAGAGTGCAAAGCCTTCGGCAAAGAACCCTCAGGGCGGTTTCACCAAAATTGAGGCTCCTATCCATATTTCTAATCTGAGCCTTATAGACCCCAAGAGCGGCAAACCTACACGCATTGCCATCAAAGTCAACGAGGACGGCAAGAAAGTACGTATCGCTAAAAAATCAGGACAGGAGATTAAATAATGAATACAGCACAGTTAAAAAAACAATACGTCGAGCAGATCGCACCAGCACTGATGAAGCAGTTCAACTACACTTCCTCAATGCAGATCCCAGTGCTCAAGAAGATTGTCATCAACCAGGGACTCGGTGATGCCACACAGGAGAAGAAAATCATCGACGTGGCACTCAACGAACTGGCAGTCATTACCGGACAGAAGGCTGTGGCCACTTTCTCAAAGAAAGACATCGCCAACTTCAAACTTCGTAAGAAGATGCCAATCGGTGTGATGGTGACACTCCGCCGCGAGCGTATGTATGAGTTCCTTGAGAAGCTCGTGCGTGTGGCTCTGCCACGTATCCGCGACTTCAAGGGTATTGAGAGTAAATTTGACGGTAGAGGTAACTACACACTCGGTATCGAGGAGCAGATTATCTTCCCTGAAATAAACATCGACACCATCGACCGCATACAGGGTATGAACATCACGTTCGTCACATCCGCAAAGACCGATGAAGAGGGTTACGCCCTGCTCAAGGCTTTCGGACTCCCATTCAAAAACGCTAAAAACGCATAATCAACATGGCAAAAGAATCAATGAAGGCCCGCGAGGTCAAGAGAGCCAGACTGGTGGCAAAGTATGCTCAGAAGCGTGCGGAACTCAAGAAGATCATCGCAACCAGCAACGATCCCATGGAAGCTTACGAGGCTGCCCGCAAACTGCAGAGCATTCCACGCAATGCCAACCCCATCCGCCTGCACAACCGCTGCAAAATCACCGGTCGTCCAAAGGGATACATGCGTCAGTTTGGACTGTCGCGTATTCAGTTCCGCGAGATGGCATCATCAGGCCTCATCCCAGGTGTGAAGAAGGCAAGCTGGTAACAACAAAAGCACAGAGTTTTAGTAATTTAATATTGTCGGGGCAGTCCCGATTAATTAAACAGTAATCATTTTATGACAGATCCAATTGCAGATTATCTGACGAGGCTTAGAAACGCAATCATGGCTCATCACCGTGTTGTCGAGATTCCTGCCTCAAACATCAAAAAGGAAATCACAAAAATCCTTTTTGAGAAGGGCTACATCCTCAACTACAAATTTGTAGAGGACGGACCTCAAGGCTCTATCAAGGTCGCTCTCAAGTACGACCCAGCCACTAAGGTCAACGCCATCAAGAAGCTCAAGAGAGTTTCCACTCCTGGTCTCCGTAAATATACCGGATACAAGGACATGCCGAGAGTTATCAACGGATTAGGTATCGCTATCCTATCTACATCCAAAGGTGTCATGACAGACAAAGAGGCTATCGAGATGAAAATCGGTGGTGAAGTGCTTTGCTATGTCTATTAATTTGGGAGGACAAAACAATGTCAAGAATAGGTAAAATGCCAATCGCCATTCCAGCAGGAGTGGAAGTGAAACAGAACGATGGTGTCATCACCGTCAAAGGCCCCAAGGGCGAACTCTCACAGAAAGTGGATTCCTCTATCAAAGTTAAAGTTGAAAACGGTGAGATGGTTTTCGAAATCGACGAGAACAGCCCCGTGAACATCAAGCAGAAACAAGCTTTCCATGGTCTCTACCGCGCACTTGTCAACAACATGGTCGTGGGTGTGAGCGAAGGCTTTAAGAAGACATTGGAACTGGTGGGCGTGGGATACCGCGTATCTAACCAGGGCAATATCGTTGAGTTCTCATTGGGTTATACCCATCCCATCTTCATTCAGCTCCCACCAGAGGTAAAGGTGGAAACCAAGTCAGAGAGAAACCAGAATCCCGTCATCATGCTCGAGTCGTGCGACAAACAGCTGCTCGGACTCATTTGTGCAAAAATTCGCTCTTTCCGCAAGCCTGAGCCTTACAAGGGCAAGGGTATCCTCTTCAAGGGTGAGGTCATCCGCAGGAAGTCGGGTAAGTCGGCTTCGGCTAAGTAACTTTAATAATTTACGATTATGACAACAAAGAAAGAAGAAAGACGAATTAAGATTAAATATAGAATTCGCAAGAAGGTCAACGGCACACCTGAGCGCCCAAGAATGACTGTGTTCCGCAGCAACAAGCAGATTTATGTGCAGATCGTTGACGACACATGGGCAAACACCGAGAAACCTTTCACACGTACCATCGTGAAAAAGGGTGTCAAGAAGGTGCTTACTTACTATCCTAAGGGCAAGACACTTGTCTCTGCATCCTCTGTGGGCCTCGAGGCTATGCCTAAGGCTCAGCAGGCCGAGAAGGTCGGAGAGATGATTGCCGAGAAGGCTAAGGCAGCAGGAATCAACGCTGTGGTGTTCGACCGCAATGGATATCTTTACCATGGCAGAGTGAAACAACTGGCTGATGCAGCCCGTAAAGGTGGACTTAATTTCTAAACGATTATGGCAATGAACAAAGTAAATATCAACAGTGACGTACAATTGAAAGAGCGTCTGGTAGCCATCAACCGCGTTACCAAGGTGACAAAGGGTGGACGTACATTCACATTCGCTGCCATCGTCGTTGTAGGTGACGGCAATGGTGTCATCGGATGGGGACTCGGCAAGGCTGGTGAAGTCACAGCAGCTATCGCAAAGGGTACTGAGGCAGCAAAGAAAAACCTTGTCAAGGTGCCCGTACTCAAAGGCACTATCCCACATGAAATCGAAGTGGCATACGGTGGCGCTAAAGTGTTCCTCAAACCAGCTGCTCCTGGTACTGGTATGGTGGCCGGTGGTGCTATGCGTGCTGTGCTCGAGAGTGCCGGTGTGACCGACGTGCTTGCCAAGTCGAAGGGCTCGTCCAATCCCCACAACCTCGTAAAAGCCACTATCAAGGCTCTCTCTGAGGTACGTGATGCTTACACCGTGGCAGGTGTCCGCGGTATTTCCATGCAAAAAGTATTTAGAGGATAAGGAGATTTCGTTATGGCAACAATAAAAATAAAGCAAATAAAGAGCAAAATCGGTTATCCCGCCGACCAGAAGCGCACACTTCAGGCACTTGGATTGCACAAGATCTCACAGGTCGTTGAAAAGGAGGATTGCCCTGCTATTCGTGGCATGATTCGCAAAGTGCATCACCTGGTAACCATAGTAGAATAATTAATCAGTTTTCTAAAGCGTAATAAATATGAAATTGCATAATCTAAAGCCAGCAGCTGGCTCTACCCATTCGCGTCGTCGTATTGGCCGCGGCCCAGGTTCGGGACTCGGTGGTACTTCTACTCGTGGACATAAAGGTGCAAAGGCTCGCTCTGGTTATAAGAGAAAGATTGGTTTCGAAGGTGGTCAGATGCCTCTGCAGCGCCGCGTGCCAAAAGCTGGATTCAAGAACATCAACCATAAGGAGTATTTTGCTGTCAACCTCGCCACATTGCAGGCATTGGCAGAAAAGAACAGCCTCACCAAGATTGGTATTGAGGAACTCAAGGCTGCTGGCTTGGTCAGTGGTTCAAAACTTGTCAAGATTCTTGGCAACGGTGAAATCAAGGCTGCGCTTCAAGTTGAGGCTCATGCTTTCTCAAAGACTGCCGAAGAAGCTATCAAGGCAGTAGGTGGTAACACAACTATTATCTAAGTAAATGAAAAAGTTTATCGAAACACTGAAGAACATTTGGAAGGTGGAGGATTTGCGTCAGCGGATCCTCATCACCATCCTGTTTACGGCAATTTATCGTTTTGGCTCATTCGTAGTGCTCCCGGGTATTGACCCGAATGGTCTTGAAAAGCTGCAGGGCCAGACTGAGGGTGGACTGATGTCCTTGCTCGACATGTTCTCCGGTGGTGCATTCTCCCATGCGTCAATCTTTGCGCTTGGTATTATGCCTTACATCTCTGCGTCGATTGTGATGCAGTTGCTTGCTGTAGCTGTACCCTATTTCCAGAAGATGCAGCGTGAGGGTGAAAGTGGAAGAAAGAAAATTATGTGGTACACACGTATTCTTACTGTGTTTATCCTGCTCTTCCAGGCACCTTCCTATCTGCTCAACTTGAAGGGACAGTCAGGTGGAGCTCTTGCTGCAGGTATCAACTGGGATTTGTTCATGATTCCAGCAACTATTATCCTTGCTGCAGGCAGTATGTTCATCTTATGGCTTGGCGAGCGCATCACTGATAAGGGCGTGGGCAATGGTGTGTCATTGATCATCATGATTGGTATTATCGCAAGACTTCCACAGGCATTCATCCAGGAAGTCACATCGCGATTCACTGCCATCACCGGTGGTGGTCTGGTGATGTTCATCATTGAGTTGCTCATTCTCTTTGCTGTGGTATGTGCCGCAATCTTGCTTACCCAAGCTGTTCGTAAGGTGCCCGTACAATATGCTCGCAGAGTGCAAGGTAATAAGACATACGGTGGTGCACGCCAGTATATCCCGTTGAAGCTGTTTGCTGCCAATGTGATGCCTATCATCTTCGCTCAGGCCCTGATGTTCATCCCACTGGCTCTTGTTCAGTATTCAACCGAGGGTGGAAACTCTGTGATGCATGCGCTGATGGACCACACCAGTTTGTTGTACAACATCATTTTCGCTATACTCATCATTGCCTTTACGTATTTCTATACAGCTATCACACTCAACCCAACACAGATGGCTGAGGATATGAAGCGCAACAACGGTTTTATTCCTGGTGTGAAGCCTGGTAAGCCAACAGCTGAGTATATTGATACAATTATGTCTCGTATAACACTACCTGGTTCGCTTTTTATCGCATTCATCGCCATCATGCCTGCACTCGCAAGTATTCTCAATGTGCAGCAAGGTTTCGCACAGTTCTTCGGAGGTACGTCACTGCTCATTCTTGTGGGTGTGGTGATTGATACACTGCAGCAGATACAGAGCCATCTGATGATGCGTCACTACGACGGACTGCTCAAGGTAGGCCATACACGTGGTGGTGTCTCAGCTTATTAATACCTTGAATGAGAATATTTCTCAAAACTGAAGATGAGTTAGAGCTGATGAGGCGGGCAAACCGACTGGTAGGCCGTACGCTCGCCGAATTAGCTAAGCATATCAAGCCGGGTGTGACAACTCTCCAGCTCGACAAAGTGGCAGGAGAGTTTATCCGTGACCATGGGGCAACACCTACATTCTTAGGATTCCCCAACCCTTATGGAGCACCCTTCCCTGCCAATATCTGCACGTCGGTCAACGATGTGGTGGTGCATGGAATACCCGATAGCAAAACCGTACTGCGCGACGGGGATATCATCTCCGTCGATTGTGGTACGCTGCTCGAAGGTTTCAATGGCGACTCATGCTACACATTCTGTGTCGGCGAGGTGACCGATGAGGTGAGACATCTTTTAGATACCACCTACGAGGCACTTTATCTCGGTATAAAGAATGCAGTTGCAGGACATCATTTAGGCGACATCAGCAGTGCTGTACAAGATCATTGCGAAGCGCAGGGATATGGTATCGTCAGAGAGCTCACCGGGCATGGTATCGGGCGAAAAATGCACGAAGACCCACAGGTGCCTAATTATGGGCGCAGAGGTAATGGTGTTATGCTTAAGCAAGGTATGTGCCTGGCAATAGAGCCAATGGTCACAATGGGCGACAGGGCTATCTTCATGGACGATGACCGATGGACTATACGCACACGCGACCACAAGCCTGCAGCTCATTTCGAGCACACCATTGCTGTGAGAAGAGGCGAGGCTGAGATTCTCTCTTCATTTGATGAAATTAAAGAAGTATTAAAATCATTATAAGGTATATTAATCAACAATTATGGCAAAGCAAGCCGCAATAGAGCAAGACGGAACCATCGTTGAGGCATTGTCAAATGCTATGTTCCGTGTGGAATTGGAAAACGGATGCCCCATCACGGCGCACATCTCAGGTAAGATGAGAATGCATTACATCAAAATCCTCCCTGGAGATAAAGTCAAGGTGGAGATGAGTCCATACGACCTCACAAAGGGTAGAATAGTGTTCAGATATAAATAATTTTAGTGAGATATGAAGACAAGAGCATCATTGAAAAAACGCACTCCTGACTGCAAAATCGTACGTCGCAAGGGTCGTCTTTTCGTTATCAACAAGAAAAACCCCAAATATAAACTCCGTCAGGGATAATTGGGGATGGGGAAGTGAATTCCCGTATGACGTATTTATCAAATTTTAATCTATCATTTTTTAAGTTAACAAATGGCAATAAGAATTGTTGGAGTAGATTTGCCCCAGAACAAGCGTGGCGAAATCGCATTGACCTACATCTATGGTATTGGTCGAAGTAGTTCAGCAAAGATATTGGACAAGGCGGGCGTCAGCCGTGACCTGAAGGTCAACGAATGGAATGACGAGCAGGCTGCCAAAATCCGTGAAATCATCGGCGCTGAATACAAAGTGGAGGGTGACCTCAGATCTGAAGTTCAGATGAACATTAAGCGCCTCATGGACATTGGTTGCTACAGAGGTGTCAGACATCGTAACGGTCTTCCAGTACGCGGACAGAGCACTAAGAATAATGCCCGTACCCGCAAGGGAAAGAAGAAGACTGTCGCTAACAAGAAAAAGGCTACAAAGTAAACAAGTAGAAAGTAAACAGTTATGGCAAAGAAAACAGTCACTTCGAAGAAGAGAAACGTTAAGGTTGATGCTCTCGGACAACTTCATGTCCACAGCTCGTTCAACAATATCATCGTGTCTTTGGCCAATAGCGAGGGCCAGGTTATTTCATGGTCGTCGGCAGGAAAGATGGGTTTCCGCGGCTCAAAGAAGAACACACCGTACGCAGCTCAGATGGCTGCAGAGGATTGCGCAAAAGTTGCCTACGACTTAGGTCTGCGCAAGGTAAAGGCATATGTTAAAGGTCCAGGTAACGGACGTGAATCAGCTATCCGCGCTATCCATGGCGCCGGCATCGAGGTTACAGAGATCGTTGATGTTACACCATTACCACACAATGGCTGCCGTCCTCCAAAGCGTCGCCGCGTGTAATCAAACAAATATTCATACAAGAAGTTTATATTTTATATTATGGCAAGATACATAGGACCGAAATCAAAAATTGCGCGCCGATTCGGAGAACCGATATTCGGCCCAGACAAAGTTTTGTCCAGGAGAAACTTCCCTCCTGGACAGCATGGCAACAACCGCAGACGTAAACAGTCTGAGTACGGTGTCATGTTGGCAGAGAAGCAGAAGGCCAAGTACACATACGGTGTGCTCGAGCGCCAGTTCCGTAATATGTTTGAAAAAGCTGCAAAGGCTGAGGGTATCACCGGTGAGGTGCTGCTTCAGAATCTGGAGAGCCGACTCGACAATGTCGTCTTCCGCATGGGTATTGCCCCAACTCGCGCAGCTGCACGCCAGCTTGTCAGCCACAAGCATATCGTGGTTGATGGTCAGGTAGTAAATATCCCGTCCTACTCCGTTAAGCCCGGACAGGTTGTCGGCGTACGTGAGAAGGCCAAGTCTTTGGAAGTTATCGAGGCTGCACTCGCAGGTTTCAACCACAGCAAATATCCTTGGATTGAGTGGGATGAGACTACAAAGAGTGGAAAGTTCCTGCACAAGCCCGAGCGCGATGACATTCCAGAGAAAATCAATGTGCAGTTAATCGTTGAGTTGTACTCTAAATAAATCATTAAATTAATGGCGATATTAGCATTTCAAAAACCCGACAAAGTCGTAATGTTGGAGGCTAACGACAAATTCGGCAAGTTCGAATTTCGTCCTCTTGAGCCAGGCTTTGGCGTTACCATAGGCAACGCATTGCGACGCATTCTCCTCTCTTCACTGGAGGGTTATGCCATCAACACCATCAAAATCGGTGGCGTGGAGCATGAATTTTCTTCAGTGCCAGGTGTCAAGGAGGATGTCACCAACATTATCTTGAATCTCAAACAAGTGAGATTCAAACAGTTAGTAGAAGAATTCGAGAACGAGAAAGTTAGTATCACCGTAGAGAATTCCACGGAATTCAAGGCTGGTGATATCAGCAAGTATCTGACTGGATTTGAAGTGTTAAACCCAGATTTGGTGATTTGTCATTTAGATGCCAAAGCGTCCATGCAGTTGGACATTACTATTAACAAAGGCCGGGGCTATGTACCTGCCGATGAGAATCGTGATTTCTGCACCGACGTCTTCGTCATTCCAATCGATTCTATCTACACCCCTATCCGCAACGTCAAATTCGCTGTTGAGCCATATCGTGTCGAACAGAAAACCGACTACGACAAACTCATTCTCGAAGTGACTACGGACGGTTCCATTCACCCGAAAGATGCACTGAAAGAGGCTGCCAAAATCCTGATTCATCATTTCGCTCTCTTCTCAGACGAAAAAATCGCTCTTGAGACACCTGAGACGGATCACAACCAGGAGTTTGACGAGGAGGTATTACACATGCGTCAGCTGCTTAAGACACGTCTGGTTGACATGAACCTCAGCGTGCGTGCACTCAACTGCCTGAAGGCTGCTGATGTTGAAACACTCGGCGACCTGGTGCAGTACAACAAGACCGACCTCTTGAAGTTCCGCAACTTCGGTAAGAAATCGCTCTCAGAGCTTGATGATTTGCTCGAGGGTCTGAATCTGTCGTTTGGTACCGACATATCAAAATATCAACTTGATAATTAATAAAAAATGAGACATAATAAGAAATTCAATCATTTGAGCCGTACTGCAGATCACCGCAATGCCATGCTTGCCAACATGACTATCTCGCTGATTATGCACAAAAGAATCACTACGACTCTCGCCAAGGCAAAGGCACTCAAAAAATATGCTGAGCCCCTTATCACACGTTGTAAGGATGACTCTACACACTCACGCCGCGTCGTGTTTAGCTATCTCCAGAACAAAGAAGCCCTGAAAGAACTCTTTGGCCCGGTGGCTGAGAAAGTGGGCGACCGCCCCGGTGGCTATACTCGTATCATCAAGTTAGGTCTCCGTCAGGGTGACGCTGCTCAGATGGCTTTCATCGAGCTGGTTGACTTCGACGAGAATATGGCTAAGGTGACCAAGACTGCTAAGCGTACACGCCGTAGTCGTAAGTCATCTGCCGCTGCTGCTGAGGCACCCGCCGCTGAGGCTCCTGCTGCTGAGGCACCCGCAGAGGAAAAGGCTGAGTAAATCTCTTTCCACTTATATGATTGCCCTCCAATTTATTGGGGGGCAATTTTTGTAGGGTTTTCCCTATTCCGATTTGGGGAATTTCCAGTGTCTGGAAAGATTTTATGTAGTAATTTTGTACCGATAAAAAATCGATAGTGCAAATAATGGCATTATAAGCCCCATGATATTTCTTTTTTTTGTATTTTTGTAACGATATTTAATTTGAAATAATATGAGAAAGGTTATAGTATTATCAATCTGCTCGGTGCTGTTGCTCACAGGATGTGGCACATATACAGGCACAGGTGCATATGTGGGTGGACAGTTTGGCTCTGTCTTGGGGTCGGCTATCGGTGGTATCACAGGTGGTGCTCGTGGAAGTGACGTGGGTACGATTATCGGTATGGCTGGTGGTGCTGTGATAGGTGCTGCCATTGGTAATGCCAAAGATGAGGCCGACCGCCGTGATGTACACGACCATTACGAGAGAGTACAGCGTAGTAAGGCTGCCAGCAACTCTTCCTACGACAACTACGGAAACTATGGCAATTACGACAGCGGCTACGATCCGTCAAACAGTGGCGACGACCGTCTCTATGACTTTGATGGCAATGACTATACTGGCAATTATTCTGCTGCTAATGCACGTACGATGTCTCCTTCTGCTTCAAGTATCGAGTATCTGTCTTCCAATTACAATGTCAGCAATCAGTTGCAGATTCGCAATGCTCGTTTTGTCGATGATAATCGCGACAATGCCATCAACTCTGGGGAGACTTGCAAGGTGATTTTTGAGGTCTTCAACACCTCTAATACAACTGTTTTTGACTTGCAACCCACTGTGGTGGAAAGTAGTGGGAAGAAAAACATCTATATTTCACCCAATATCCATGTGGAGCGCCTGGAGCCAGGACGTGGCATTCGCTATACTGCCATGGTGAAAGCTGGACGGATGAAAGAAGGGGTTGCCACCTTCTGTATATCTGTCCTCCAGGGAGAAACTGTCATGTCGGATGTTTCTGAATTCAGAATCAATACACGCCGATAGTGAGTCATTAGTGTAGGGACATACCCCGTGTATGTCCGAAAGATTGAGTTGATTATTACTATAAAATACGGGCGGATGCGATTGTCGCATCCGCCCCGTTTTGTTGGTTGAGAGTGATATTGGAAGGAGAAAAGGTAATCTCTCACCTCTTACCACTTACCTCTAATAACTATACGATGCCCTGAGCCATCATGGCGTTGGCCACCTTCATGAAGCCGGCGATGTTGGCACCCTTCACGTAGTTGATATAGCCGTTAGCCTCTGTGCCGTATTTCACACACTGTGCGTGAATGTTCGACATGATGGTATGCAGTTTCTGGTCAACTTCCTCACCACTCCAGGATATACGCATGGAGTTTTGGGTCATTTCCAGACCAGATGTAGCCACACCACCGGCATTTACAGCCTTGCCAGGAGCAAAGAGCTGGCCGGCAGCCACAAACTTATCCACGGCTTCGGCCGTACAGCCCATGTTTGACACTTCTGCCACACACAACGTCTTATTGGCGAGCAGCATGTCGGCATCGGCACCATTCAACTCGTTCTGTGTAGCGCATGGCAGTGCAATATCTACCTTCACCTCCCAAGGCTTACGGCCCTCGAAGAACTCGGAACCTTCAAATTCCTCAGCGTAGGGCTGGCAGACATCATTGCCACTGGCACGTAGTTCAAGCATATAGGCTATCTTCTCGTCGTCGAGACCGGCGGGGTCGTAGATGTAGCCGTCGGGGCCAGAGATGGTCACCACCTTGGCACCCAGTTCGGTAGCCTTCTTGGCTGCACCCCATGCCACGTTGCCAAAACCACTGATGGCTACGGTCTTTCCCTTGATGTCGATACCATGGGTCTGAAGCATTTGGTTGACGAAATACAATGCACCAAATCCTGTTGCCTCAGGACGGAGTATCGAACCACCCCATTCCAGGCCCTTGCCTGTCAGCACACCCTGATATTGGTGGGTGAGTTTCTTGTACATGCCAAAAAGGTAGCCAATCTCACGGCCGCCCACGCCGATGTCGCCGGCGGGAACGTCCATGTCGGGGCCAATCACTTTATGTAGCTCCAACATGAATGCCTGGCAGAAGCGCATTACTTCGGCATCCGAACGCCCGCGGATAGAGAAGTCGGAACCACCCTTGCCACCGCCCATGGGCAGTGTGGTGAGGGCATTCTTGAAGGTCTGCTCAAAACCGAGGAACTTCAATATCGAAAGGTTGACTGACGGGTGGAAGCGCAAACCACCTTTGTACGGGCCAATAGCACTGTTGTATTGCACACGGTAGCCTATGTTTACATGCACCTCGCCTTTGTCGTCCACCCAGGGCACACGGAACGTGATGATGCGCTCTGGCTCTACGATGCGCTCGATAATCTTGGCTTTCTCAAATTCGGGATGCTGGTTGTAAACTTCCTCTACTGACAGCAGCACTTCTCTCACTGCCTGTAGATACTCCGACTCGCCTGGATGCTTTTGCTCCAGTGCTTGCATGATTTTCTCAACTTTCATAGTAATTAACTTTAGGTTACAATATATGTTGTAATTATGTTTTCAATGCAAAATTATGTAATTAATATGTAACCTCCAAACTTTTCACAAATATTTTTTAAGGTGGGTTCTATTATTTATTATTAGTGTCCGATAAAAATGATTTGTTAGTAGTTCAGGAGTTATATTCGTGAAGATTCGTGCAATTGGTGGCGTGGTCGCTTCACTTGCAGGTTATAAGGTGAGATATGCTGGGCTATCCTTAGTCTTCTGTCAAAATTTATATGTCCTTATGTTCTTATGTCAAAAATACTAAGCAGCAGCCGTGAGGTTGCTATTTCGTGTCCATTCGTGCAATTCGTTGTCGAAAAGTGAAATACTACGGCGCAAGATACTATGACCCGAAGATGAGCGTGTGGTATGGGGGGATAGGTTCGCGGAGAAATACCCATTTATGTCAGCATATAATTATCTAAACTTTCGCAAGTGATGTCACACCAGCATAATTTAACATAAAATTGGAATAAAAAAGGCTTCGAAGTTTGCATAACTCACAGAAAATGAGTAACTTTACAACTGCAAAACAGTAAAGTCCAAACTTAGAAGCCGTGAGCAAAGTTACAACAATTATTTCAGATTTGAGAAGTTTTTTTCTCAGAAAATGATAAAAATCGTGCAATGAATGCGATAATGAGAGTGATGGAGTGCATAAACATACGTCCGGAGCAGATAGGGACAGAGAAGAAGGAGAACTGCAAGTTTACGAATGTGCAGGTTCTGAATCTTCTGATGCTGTTTCCATTCTTCGTCGTCAGGAATGCATACCGGTACTCGGGCTCAGCATTAAGCCGCCTGTTCAGTTGTGAGAAGGACATGTTCTATCGTTTTATGAATGATGGTAATATCAAGTGGCGCAAGCTGCTCTATGCGATGAACCTTCAGCTGCTGAGGAAGATTAATCGCAGCACAGAGGCTGAGCATGACAAGCCTGTCTGCCTGATTATTGATGATACGGACGCTCCGAAGAGTGGTCGTAAGAGTGAGCTTATCGGCAAGGTGTTCTCCCATATCCAGCATAAGAGCATCCTTGGATACAAGTGCCTGACGCTGCTGCTTACTGACGGCATGAGCCAACTGTTCCTCGACTTCTCGCTTCATGGCGAAGAAGGCCGTAATCCCGACAGGAAGCAGGGGCTGACGGACAAACAACGCAGCGAAAGGTTCTCCGCAGACTATACGGGGCAGAGTGTTGAGGAGCGCATCAAGGAATACACGATGAAGAAGACCGACAAGGCCATCGAGATGGTGAAGTACGCCATCAAACGTGGCATCCGCTTCGACTATCTGCTCGTTGACAGTTGGTTTACCTGTGCAGATTTCGTTCGCCTGATTACCAGCCGCCACATCAAGTGTCATCTGCTTGGCATGATCAAGATGGGCAAGACCAAGTACCGCACCGAGTGGGGCGAGCTGACGGCCAACCAGATTGTCGCAAAGCTCCAAAAACAGGGACTCACCAAGCACAACAGGACGCCCAAGTGCACCTACTGCACCATCGACGTGAAGTTTGCTGGAACCACCGTGCGCCTGTTCCTCTCGAAGCGAGGCAGAAAGGGACAGTGGAACGGACAGCTCACCACAGACCTCTCGCTCGGCTTCCTCAAGGCCTATCGCACCTACTCCATGCGATGGACTACCGAGGTGGCATATCACGACTGCAAGCAGCTGCTCGACTTCGGCAGATGCCAGAGCATACACTTCTCTGCACAGATTGCCAGCTTCACGCTGACGATGATGCAATACAATATCCTCTGTACGGTAAAGCGGTTTGAGGCCTATGAGACCGTCGGAGCCCTCTTCCGTGATGTTACTGGCAATACTCTCGAGCTCTCCGTTACGGACAGGATATGGGAACTGATACTGGACACCATTCTGGAAATCGCAGAGATAATCTCTGCCGATGCCAGCGAACTGCTTTCTGCGGTTATTGATGGGAATCCTAAGTTCCATAAGCTATATCAAATGTATAAATTAGTCGCTTGATGAATGAATATTCACTTGCGAAAGTTTAGTAATTATTCAAATAGTAATCCAACAAATTATATAGATATTATACAACCACTTCGAAGATACGTTTGCCATTCCTTACCCCCCCCTACATACTCTGAAGGTTTTTCTTAAAAGATGTTACTGTTTTCTGACCGAATAATTTAATGTTGACCTTGCTTTTTGTATTGGTGACACTTTGGGTTGACTTGTCCAACAACACACTAATCTGACCATTGGAGAAGTTCAGCCGGCACAACATGCAAATTTCTTTCTCAAGCTTTGTCAAGTCATCATTCAGTAAGATTCCTTCATAGAATTTTGGGATACTTTTAGCAAACATCCCCATAAGACGCTGCCAGTCGCCAACAGTTGGCACCTGAGATTTAGGTTTCACTGAAGCCATTTTTTGAAATGCCACGACGATGTCACTTCCCATTATCGCGGCCTCCTTATCATGGTCTGGAAGTTCATCAAACTTTTTCTTATATCCATCAATTTGTACACGGAGAACGGAGATTTCCTCCCGTTTGTTCTCAACGACACGTTTCTGATCAACTGCTAACTCCTGCAATTCCTGTTTTAGTTGCTCATATTTACTGATGGCAACCATATAATCGGTGCTTATTTGTCCTAATTCCTTCTCCTTTGCTTTCCTCAACCGTTTGAATTTTTGGTAAAAGAAATTGATAATCAAGGCTGCAAATAGCAATACAGCAATAACAACAAAAATCATCCTCCACTTTGTCTGCTTTGCCTCCAAAGTTTTCTTGCTGGCAATTTTTTCCTGTCGGCTATAATTGTATAGCGAATGGGCTGCAATCATTGCATCCGACTGATCATCAGCCTGAATACTGTCAAGAGCTTGCTCGCACAAAGTAGAATACTTCAAGATAGAATCAATATTTCTTCTCTCTTGATACACGGCAAGAAGTCCTTTATAGGCATCATAATTCCTGTTACGCCGGAAACCAAGCAGTTTTCTGAAGAAATACTCAGCCGAATCCACCTGATGTGTACCCATATAATACAACCCCTTGCAGTAATAGTATTTTTCTTTACCCAATGAGATGTTTCCCTCGTCATCGAAAAGACCAGACTTGTCTTCATACTCCATCATCATCCGATGAGCACGCGGCCACTGTCCATCTTGGAGTAGAATAAGGATTGCGGTAGGATAAACGGACGCGGCTTCTTCTGGATAGCCATAGGCAGTATATAGCTTGTGACATTCCTCCGTCAATCTAAGGCAACTGGAGGTATCGACCATTTGATAATACGAGGGTATCTGCAACTCCTTCCCCTTAATATACGAAAAAGTATTATGGTCTCTGTGGGCAAAATAGCTATAGAGCTTCCAACTCTCTATTGCCTCTTTTGGTAGATGCTGCGCGTTTAGTATCTGTGCCATCTGCCCATAAACACTGCAAAGCGTATAATAGTCGCAATCCTTTGCCATGGTATCAGCACACTCTACGGCAGTTTGATAACATCGAAGGGCCATCGGAGCCTCCCCCATATCGCTATAAGCGCGGCCTAACAGATAGTGGGCTGTCATTCGCTCGTTAGGCGTACCCTGCACATCAAAATAATCCACAAGTATCTTTTGTAAACTATCTGAATGAAAATCAATATAGCATTTGTTTTGAGCAGACAACAGAAGCATGAGCCAATGCATTCTCGTACTTTCAGAGAAATCTTCCGAATACACCTCCATAGAATCCAACATTCTCAAGGCAGCGTCGGGATACTCATTAATTATTGCTTTAACGCTTTGAAGGGCTTGCTCATGACGACGTTGACCTACACAGGCAAAAATAACAAATAACACAAAAATGGGTAATAATGCCTTAACAGCTCTCATAATTGCTTCTCAGTTTAATTTAACTTTTGGCTGGTCAAAAGGGACTGAAATCAAAATACAAATACATGATTTCTGACCTGAAGCTTCTACCAATCTCAATACAAAACTAATAAAAATAATCTGAAAAACCCTTGTCGCGGCAAAGAAAAATGCTGAAATGTGTACGAAGGTGTACAAACATGTACGGACGTGTACAAAAAATAGACATTCAGGTGTACAAAGGTGTATTATTTCTTAAATGATTAGTTGGAGCATTGAAAGAATAATAATAAATTTGCGCCAACAAAAACGATGAATTAACCAAATTTTTAAAATATGAATACAACTATGAAAAAAAAACATCCTTATTAGTTTCTTGCTGACCATTATTTGCAGCATGACTATCGCAAAAAACAATGAGGTAGAAGTACCCATCATTTTGACGGAGATTGTTGTCAATCCCGATGGAAGCCACAACGGACCACAGAGATCCTTAGAATCTACACTGGTTATTTATCAGAGCGGCAACACATTCATTTTTGGAGAGCCCCTTGCAGGCTGTTCTGTCAATTTATTATTAGATAATGTGGTCGTCTATTCCGACTTTGTAGGCACAGACGGCACTGTGACCATACCCACAAGCCTTACCGGCACATTCGAGCTGTGCGTCACCATCGGCACACAGGTGTTCTCGGCGGAGATTGTGCTGTAGGACAGGCCATACCTTCTCTGGCAGGGTCAATCCTTGCCATTTGACCTTGTATTATTAACACCTAATAAAAACAAACAATTATGATAAAATTATTTGTCATTTCCGCCTTGGCCTTGCTGTTCGGAATAACCCCAGTCCGTGGCCAGGTGAGCCTCTCCGGGATGGCACCCGAATCTGCAGACAGCCTGCAGAAAAGCAGGATACGCTATTTCCCACCGGGCAGGGGAGGGAGTGACATGGTGTGGGACTTCTCCGGGAAGCTCGGCTCCATTTTATTTTTGTGGAGAAATAGAACTTAAAAACATTGTTTTATTAAAAATTTTTATTATATTTGCGACAAATTACACTTAAATACTTACGCCTATGTTCAGATTTTTTATATTGTTATTTTCCATTTTCATGTCGGTCTCTGCTCAGGCCCAACAATCTTTGGACATTTCTTTTTCCATGAATGATTTCAAAGTAATCACAAACGATGGCTTATCAGCAATTATAACCACTCAAAAGGAAAGACGGGTTTGTGGTGACAGCATTTCCCCTGACCTGCCATATTTCTTTTATAGAATTCCTCTTCAGCAGGGTCAGGAAAACGTTTCTGTGAATGTAAGTTTTACAGACAGTTTGCTGTCAGAGAATATAAACATTGTTTCCAATCCGAAGCCATCCACCAGAAATGGGAAATCACCAAAAGAAGATTTTAATAGAATCGCTACAAGGTCTGTAGAATCGCCTCTTCATTACTCAGGGATAAAATATCAGAATGGGAAGGGATACTTGTTACTGAAGATCACTCCATTTTTATATGATGCCGAAAACTGTCGTTTGACTTTTGTTAAGAATGTTCATCTGTCATTCAGTGGCATTCCCGTCAGGCAAAATGTCAATCCCGTATCCATCCATGAAGCATTGAATACCACAAGCCTTACTTGCGAATTGTCGGGCGTTCCCGGTGACAGGACAGACAATGACACAATAGACTATCTCATCATTACTAATAGCACCCTATCCAGTAGTTTCAACCAACTGGCACAATGGAAGCGCAGGAAATGCCTAAGAACAAAAATCGTCACATTAGACTCTATTTACGCTCAATACCCCCAATACAGCGACAATCCATCCAAGATAAAAGCATACATTTTGGACTATGCGTCACCAACAAGAATGAAATGGGTGCTGCTCGGTGGGGATGACAGCATTGTGCCAGCAAAATATTGCGATGTACATGAACTATCAGCGGGCTCTATAACGACTTCATCCGACTGGTATTATTGTTGCTATGATGATCAATATAGCTTGAATTGGGACTACAATAATAATGAAATGGCAGGTGAAATTGCTGACAGCATTAATTATACACCGTGTGTATATCTATCAAGACTTCCTATACGGACAACCCAGCAAGTATCGGATTATACAGAAAAGTTGATCAATTATGAAAATGGTATTAATGTCAACAATAATATGCTCTTGGCCGGTTACGAAATTATAAGGAGCATAAATGGGAAGAGCGACAGCCACATTCTTAATGAAGAAATATTTGATGAATTTGTGGATAGCTTGAGGAATGGCAAACTAAAGATACTATTTGACACAGGCTCGAGCTATCAATTCACCATCAATGGTGACAATTTTAAAAGTGTAATAGATTCATTGTTCAACGTAATACACGAAATATCTCACGGAGATCCAAATTGTTGGAATCTTTCAACAATCATGTCGCAGTACTATTATAACAGCCACGCTGCATCACAGACTAATTCACCTGGTTCTGTTATCATAACAGGAGCGTGCTTTACAAATGCTTTTGATAGTGAACCTTGTTTGAGTGAAAGTCTGATTCGCAACCCAAATGGCGGTGCCGTATCTTATTTTGGATGTTCAAGAGAAGGTGTCGGTGGAGAGTGTACCAATTTTTCTGGTAACTATATTCCCATAGTTTGGTCAGATCAATACAATGGCCATTTCCTTCAATACTTATTCTATGGCACCCCACCAAACTCCTCACATTCAATTGCGGCCATAGCAACTGAAGCAAAGGCAACTGTTTATAATGAATTTGGAGATGAGGATGATGCAGAGGAGCCTTTATATCATGACTTATTGCTGGCAACAAACATAATGGGTGATCCAGAAATGCCTGTTTGGACTGACTCCATCCAGTCTTTCACCTCTGGAAACGGGCCCACAGTAGGTCCATATATCATCCATTCTATGATGGGAGGAGGTCTCAATGTCATTTCTCCTGTAGGGGGTTGTACAATAGCCGTACTTGACGAACACGGTACGCGTCAGGTGGCATATAATACAAATAGTGCCACATTCTCTGGTCTTAGCGGACAGACATACGTGGCAATCATGAAGCACAACTATATACCATATTTACGAACTACTGCTGTATCATCGGGTGGGATAATTGGTCCAATTCTACATGCAACTCATTCTGAGAGCGGGTTTGATCTTTATATTGAGGATTCCATAGAAGATTATGATATGGATGAAAATGCATTATCCTCTGACAACTGGTTTTTGACTATTGCAGACTTAATGAGAGGATCAACAAAACTCTCCCTGCCCATTGTTGGCAATTCATATTATGTGAGCACTATCGGATGGACATCTGGTGTCTATGCAATTCATGTCGTTAAGAATGGAAAGACAGCATCAACAAAGATCATAATCAAATAATCAGGAGGACATATTATGAATACGAAACAAATGATACGCAATGGCATCCTTGCATCAGCGATATTTTTATCTGGGAGCAATTCATTCGCACAAGGTCAGCCATACGAATTTTATCCCATAGGTACTTCATGGGAGGAAGTATATACAACTTATACCCTCCCAGGTGATGTAATCGATCCGACGATTATTCCTTTCAGGAGAACTATCTTTAAGATAGATTGTGATACTATTGTAGGTGAATTGACATACAAAATTGTACATTCCACAATTACAGAAAATCTTTCTGTTCCGTCACAGGTAGGAAATACTTCTGTCTTTTATATTCGCGAGCAAAACGATAGTGTCTTTTATAGGGGAGGCTTTGAAAATTCAAAAGAGAAACCCCTCTACGACTTTCATTGGAATGACAGCATCCTGTTGTTTTGTGGTATAGGGGCGACCATAACTTATGAGTTTGTCCGAACTCAGGAAATCCTATTAGATGGAAACGTTTACGACTGCTATATGTACGAAACGTTTGGTGGAGTCTATAATAAGATATTCCGAACAATAGGCCAGACAATAGGTGGGCTTCTGAAGAGTACTTATTCAAGGAACGGTTTTATCAGTCATCTCACCAAATTCACCCGCAACAATGTGCTGATATACGAGAATGACATTCCCACTCCACAGGTCACTGCCATCCACGACGTTTCATACAATGATAAGAGTGGAAGACAGGATTGCTATACAATACAAGGAGTGAAAGTAGATGTCACCAATTTAAAGCCTGGTGTTTACATCCAGAACGGCAGGAAATTCGTTGTCAGATAAGAACCATAGGATGAAATAATTATAATGTGAAACAGCTTCGGCGACCGTCGTGAGGCGGTTGCCGATGAGATTTGATGGGAGTGTGGGAGTTTAGGAGTATGGGAGTTTAGGAGTATGGGAGTTTAGGAGTTTAGAAATATAGAGTGTGGACAATATCATTGCGGCTATCGTGAACTACGGATTGCTCTGATTGTCATGAAACTACGGATTGGTTTGATTTGTCTGATTTATAAGGCTGCGGACTTAGGGGACTCAAAGGACTTAGACACTTTGCATCTAAACTCTCGCAAGCTCCAGTTTCTCAGGAGTTATATTCGTGAAGATTCGTGCAATTCGTGGTCGTCCACTAATCTCACTAATCTTCACGAACAGCCTTTCGTATTCTTTCGTGCAATTCGTGGTCGAAAAGTGAAATTTCAGTGAAAAAATTGTGGTCTGGTTTACAGAAGTGTACTATTTGTGTACTGGAATTATAAGTGCTTGATTATCAGAATGATATATACAGATGTGTAAAAATGTGTAAAATTTGAAATGGGGATGTTACAAAATGCAAACTATTTAATACACTAAATGCGGTATCATATTGTCTGTCTCGCTATTATTGTAGTGAATTTGCGTTTTTTAGTCATTCTTTGCTTTTCGTATGCATATCCACGATTATAAACTACCTTTACGCTCCATGAGAGAATACATCCATTCCGGCGCACAAAGACTCGCCAATGTGATGGGATACCTGATGATGGCACTGCTGTTCCCGCTCACTGCCTGTACAAGGCATGGCGACTATGATGCCCTGCTCCGCACGGCAGACTCCCTGGTAAATGTGCGGCCGGACTCCGTCATTCAGCTCCTTGAGCCACTCGGCAAGGAGCAGGAGGACATGGCAGCGGCACAGAGGATGCGATGGCTGCTGCTGCTCACCTCCGCGCAGAACAAGTGCGACACCATTTTCCACTCCGACAGCCTGCAGCTTGAACTGGTGAGATACTACGACCGCCACGGTTCGCCCAATGAACGGATGACGGCGCACTATCTGTTAGGGCGTGCCTACAGCGACATGGGCGAGGCACCACGCGCCCTCCAGTGCTTCTTGGATGCCGTGGCATGTGCCGACACGACCTCCTGGGGCTGTGACTTCCAAAACCTCTTTCGCATCTATGGACAAATCGCCATGATATACCAGACACAGTATATACCAACCGAAGAATTGGGAGCATGGGAGCGCTTTAGCCATTTTGCCATGAGAAGCGGTGACATATATAACTATATCCGTGGAAAAGAAATGTCATTACTCTCATATTATGATATGGGTGACACTGTAGCTTGTCTCCGCATTACCGAAGAATGCCGAAAGGAATATGAGAGGCATGGAATGCACCAGGCGGCGGCAAGTGTATTTCCCACGGCCATCTATATTCATCTGCTGAAATCCGACTACGCCCATGCTAAGGAGATGATGGATATATTCGAGAACGATTCCGGCCTTTTCGACTCATGCGGCAACATCAGCAAAGGGAGAGAGGGTTATTACTACAGCAAAGGCCTCTATTATATGGGTGTCCAGGAAAACGACTCCGCAGAGTTGTTTCTCAGGAAGTTGCAAAGTTTTCATTACAACCATGATTTTCAGGCCAACAAAGGCTTGTTGTCCCTATATCAGGGCAGAGAAAACACTGACTCTGTCGCAAAATATGCCTTGCTTTATGAGAAAAGCGCCGATGCCATTATTAGCGAGAACCAGGCCGATGCCGTGGCACAAGCGGCCGCATACAACAAATACAGTCGCTTGCAGGAAGAATCGGAGAAATTGGCTGTCAGGGCTGAGAATTCAAAATGGATGTCAAGGGTGTCACTCATGATGGTGTTGTTCATCGTGAGCGTGTCTGCCTATTTCTTTGTAAGATACAAGAAAATGCAAAAGAAGAAAATCGAGGCCCTCGGTGTATCTTATACAAACCTCATGTCTGAATACCGGCAGGCATGCCATGAAGCCGAAAGCCTCAGGCTTGACAGGGATTTGGCATTGAGGGAGAAGGCAGATGAAGCCGCAAAGCTTAAATCCAGGCTGGATGAGATGAGGGTTTTTTACGAACAACTTTCGCCCGTTATGAAGAAAATGGTCATGTCGAAAAGCGACATCGTGAAGAAATTCAAAGAGATGGCGGTTCCAAATATATCTAAGGATTTTCCAGACAGCAGGGATTGGACGTTGTTGAAAGAAACGATGGAATACTCCAATCCGGCTCTCTATGAAAGGATCTTTGTCTCCGATAATCTCAGCCAACAAGAAATATACGTCTGCCTGCTAACAATACTTCATTTTTCCAGTTCAGAGATAGCCGTCCTACTGGATACTTCCAAACAAAGAGTGTCCAATTTAAAGGCATCTGCCAATTACAAGCTTTTCGGCGAAAAGAGCGCGGTATCATTTTTGGATAACCTTGACAATATACAATCAGCAGAAGGTCAAACAATTACATAGAGAGTGTACTATTAGTGTACTTTTTTTCTTCATTTTCTTTGGTGTGAATTGATAATAATTATATTTTTGCGACGAGAACATGTTAATCAAAAAATCACATAGTTATGAAGAAGCTATTATTCATTTTTGTATTTGCATTTGCATTCTTGAATTTGACAAAAGCAAGTGTCGCGGCGGACAGTATTCCAATTATCATGACACAGATAATTGATAAACCTATCGGTGAACAAGGAACACCACCCAAATCCCCGGAGGCCACCCTGCTCATCCATCAAGACGGCAGCAGCTTCTTTTTCGGTCAAGCCCTCGCTGGCTGCCCTGTTACTCTTATATCAGATAATGCGGTCGTCTATTCCGACATTGTCGGCACAGACGGCACTGTCACCATACCTGCAAGTCTTACCGGCACATTCGAGCTGTGCGCCACCATCGGCTCGCAGGTTTTCTCGGCGGCGATCGTGCTGTAGAACAGGCCATGCATTATCTGGCAGGGTAATTTAGATTAAGAGTTTGAACTCATATAATAACTATAAAGGGATTCTCATCATATATATATTTAACAAAAGCAAACCGAATAAATATGAAGACAAAAATCATTATATTGTTATCATTGTTACCATATATTGCCTTCACCCAAACGATAGATAAAACAGAAGCAATAGAAATTGTTAAAGCAAGTTTAAACATTGATAGCTTAAGCTATGTAGAACTATATGTATCCATATCTTGCAAATTACCTAAAAATTGAAGGAGATGATGTCGTTTGCGACTCATCCATTTACTATGTAAGTGGCATTCCCTCTAATTGCAGAGTGGAATGGCTCTACAATTACAATTCTGCACCATTTCCCACAATAACGCATGACTATCCAAGTGTTAACATGTGTATGATAAGAAACCCCAACAAATTTCCATACTCTCTTAATCTTTCTGCAGTTATCTATTGTGACACTATTCCTGTTGACACCATTAGCAGGAAAATCGTATCAGCACAAAGCACTTTCTCTGCGAGTTATTCCCAAGAAGCTTGTACATATTATGGTGTTTCACACCCATCTATTAACTCATCAAATGTTGTGCTCGGCACTCCCATTTTTGTTCATCAAGGATGTTTAGTTACAGTCCTTTCCTATGGCTTCATGGGAAGAACGATTACCCACAGTGGTGTTACCCCTCAAAATTTTTATTTTAACGGGGTAAACCAAATTACGTTTTCATTGCCTATAGGATCTGGAGGTATCCCTTTCCATATTCATGTTGGTGGCACTGGTGTGTGCCAAGAATACGATATTTTATTCTTTTCGGCATCAGGAAATGGTAATATCTTAAACAATTCCGTACTTGAGATAATGAAAATAGGAGATAAAAAGTATAAATTCTCCATTTCTTTGCCAAAAGAAGAACAAACACCTCCAGAAAAAATAACAAAAAAAGAAGTTTGGGAAATATCTATATATGAGGCGAAAACAGGTAGGCTAGTATGTACAAAAAAATGTTTCGATATGCCTTATATATTAGATACGAGTGAAATAAAAGAAGGATTGTATGTTGTTCGCATGTGTGCTGGTAACGACGTTCTAACTGAGAAATTTACTATTACTAAATAACAAAAAGTTTTATATAACAAATAAATACAGTTTATTATGAAAGAATTATTATCAATTAGAA
Organism: uncultured Prevotellaceae bacterium; assembly: GCA_900315075.1. Taxonomy (GTDB): domain Bacteria; phylum Bacteroidota; class Bacteroidia; order Bacteroidales; family Bacteroidaceae; genus Prevotella. The sequence continues at coordinate 7,530 of OMXV01000010.1, read as the reverse complement.
ATTTAATATTAAGTTTAATTGCATTTTTACTTTTATCGTGCCAAGATGAAGATTCGGGCAAGGCGATAAGGCTTAGGAACCACTCTGAGAGTGGGTGTAAGAAAATCGAGACGGCGTATGGCACGTCACAGACCGAAAGAAGACAGGCTAAAAAGATGTTTGGCAATGAAGCCACGGAGCGTGTCTCTCTCAAAGGGAACGAAAAAGGAATGTTGAACGTCCTTCATGAGAATGCCATTTTCACCTGTGAGGCGATATTCACAAATTCTGTCGAAGTGTCAAAGGCAACTATTATTGTCAACGAGGATGCCCCTGCATCGACAAACTGCATCTGCCTCTATGACCTCACGTCAGAAATAGGTCCCCTTGAAAACAAGACATATACGCTCATCATAAAAAACAATAATGCCGTCATCTGTTCGCATCAATTCAAATATTCAGACAACCTTGACGAATCGTTCAACATTACAAGGAATGAATAAAGAATCGACGTGTATTACTAACCAAAAAAACTTTATAGACTTATGAGAACCCATTTTGAATTATTTATAGTAAACGACATTAATCTTTTCTTTTAAAAGAGCATAGACCTCGTAACTGTTCGTTAGGCTTGGCCCATTTGGCAAAGGCTTCGTCTACCTTTGCCTCCAAAGCGGCTTTTCCGTTGAAGAATACATTGTGGGTGTTTTCGCGCCTTGTTATTCGCCATACCTGCTCTATGGGGTTCAAGTCTGGCGAGTATGGCGGCAACTTGATAAAAACTACCTTCTCTCTGATGTCTGCATATTCAGGGCTCTTTTCATCCTCAATCAGTCGTATCGCTTTCTTGTGCCATGGTGCGTTATCCACTATGATGGCGAATTTCTTTCCGGCATCTATAGGGGTGGCTCTGATGTATTCCCTCACACCATCAATTGTGGTCTCAAAGGTAAACCAGTCTGGTTTGTGCACAAAAAGCTGTCCTGTGTCCGGACGGATAAAGCCGCTGTAAGACACCTTGTGGTTCCCTGGGAGTGATTTGACTTGTGGGGCACTTCCCTTCTTGTACCATGCAGAGGTGATTGTTGTCTGCGCTTGAAAATGCACTTCGTCTTGGTACGTGGGTATCAGATTCGGGTCGTCCTCTGGCGAGAAATTGTAAGAAAATTGAAAGAGAAAATAAAACTACGGATTTATCTGATTGTTATGAATTTATGGACTTAAAATACTCAAAGGACTGAGACACTTTGTGACTGAGCCTACTTGAAGTGATTAGTCGTAAGGGATATACCCCGTGTACCTCGTGTATGTCCGAAAATACAATTTGTGCTCGCAAACAAATATGAGAAATGCGGACATACACAGGGTATGTCCCTACGCTGACTGCCAACGCCGACGTCTAAAGTTGACTTATAGAATAAGTTTTAATTCTACGGAGGAGAGGAGGATAGGAGGCGACCTTCGGTCGGTTCCAATTCCTAAATTCTAATTCATAATTCTCAATTCCTCAGTAGAGCATTGAGATAAAAGAATCGCATGGCGGCGAGAGAATAATCAATAAAAAAGAACTGACGTTGAAAAAAGAAGAAAAAGAAAGAAAAAAACGCCAAAGGCGTTGACAAAAAAGAAGAAAAATGCGGTACGCTCGGAGCACGATGGTATGATTGTATACCCACGGGGGTGATGTAGGTGCTGAGGAGGAGTTGAAGTTTTTCCTGTTTTTTTGAGAGTGCCTTGGCACTTTTTCCAAAGTCTCTTTTTTTCTCTCCTTTTTTATTCTTTTTCTTAAGCGTAGCGGTTTTTTATTGTCTATTGTGAGAGGTGAGAGAACACCGACTTTATAAAGATAATTAATGGTCATTCGTGTTCCTTTGTTCTGCCGCCCTTTCAGGGCTGCTTCGTGCATGGACTCTCCCTCTCATTTTCTTACCATTTTCTTTATCCATTTTTATGATTTCTCGCCGTGAGGCGACCCTCCTCTGTATCTCTTCTCGCCGATAGTTTCCTCTGTATCTCTTCTCGCCGTGAGGCGACTCCTCAGTTCTCCCCACCCCAAAAAGTCCCTCTGTCTCTTTGTGTCTCTGTGTTCAATACTATCGCTTCCCATGCATATAATTCATGAATGATTCGTGGCCAGAGTGTTTCTTTTTTTCCCAATTATTTTTTTAATCGTTACAAAACTCCGTAACCTTTTCAGTGTAGCCGAGTAGGCTGCGGTAATTTCTATAAATAATTATTCTTTTCACACTCAAAGTCGAATTTTTGCATTACCTTTGCAAATGTTTCATGTACATCTGACGGAAAAATAATTGAAACATCAGTTTAATCTCAAATATTCTCGCGATGGATAATATCATACCACAGGAATGGACGAAATTCTATCTGAAAGACGTGTCGTTCGTCAATCTGATGACTCACCGTATCTTCAATGTGCTTATAGTGGCCAATCCCTACGATGCCTTTATGCTTGAAGACGACGGACGTGTAGATGAGAAGATCTTCGACGAGTATATGGAATTAGGTATGCGCTACCCTCCATCGTTCACGCAGGTGAGTACCACTGAGGAGGCACGGCGCGTGCTCGACAACACCGCCATCGACTTGGTTATCTGTATGCCGGGTAATGCCGACAACGACGCCTTTGACGTGGCGCGCGACATCAAGGCCCATTTCCCCGACCTCCCCTGTGTGGTGCTCACTCCATTCTCGCATGGTATCACACGTCGCATCCAAAATGAGGACATGTCGATATTCGACTACATCTTCTGCTGGTTGGGCGATACAAACTTGATACTTTCCATCATCAAACTCTTAGAGGATAAGATGAACATCGAGCACGATGTGCAGGAGGCCGGCGTGCAAATGATACTCCTCGTCGAGGATGGTATCCGTTTCTACTCCTCCGTGCTTCCCAATCTCTATAGCTATATCCTGTTGCAAAGCCAGCATTTCTCTACCGAGGCTCTTAATCCACATGCTGCCACACAGCGCAAACGTGGACGTCCCAAGGTGGTACTCGCTCGTTCCTATGAGGAGGCGATGGCTTATTATGAAAAATATGCCGACAACACGCAAGGTGTTATCAGCGATGTACGCTTCCCTATGAATGGGGTCAAAGATTCCGAAGCAGGTTTCAAACTGCTACGTGAAATTCGCCGCCGCAATGAGTATGTGCCTTTGATCTTGCAAAGCGCAGAGACAGTAAACGAGGAGAAAGCTCGTGCCGAGGGGTTCCACTATGTAGATAAGAACTCCAAGAAGATGAATATCGACCTGCGTAATCTCTTGGCAGAACACATGGGATTCGGCGACTTTGTCTTCCGCGACCCTGTCACCAAGGATGAGGTAGCGAGGGTGCGCACTCTGAAGGAGTTGCAGGATAATGTCTTCAATATCCCTAACGACTCGATGCTCTATCACATCTCACGCAATCACATGAGCCGCTGGCTGTGTGCAAGAGCTATTTTCCCTGTCTCGCAGTTCCTTAAGACAGTGACATGGCATAAGCTGAAGGATGTGGATGCCCACCGACAGATTATTTTTGATGCCATCGTGCAATACCGCAAGATGAAGAATGTGGGTGTGGTGGCTGTCTTCGACCGTGGTAAGTACGACCGTTATGCACACTTCGCCCGCATTGGCGATGGTTCCTTAGGAGGAAAGGGTAGGGGACTTGCCTTCCTCGACAATGTCATCAAGCGGCACCCAGAACTCAACCAGTTCGACAATGCCACGGTGTCCATTCCCAAGACGGTGGTGCTCTGCACCGATATCTTCGACAGTTTCATGGACGCCAACAACCTCTATCAGGTGGCACTCAGCGATGCTTCCGACGAGGAAATCCTACGTCATTTCCTCAGGGCACAGTTGCCCGACAAGTTGATTGCCGACTTCTTCACCTTCTTCGAGGCTACCAAGTGCCCCATTGCCGTGAGGTCGTCGTCGTTGTTGGAAGATGCCCATTACCAGCCTTTCGCCGGTATCTACTCCACCTATATGGTGCCCTACCTCGATGATAAATACGAGATGCTACGTATGCTTGCCTGCGCCATCAAGGGTGTATATGCCTCGGTCTATTATCGCGATTCAAAGGCTTACATGACCGCCACAAGCAATGTCATCGACCAGGAGAAGATGGCCGTCATTTTGCAAGAAGTGGTGGGTAATACTTACGGTACCCACTACTATCCCAATATCAGTGGTGTGCTCCGCTCGCTCAACTATTATCCCATTGGCGACGAGAAGGCAGAAGATGGCATTGCCAGCCTCGCTCTGGGACTTGGAAAATACATCGTCGATGGTGGACAGACGCTGCGCGTAAGTCCCTATCATCCTCACCAAGTGCTTCAGACCAGTGAGATGGAAACGGCGCTCCGTGAGACGCAGACACGCTTCTATGCCCTCGACCTGGCCAATGCCGGCGAGGATTTCAAGGTGGATGATGGCTTTAATATCCTCAAACTGCGAGTCCGTGAGGCCGATAAGGACAAATCACTCAATTTCCTGGCTTCCACTTACGACCCCTACGACCAGATTATCCGCGATGGTATCTATGAGGGTGGCCGCAAGGTGATTACCTTTGCGGGAATGTTGCAGCAGAATGTCTTCCCCTTCCCCGAAATCATGCAAATGTGCATGCGCTTAGGGGCAGAGGCTATGCACCGACCTGTGGAAATCGAGTTTGCCTGCAATGTCAATGCCAATCGCACCATCGATTTCTATCTGCTTCAGATACGTCCTATTGTCGATTCCAAGCAGATGCTCGAGACCGACCTTACCACCATCCCCGATGAGCGTTGCCTACTACGGTCGCACTGTTCACTCGGGCATGGCATCAACGAAGACGTGTATGATGTGGTGTATGTAAAAACCGACGAGAACTTCACGGCTTCCAACAATCCAGAGATTGCCCTGGAAATTGAGCAGATTAACCGCCGATTCCTCGATGAAGGAAAGGGTTATGTGCTCGTGGGTCCAGGCCGCTGGGGTTCCAGCGACTATTGGCTGGGCATTCCGGTGAAGTGGCCGCATATCAGTGCGGCGAAACTCATTGCAGAAGTGGCCTTGAAAAACTACAACATAGACCCCAGTCAGGGTACCCATTTCTTCCAGAACCTCACCAGTTTCGGCGTGGGTTATTTCACCATCAACACACACACCGGCAATGGCATCTGGCGCAAGGAACTCCTCGATGCCATGCCCGCTGTGGAGGAGACAACACATGTCCGACACGTCCGTCTCGACAAACCCCTCTGCATCATGATGGATGGCAAGAAACAAGAGGGCGTAGTGCTGATTGAAGGGTAAAAATCATCAAAAAATTGTGGAAAACAATATGTAAAAATTGTTACTTTTCGCCTCCCTGTTGCTCATACTAAGTAGCACGGAGGCTCTTGGTCGGAGGCGGTTACGATGGAAATTCTGGAGCCATTTCCATTTACGACGGCACTATCAATGCCACGGCCACCCCTTATGGTGCGGGTATAGGCAGTGGAACCCAAGGCATAGCATCACAGATCTGTATCTAGGTGATAAATAAAGTTTAGAAACAAAAACCATAGTACAGAGGAGAAAGATGAATACTACTTTTCCGTATCTCACCCTCATTCAGTCAATACACAAATGTTGATACATAGCGTAAGTCGCTGATAAGCGATGGCATTTATAATAAGTCTTTGAAAAGCCCATTTCCCATATGGAAGCCTTTTGTAATATTGTAACTGCCTGATACTCAATATTACTTGGAATGAACCAATTTTAAACGGTACAAAAACAGTGCAAACCGAATGGAAAGTAAAAACGAAGTTTTTCTTTCCTGAGGTGCAGCCTGTTTACATACGAAGTATAACTTTTTATTACCCGATAATGGATTCTTAGGTGTCGTTTTGTTGAGTTTTTTGACACTTATGAAGGTCGAGAAGCAACAAAGTTTAAGATTTGGTTATGGTTGTTTAACCATTAAAAAGAAGACAATAAAATCGGCTTGTGGAAAGCTCCATAGTGACAATTACTTAAATTATCCTAAATAGGATTATCCAAATTTGGATAAATTCAATATTGTTGTTATCTTTGCATTCACAAGAAGATAGTTATGGATAATCCGTTTGTAACAAAAGGATACGCAGGGCCTGAATATTTCTGCGACAGAGTGAAGGAAACAAGTCAATTGGAAGAACTGACTACCAATGGCAACAATATTGCTTTGATATCACCGCGCCGGGTTGGAAAGACCGATTTGATTCGCCATTTATTCCAACAGCCCAGAATCAAGGACAAGTATTACACCTTTCATATTGACATCTATGCCACCAGCAGTCTTCGCGACTTCGTAAATGTCTTTGGTCGCACCATCTTGAATGAACTAAAGCCAAAAGGAAAAATCGTATGGGAGAGATTCCTGCACTTGCTCCGCTCGCTTCGTAGTGAGATTACTTACGATATCAATAACTTTCCTACATGGAGTCTTGGCTTAGGTGATATCGAACACCCTGAAACTACCCTCGACGAGATTTTCGAATATTTGGGAAAGGCAGATAAACCTTGTATTGTATGTATTGACGAATTTCAGCAGATAACGAAATACACAGAATCCCCCAATATTGAGGCAACGCTCAGAACCCACATGCAGAAATGTATCAATGCCACTTTCATTTTTTCTGGCAGCAAACGCCATCTGATGGGGGAAATCTTCACGTCACCATCGAGGCCGTTCTATCAGTCGGTGCTGATTATGAATCTAAGGCCCATATCAGCTGACAAATATGTGGAGTTTGCTCAGAAGCAGTTTAAAAAATATGGTAAAAATATTGAAAGCAAGGCCGTTGAGGACGTATACAACCGTTATGATGCGGTGACATCATGTGTTCAACGGTTGCTGAATGTCTTATTCATGAAAACATTACCCAATCAATGTTGCACCGACGATATGGTAGAAGGTGCGGAAGAATATATCCTCGACTTATTCACAGAGACCTATTCAGATTTGCTCGACAAACTGCCAGAGAAACAACGGGAAGTGTTCCTTGCCATAGCAAAAGAAGGAAAGGCAAAAGCTATTACAAGTAGGTCTTTTATCAAACGGCATCACTTACAGACTGTCAGTGTAGTAACAGCAGCCGTGCGTAGTCTTTTAGACAAAGACCTGATTACAGAAGACAAGGGGGTATACACCGTTTACGATCCTTTCTTCGCCCTCTGGCTTCATCGAGAATTCATTTGAATCCATATGGAAGCCTTTTGTAATTATGTAAGTCTCTGATAGTCAATGGTAATTGAAAATGCTCCATTTTAAACGGTACAAAAACAGTGCAAACCGAATGGAAAGTAAAAACGAAGTTTTTCTTTCCTGAGGTGCAGCCTGTTTTCGAATTTAATTCAACTTTTTATTACCCGATAATGGATTCTCTGGTGTCGTCTTGTTGGATTTTTTGACAATCATGAAACGGTCAAGAAGCAACAAAGTTTAAGATTTGGTTAAGATTGTTTAACCGTTTAATAAAACCATCATTTTACATATGATACCAGGTGATAATGTTAATTCCCAAATTATTT
>OMXV01000067.1 GCA_900315075.1 uncultured Prevotellaceae bacterium | reverse complement strand
AAAAAATAGTTACACAATTTGTCCGTTATTAATACTCCCCTTACTCCTTTCCTCCGTAGACATATAAATACTGGGGCCAGTCACTTCTAACTCCTAACTTCTAACTCCTAACTAAAAACGGCGGAGCGAACATAGATAATCGCAACTATGTTGCGTAGATAATCACCCGACTTTATGAATGGCCGGGTTCCTTAGTGAAAGAGCACCGAGTAGGTGCGGTTGAGCCCCATCCCGATGTCGGGAGGGGGACGGGGGGGTGGGTAGGTACCCCTCATTAGGATAAGGGGGGGCGGGGTGGTTGTGAAAAGCTCTTAAGATAAGGGCGGGGAGGTTGTGAAAAATCACCACTTCCACCTCACTTGCAGTTGCAAGTCGGTTTTTGAGGAGCGATCGATGAGTTGGTAGCCGGAGGAGATTTGTGAGCGGTCGAAATAGTCGGTGGTGGAGAGTTGGGCGATGAGCATGAGAGACCGACCGATGTCGGCGCGAGCGAAGAAGGAATAGCGGATGCCCTCACCATCATACGACCGATAGGAATAATTATATAGCGGTCCCCGCTCATAGCCATAGACACGGCTTTCGTAGTCGTCGGTGTTGAAATATCCCACTGAGGCCCCCAAGCGCAACCACGAAAGCGAATAATTCACATTCTGAGAAGCCATCCATCCCACACTGCTGTTCTCAAACTGCGAAGACACCACATCGGCTGAGGTAGCAAACGCCCAGGCATGATGGGTGAAGGCGACGGTCAGCCGTCCCCGGTGCGTTGTCTTGCCTATCAGAGCCGTCACCTCCGAGTTGTCATACTGTCGCCATTTCAGTCGATAACGAGCCGTCAGCGTCAGGTTGCCCGCATGATATTGCCCTTGCAGCATATTGTCCCACGCCTTCGACGAGTGCAGTGCCTGGTATTTGGCTGCGCCGAAATAAGCAAAGTCGGAATATGCCGTGAGTTGGAGGCGGTTTGTAGGTTGCCATTTCAGTCCGAGATAGCCACCCGTTTCATTCTGCACCCTTCCACCCTCGCTGAAACTGCGGCTGTACATAGCATAATATTCCTTGCCATAGAAACGATACAGTGCCATCACCGAGAGATTCGACCACGGTGTGAGCGTCAGTGTATTGATGGTAGCAAAAGCCCCGCAGCCGCCTGTTGCCGTCTCGCCGGCGAAAGCCACCCGTGCCCGTTGGAAACCATAATCTACGCTCACATTCCAGAAGTCATTGCCCTCGGGATAGTATTGGCGATAGAGTGCCGACTTGTCGGGTTTGAGGTCAGCGCCGTAGGCTGTATAGGTCGCTGTCGCCCCCACGTGGAAGCCATTCCACCGCCAGTTGACGTTTCCACCCACGGTCGTCTCCCACGAATTGTTCTTCTTGTTCATTTCTGTGGCTGTGCGGTGATAGCCATTGGTGACAATCGACGAGATGCAACTGTCGCCGTTCAGCGTAGCGTCTATCTTGCGGTAGGACACGAAAGCACTCACATCCAGGCCGTGGGCTACCGTCACAGTGGCTGCGGCACCCTGCAGATAATCGGCCGTAGAGCGCGAGGTGTGAGCCCGCAGACCGTACGTGCGGTTGGCAAACGATGAGAGTACTGCTGCCTTACCCAGACTGAAGTCGTTGTTCATCACCAGTCCCATGCCAAACGAGGCACGGTAGCGCCCCACAACGAGTGATTTGAGGCACCCCATCTTGTGAGCTTCGGCATAGAAGGAGTAATTGTCGTAGCCTAAGTTGTTTTTGTTGGCAAAGAAAGGTTCACCAGCATCCTGTGACCCTAAGACACCGATTTTCAGGCGGTTGGAATAAGAGAAGCGGTATCTAACGGAATGGCTGTACTGATAGCCCAGGTAGCCATCATGGTCGCCACGGCGCTCATAAAACGGCACATTGCCAGTGAGCAGCACCTCGTGGTGTCCATATTTGAGGATATTTTGCAGGGTGGGCATCATCTTCTTCTGCTCTTCGCCGCAAACGATAAAATACGTGAGCAGGGAGCGGGTGTTGTAGTCGATGGAAGGTATCATCGCCAGTTCGCCCAATGACCGCATGCCACCATACTGATAGACGTAGGCCTGGATGTCTTCTATCTGTTGGTCGCTGAGAAACGGCAGTCGCTGTAGGTCCTCTCGTGTGGCACTGTTCACATCGATAGGCTCCTGCTCCATCTCGCAGAGCACCTCGTAGGCATCCTCGCCCCAGTCGGCTTCCACATCGTCGGCGGTGACCATCTGCTGCCAAAAAAATTCCCACGGATGTTCTGTCGTCTGCGCCATGGCGTGGAGACAACACAACAGCAGTGGGAGTATGGCTAACCTGCGGAGCATAATATTTTGAGAGGGATTTTGCATATCTCACCTCATAACCTGCAAGCGAAGCGACCTCAAAACCTCATAACCTAACTCACAAGTTCAATTATGAATTAATGAGATCCATTATCTCGTCGTCGGTGGCCAGGTTGAAGTCACCATTAAAGGAATATTTCAAGGCACTGGCGGCCAGGGAATAGTCGAGGCACATCTGGTCGTCGCCGGGGAATGCCCCGAAGCTATGGATAAGTCCAGCGGCAAAGGCGTCGCCAACACCCATCGGATCGACCATGTCCTGTATATCGTAGATGCGTGTGGAATACAGGTGGCCGTCGCTCCACAGCAGGGCGGTGAGCAGGTGGTGACTGGCACTCACCTGGTTGCGCATGCCCATCAACCACTTCCGGCAACGTGGGAAGCGGCGGTGGATATCGTCGAACCAGCGGCGGTAGGGGTCGAGGTCCATCTTATAATTAGGATCCACGGCCTCGAATGGTATTTTGGGATGGCCGGTGAGGAACTCAAACTCGATGACGTCGCCAAACATAATGTCGGCAAATTCGAGCATACCACTGAGGGTTTCCACCGGACGGGCACCGGGATAGCGCCACAGGTTCTTGCGATGGTTGATGTCGAACGAGATGGTCAGTCCCATCTCGTCGGCCACACGAAGAGCCTCAAAAGTGGATTCTGAGGCATTGGGCGTGAGGGCACCGGCGATGCCGGAGGTATGGAAGACAGAGGCTCCCTTGAGAATCTCATGCCAGTCGATGGTCCCCGGCTGAAGGAGCGAAAATGCCGAGTTGGCCCGGTCATAGACCACGGTATTATTGCGCAGGGCAGCGGCACCTTCAAAATAATAGGTTCCCATGCGGTCGCCCTCCATCAGTACATGACTCACGTCGAGGTTGTATTCTTGCAGCATCATCTTGGCAGCCAGACCTATCTGTCCCTTAGGCAGACAGGTGACATATTCCACGTCGTTGCCTAAGGTGGCTAAGGAAATGGCCACATTGGCTTCACTGCCGCCAAAATTGCCTAATAATTCTTCACCTTGTGTAAAACGTTTGTGACCGCGCTTCGAGAAACGCAGCAACAATTCTCCAAATGTAACTATTCTTCCGCTCATGTTATTTATTTAGTTAGGAGTTTTATTAGTTAGGAGTTAGGAGTTAGAAGTTAGGAGTATCTAACAACTTGTCCACTCGTCTACTTGTTTACTTGTCTACTAAATAATAGTGGTAAGAGGTAAGAGGTAAGAGGTGAGAGGTAAGAGGTGAGAGGTAAGAGGTAAGAGGTGAGAGGTAAGAGATTACCACTGCCGCTCAATCCCAGTTCATCCCAGTCCATCCCAGTTCATCCCAGTTCATCCCAGTCCATCCCAAAACTTATCACATCACTCCCCTCGCCCTTCGGAGAGGGGTTGGGGGTGAGGATATGGTATTGTCCCTTTAACTCCCCTTTAACTCCCTTTTAACTACCCTTTAACTACTTTTCCATTTCAATGTTATTTTTAACCTTGCAAAAGTAGTAAAAAAAATCATACCGAACGCCCGAAATGCAAATAATATTTGTATTTCTCACGTTTAATCGAATTTTTGTAGTACCTTTGCGCCATATTTGAATTAATACTAAACGCACATTAACATGAGTTTTACACGTCTGACAGCTGCTGAAGCAGCTTCATTAATCAAAAACGGAGAAAATCTTGCACTTAGCGGTTTTACTCCCGCCGGAGTGGCTAAGGCCGTAACAAAGGAACTTGCAAAAGTAGCACTTGCCGAGCATGAGGCCGGAAGGCCTTTCCAGGTAGGCATTTTCACTGGCGCATCCACTGGTCAGAGCACCGATGGTGACCTTGCCAACGCACAGGCCATCAAGTATCGCGCTCCCTACACCACCAACCCCGACTTCCGCAAGCATGTGAACATGGGTGAAATCCACTACAACGACCTCCACCTGAGCCACATGGCACAGGAGCTGCGTTATGGTTTCTATGGTGAAGTAGATTGGGCTATCCTCGAGGTTTGCGACATTGAGGAGGAAGATACATACTACAAGGCTTACCTCACCGCCGCTGGTGGTATCAGCCCCACCGCTGCCCGTCTGGCAAAACGCATCATCCTGGAGTTGAACTCATTCCACAATCCCAACGCCAAATTCATCCACGACGTCTATGAGCCTCTCGACCCACCTTATCGTAAGCCCATCCCCATCTTCAATGTGGGCGACCGTATCGGCGTGCCATACGTGAAGATTCCTAAGGAGAAACTCGTGGGCGTGGTAGAGTGCAATATCCCCGACGAGGCCCGTGCCTTCAAGGACAGCGACCCTGTGACCGACCGCATCGGTTACCTCACCGCTGAATTCTTGGTCGACGAACTGCATGCCGGCCGCATCCCCAAGGAGTTCCTGCCGCTGCAGAGTGGTGTGGGCAGCACCGCCAATGCTATCCTCGGCGCACTGGGTGCCGACAAGCATGTGCCCGACTTCAACATCTATACTGAGGTGATTCAGAATTCTGTCATCGATATGATGCTCACCGGCCGTGTGAAGGATGCTTCTGCTTGCTCGCTCACCGTGAGCAACGAGTGCCTCATGCAGGTATATGACAATATGGACTACTTCAAAGACCACCTGACACTGCGCCAGAGTGAGATTTCCAACCACCCGGCTGTTATCCGCCGTCTCGGTGTGATTGCCATCAACACCGCCATCGAGTGCGACATCTATGGTAATGTCAACTCTACACACATCAGCGGTGTGAAGATGATGAACGGTATCGGTGGTTCGGGCGACTTCGAGCGCAACGCCTACCTGAGTATCTTCACTTGCCCATCCACTGCCAAGGGCGGTCTCATCAGCTCCATCGTTCCTTTCGTGAGCCATCAAGACCACTCCGAGCACGATGTCAACATCATCGTCACCGAACAGGGTGTCGCCGACCTGCGTGGCAAGAGCCCACAGCAGCGTGCACAGCACATCATCGAGCAGTGCGTACATCCCGACTACAAGCAGTTGCTATGGGACTACCTGAAACTTTCAAAGGGTGGTCACACTCGCCACTGTCTGACAGCTGCATTCGCTATGCACGACACACTGGCAAGAAAGGGCGACATGCGCCTCACCGACTATGCTGAATACGTCAAATAATTTCTTACACCTTGCTTAATAAGAACGGGCGGCGTGACACTGATGTCATCGTCGCCCGTAGTCTTTTTCTAACGACATATTTGAGCAAATCTCACCTCATAACCTAGAAGTTGAGGACTTACGAAACTTTAAGTAGGTAATTTGTTTATCTATTCTCTTTTGCATGGTGTGTGTATCCCCGTTCTGCAAGTTTAAGAATTACAGAACTTCTCATACTTTTCATGAGATTATTCCAAAGAAACTCTTTATGATCGCCAGGGCCCTTCTCCATATTATAAAGATGAGTCAATTCATTGTCGTTGGTAAAGTAAACACGGAACGATTCCTTCAGTTCTCCAGTGTCAAGATTATACACATCTACTCGACTGCATCCATATCCTCCTTCGAAAGTTGTCTTATAGGGCTTTTCCATATTGCCTAACTTAGGTTTTAATGAATATTCTAAATGCACCATGGCAAGATAGCGATAGTTACACATCGTTTCCCTAAACTTTCCTATAAAATCTATCGGGCGGAGAATATTTTCAGATAGTCTTTCTTTCCGTTCAGCAAACCACTGGCTTTCACGGTTCAACTGCTGTGGAGTAAGTTGCAATAAAGTATCAATATAAGATTCATTTGTACCGATGTAGCCTCGGGTAGTTCCTCCATACTCATAGCCAAGCACAGCGATTTGGTTGAAACTAACTGTATCCAGCCCGCAATTGAGATACAAAACACTGTCTATCAGCGGCAATTCTTTTGTTTCAATTGGCTGAATATTCAAAAATTCCTTGATGTCTTTCTTCATTTTTTCAGTAACAGCAGAATAGTTGTTGTTTGAGACATTAGGATCGCATATTAATGGCTGTGTATCTTTTGAATGATCTTTAATGATGCTCTTAATATTGGTATACCGTGTTTTGTCTGTTGCTGTAAGAGCGTTGATGGAATCATTGAGCTCCTTGAGTTTTTCTTTCTCATACGCTTTATTACTTGCTTCTATCTTGATTTCCGAAATAGCGTCATAAGAGAATCCAAAAGCCAAAAAACCTAATCCAAGTGTAGCAATACCAAAAAAATTTCTTAGGCCTTTCTGCTTTTTTTTAATTGCAAAGACAAGGCCAACAATACAGATTACTGTTACAATCCATAAAACAACAGCTAAAGCTAAGTTACTCATAGTCTAATCTTAAATAAGGGTTGATTAATAAGTATTTAAAGTTTTGTAAGTTCTCAATTTAAGGTGAAGCGACCTACACGAGCCACCTTAGACAATTGAGTGATTTGTAATATTTGAATAGATTTGATAGATTTACTTTCCCTCGCTTCGCGAACAGTTTAGTAAGGTTGCTGATGCTACACATCCGCGACCGTTGGTTCTCACCGGCAGGCGACTCCTTCTCAAAACCTAATGAAATTCTTATCAATGTGCCATTGGCCTGCCAAACTCTGGCAAGCCATTTTTGTTCCATCCAATCTGTTGTACCCATATACACCGGAGCCACTGCCCATTGGCAAGAAGATTTGCCTCGTAGAGCATTTCGGTAGGCTTGCCATCCGGCATGTTGAGTAATGAGATGTTAGAGGTGCCATACAGGCGGTTGCTGTCGTCGGCCACGAAGAGCGGCTCCTGCTCCTTGGTCCACGAGTTGGGGTCGAGCAAGTCAGCATCGGTGTGGGCATAGAGCATACCAAGGGCATGATAGACGGTCCAGATGCCACTTGCCGAATAGCACACACAGACATGCCGTCCGTCGGGCGTGACAAAAGCCTCTGGGTTCTCGTTTACGAAGATGGGATAGTTGGAGCGGTCGCCATTGGGATTAATCCACTGCCGTTCCCATTCCAGTTCTGGTTTGGAAAGCATCACCCGCTCCGAACTGAGTGTCCACGGGTTCTCCATCCTTGCGATATAGATGCACTGTGTCTCGGTTTCTTTCCTACGGTTTTCCCATCCCGACCACAGCAAGTATTGCTTCCCCTCTACAATCACACTGGTGGGATGCAGGCCGAAGTTCCACTCGTCGTTGGTTTTGATGGCCCCCTTGAGTTTAAACTCCCCTTCCATCGGACTGCGGGAGGGATTCTCAAGCACATAGAGTTGGTGGTCGTCGGTATTGCCGTCATCGGCCTCGAAATAAAGATACCATTTGTCGTTCACGCGGTGAAGTTCTGGCGACCAGATGTGCATCATCGAATCGGCATGCCATGCCAGATGCCTCTTTCCCTGCGACAGAAGGTCGGCCGACTTCGCCTCGTAGATGATGATGCTGTCGGCTGTCTCCAACTGCATGGTATAATAACAATTGCCTTCCCACATAATGGCATACGGATAACTGCCATGAACAAACACCATCCTCGCCTCACCATCATGGTGTGAGGGACTGCACTGGACCAACATAAGCAGTATGGCCAACAGGGAAAAGACGATATGTAGCGATTTCGATTTCACCGTGTTTGTGGTTGGTTTTCTGCAAAAATAAATAAAATATTTGACATCCAAGTAGGTTATGGCAAAAAAAGGAAGAAATCCAAGCAAAAAACGATGTTATACTATGATTCAAACAGGGCTGAGACGACACCAAAGCGGCATCATGACACACATTTTGCCTTATTTGAACGGTATTTTTCCCTCCCTGTGACCATTATTTATTTACTTTGCAAAGCTGAATTTAGTTAGGAGTTAGAAGTTAGGAGTTAAGAGTATCTTAGAGGTAAGAAGTGAGAGGTAAGAGGTAAGAGATTACCACTGCCGCCTTATTTAGTTAGGAGTTAGAAGTTAGGAGTGACTGGTCAACTCCAAAACTCATCATATCACTCCCATCGCCCTTCGGAGAGGGGTTGGGGGTGAGGCTTCAAATAACTGGTCAACTCGTCAACTCGTTTACTTGTCAACTAAATAATAGAGGTAAGAGGTGAGAGGTAAGAGATTACTCTTGTTGCTCATAGTTGTTACCAAGGAATCAAATAACTGGTCAACTTGTCAACTCGTTTACTTGTCAACTAAATAATAAAATAAAAAACCGCTTCGCTTAAGAAAAAGGAGGAAAAAGGCTAAAAAATGAAAGAAGGAAAAAGTGCCAAAGGCACTCACAAAAAGGTGGAAAAACATTCTGCTGTGTATGTTTCAATGTAGGGACATACCCTGTGTATGTCCGAAAATATCGCCATAGTCTTCTTTATAAAAAATAGTTACACAATTTGTCCGTTATTAATACTCCCCTTACTCCTTTCCTCCGTAGACATATAAATACTGGGGCCAGTCACTTCTAACTCCTAACTAAATAAAGTATTGTCCCTTTAACTCCTTTTTAACTACTCTTTAACTACTCTTTAACTACCTTTTTCGGACATACACAGGGTATGTTCCTACAGAAAGAACCAAGGACGAACAGTCCTAAAAGTCCTAAAAGTCCGTAGAATAGATGAGGGGGCGGGGAAGTTGTGAAAAGCTCTTAAGATAAGGGCGGGGAGGTTGTGAAAGCTCTTCACCGTAGGAACATACCCCGTGTATGTCCGAAAATATCATCATAGTCTTTTTTTATTCTACGGAGGTAAGGAGTATGAGGAGACATATAAATACTGGGGCTGCTTGACAGTCCTATAAGTCCTAAAAGTCCGTAGAATAAATAAGGATAAGGGTTAGAAGTTTGTGAAAGCGGCATCTTCTGTTTCAATCACTTCGGAATCAGGATTGGGGGATGTTGGTTTGTCTTCTTCTACCAGGTTCCACTCCGAATCGAAGTAGTCGCCCGAATCCTGTACGTTGATGTCATAGACGACTTTCACGCTGTCGTTTTTCGTGCAACGTGCAACGCCCTTGTAGTTGCCGTTACCGTCTTCTTCGAGTGTGAACTCAGTAAAGACGAGGGTATTGCCCTCTTCACGGGCTTCATCGAGCATGGCTTCCCTAATCTGACTTTTCAGTTTGTCAATCGATACATTCTTTTTGCCACACGCATTGAAAGTGAGGCAGGCCATGAACAATGTCACGGCAATGATAATTGTTTTTTTCATAATGGTGTTGTTTATGGTTATTATAATATGGACTTAAAATGGCCTTTGGAAATACTTGAAGAATTGTTCTGGCCAATAATTCATGATGAGTTCATCAGGAAAGCCGACCTCCTCCACAAGAGGCATGATGCGGCTGTAGTCCGCTATCTGAAAAGAGATATGCGCATCGCTGCCGAGTATCAGAGGAACATCGTGTTTCTTGCAAAGCCGAAGAATTTCCAAATTGTTTGTGACAGCGCTCGTCTTTTTCCTTTGAGGGGCAAGAGAATGGTTGTTGACTTCCAAGAGAGTGTGAGTCTCTTTAGAAGCCAACACTAATCGTTCGAAATCCATATCTGCCGTTCCGTCTCCCGGGTGGCAGATGATATGAATCTTAGGATGATGGATGACGGCCAGCACACCCTCGGTATTTTGATTCTTATCACCACCCTTCCAACAATTAGCATGGATGCCGGCGAGGGCGATGTCCAGTCGGTCGAGGTATTCATCATCAAGATCTAAGCTGCCTTTTGTATCAAGGATGTTCACTTCGCAGCCCATCAGCAGTCGGACGCCATACATTTGTCGTGGCACCACAAACATATTCCTGAAATACAACAATGGACATGTTCCGGGAACACTCGGACCATGTTCCGTGATGCCCAGCACCTGCAGCTCTTTGTCTGCCGCCGCCTTGACCATTTCCTGCAAACTACTGTATGCATGACCTGATGCCACCGTGTGCGTATGCACGTCCAATAATACCTTTCTCATTTTTTTGATTGATTTAATCACTCCCCTCCCATTACCTCATCTATTCTACGGACTTATAGGACTTTAAGGACTGCTCGTCCTTGTTTCTTTCGTAGAGAGCCTCACCCCCACCCCCTCTCCGAAAGGCGAAGGAAGTGATATGAAGAGTTTTGGAGTTAGCATCTTTTTATATTCAGAATCCTGTGCGATATTCCAAGACCTCTTTGGCTGTTGCGAATAGTGGTTCGCCTGGGGTAAAAGAACCATTTTCAGTGAGGTGCTTGGTTTTAAGAGCGTTGAGCAATTCAGCTATTTTCAATTTTCCCAATGTTATTTCTTCATCGAAACGGAAAAAGAAATGAGGCCCTTTTATTTCAAATGGATACCATGTACCCATCATACGCTCTTCTGTTACCTTGCTTGCAGTATCTTTTACATGGAATACATGATATTGTCCTGTTTTCTCCACATCATCAGTATAAAGAACAACAAACCGAACCCCTTTCTTTTTATAGAAATCTGCCGAATGAGCACCCTCTCTTGGTTCCTCCCCTTTTACTTTCAGACGCACGTTATACACCAAACTTCCTTTGTCGTTATTGCCCATTATCCACTTTAAGTGTTCTTCTGACCTATAATAACCCACCATGATTCCGCTATTAGGGTCTTTTTCTAAATAGTGTAAAGTAAGCCATTGCGGAGTAACGACAGCTTTATCCATTTCAGCATTGATTTCTGCCTTCAGTTCCTCTTGAGGGTCTTTACCCATGCCACATTCTGTGATGACAAAATATTTCGATAGCTCATCATATTGCTGCTGTGTACCTTCCAAGTTTTTCAGAGGACGGGCGTAGGCGAAAAACATTTCCCTATTTTCACCATAAGGCTGAAACACTCGACCATTTAGTTCGTAGAAATGCTGTTGCAAATATAGCCCACCATCTACACCCAATCGAGCGCGCATGGCATAGATTTTAAATTCATTCTCTATCACCGCCCGTATTTCATCACGGAATATTCTCCGTACGTGCTGTTTCCATTGTGTTTTCTCATTGGCTTTATTGCGTCCATAAAGGAAAAGAATATAGAGGAAGTTGACATCATATTGAGAAAGGAAAAGTGTATCTCTGTCAAAAAGCCTATCTGGAAATTGATAAGAAACTTTCGTGCAATGCTCTCCATTCTTGGTATGCTTACGTATATTGTTTTCACCATCGTTATACCGATGGTCTTTATAGACAAAGGCACTGATGAAGAAGTTTGGAATCACATCATATCCCTCTGTCAAAGAATTGTCTTGTAAGTGTATATCATTAAAATGCTTCTTATCCTCATTCCGTGCCTTCTTTTCCTCACTGTCAAATTGTGAATCGTCTGCAGCAAACAAGTTGACATTCCATTGAATGACATTTCGAGCGTAGGTGTATTGCTTGTATATGGACTCGGAAGTCAATGGATGTCCGCTCTTATAATACTTACTATCACCGATATAGTACACCTCTCTACCAACCCTTTCATCAGGCGATGTCAGAGCTAAATCAGCATACATGTGATCTACCCGTTTTCCATCATCTTGGTCAGCCAGTCCTTTCGGTATCATGTTGTGAGGTGTTCCAATCAGTTCGTCTATCATGGCTTCAAACACTACGTTGAAACTCTTGGCCAAAATATACTCCTGAGCATGAGTGTTGATGGCTATGCGGTATGAGTTTTCAAAAAAAGCATAGCACAAGTCCCAAAGTTGTAAGGCTTTGTCTGAGAAATATTTGTATTTGATTTGCATGAGTCTCGTTTTGCCCATGCCATGTAGATACTGCTTAAACTGTTTGCCTGTAATCAAGTCATACTGAATATTGATAGGAGTGCGAAAACCGTACTCATCGTTCAAATAGTTTAGTATGCTGTAGAAGATAACAAACAATTCTTCTTCGTAGTTGATGATACGCTTTTTGTTGACAGGATTCAGATACACTACATCATCTTTTTGCACAAATGCTTGTGAATGACTGATGGTTCGTATCCAATTAAGCTTGTTATTTCCCCGATGTAAGTTCTTGATGGTAAACAGTACGAAGTCTTTATTCTCTTGATTGAATGATATGAGCGACAGTACAATATCCAGATAGGTATTGGCACGATGCCTTCTCCCCTTCCCTGCCTGTGGCAGATGTTTGTATAAGATGGCCTTGCTGTCGGGATTGGCTTTATAGAAAACGCTCAGAGCACGATATATCCACACTGAGAATTCGTAGATAAACTTTCGATATTCCTTACTCAATTTCTTTTGTCCATCAGGTGTCAGCACCTGCTCAGGACTAATGGGTTCACCTGTTGGCAATTCCATGCCAACTAAAGTTTCCTGTTCTGTCAGCAATACCTTTGGTAGAATAAACACACAGTCATGAAGATGCGGATTATAGAAATACCCCACATACTGCACGCTCACCTTCTTGTTGACATCCTGTAGGACATAAATATCCTTCAGTATTTTCTCAACCTTTTGGCTTTCATACTGGTGTTCTTCAAACAGGATATACATCAGTTACTCTCTTCGTTATTCTTCTTCCAACTCATTACCTTCTTCAAGAAGTCTGTCAGACGTTCCGTATTTACCTTTTCGCCATCCTCATCATAAAAATCGGGGAAGGTTAAATCATACTCCTTACCATCTTTGTCTGTATATCGGAAAAGTGAAGCATCCTCGAAACCATAGTCTTTGAACACATCGTTCCATAGGTAGAAGATAACTTTCGACACAAATGTTTCTGTAGTAATAATGCCATCGGCATTGGCCAAACAGAAGAAAAAGCCTAACTGTTTGTCAGCACTTGATGTCATCGAGGCGATAATCGTGTTGATTTTCTCGATAAAATTCCACCATGACAGCAGAGCACCGTTTTCGTCCATCTTGACATCAATTTTCCAATCGAGGTCGTTGCCATTTTCGTCTTTGCCTTTCTTTATCTTTATATACTTCCATTCCCACCTGCGTTTGAAAGCAGAGTCAATGGGGAAAAGACTCTGGTCGCTGGTGTTCATCGTGGCCCAAATGTAGAGGTTCTTGGGGAGATTCAATTTATTCTCTTTTATACCATCTTTATTTGTCAAAACATCCTGACCAAATTCGTCCTTCCCATTCAGATAATTCTTCAAATCATTGTCTGCCATTATTGGATATTCAGAAAAGCCTTCTTTATCTCTGTCAAGCAATTGGAACAAGTCGCCAAATATTTGGGCACAATTACCTCGGTTGATTTCTTCTATGATAAGGAAAACCGATTCTTCAGGATTATTCCATGCTGCAATGTAAGCTTGCAAAAAGGCTTGGGGAACAAACGAATATATTATTTCCTCATCTTTTCCAGCAACAGCTTTATATTTGTCAGCTACAGGCTTCATCGTTGGCTTGTAAGCACCCACAAAAGTTGAATAGTCACTATCAGGATGAAAAGTGGTTCGAAACACCAATTGCCTTTCATCTGCATTTTTCACAATTGCATTATATTTAATCTTGTGACTTTTACCTGTGCCTGGCGCACCATAGAAGATTTGCTGATGTTTCTCTTTTTCTTTTGGAATATTGTTTTCGTTAGGAATCAATGCTTCCCATTCTTTTTTTCTTGTTTTGGAATCGGAATAAGTCATCGATTTCGTTGGATTTACAACAATTGCCGAAAAATGCAATTCTTTTTGATACTTAATAGATATGGCCGAAACAAACCAACAAGCATCAGTGTTACAACCTAAGACCTTTGCCATCTCTGCAAGTGTTTCCTTGTTAGAATGGCCATTATATGTTAAATACTTGGCATAACAAATATGAAGGCGATTTTTATGACTCAGAGAATCTTCACGTTCATATGTTAAAGTATATATTCCATCTACTTTCTTGTTATTCACATATACATCTTCAAAAACAGAAAACATCATTCGTTCCCTATCTCCCCTTGGCTCTTCCTTTTTATCTAATCCTTCAACATCACGGTCCTTAAGATTCCCAAAGTCAGAGTGAGACTTATACATCATCCCATAAACAATTTCGTCTAATCCTTCACGATTCGTATCAATATAGCATAATCCTTTGGGAGCTTGACCTATTGAAGTTGCCCATGCAGCAGTACCGCTATCGTTCTTTTTTTCAATTTTAAAGCCGAAGCATAAAGAAGTAATATCTATCTTCATAATAATTGCCAAAAAATATGATTTAACAATATACCAACTAAATTCACATCCCATCCATTACCAGCTCTTCTACCTAATTTTGTATAGTTTTGAGTAGGCGGGAATAGTATTTCATTATTCACTCCATCCATATGGAAACCCATCAGGCGGAAATGTTCATTCAAAGATAGTTTTCTAAATCGTTCTTCCCCATTCTGCATTGGTTCAATAATACGAATAACGTTATGCTCTGGTGGAGTAACCGTCATACAAATTCTATCAGTACGTATTTTCCTATTATAAATGTCATAACATAATGGCTCATTAACGTCAAAAATATCATTGTTATGTATTTCATGGATACGGGCTATTTGCCTTTGGGTTTTATATAACTCTTGAGCAGGGTTTTCATCTAAAAAATCAGCTAAATATCCCTGTAAAGGTTCTTCTGGAGGAACAATATTAAAATCTGCAGGCAGTTGACCTAAATAGCCAAATATCCATAGACGCTCACGAGTTTGCGGAATTCCATAATCTTTAGAATTTAGAACTGCAAATCGTGTTTCATAACCAATCCGATGAAGCTCGTCCAAGATAATATCGAAAGTTGCACGCATCTTACCTGTAAGCAGTCCCTTTACATTCTCTAATAAGATATATTGAGGCTGTTTTACTTCACAAATACGTATAATATCACCAAATAATGTCCCACGGCCTCTTTCATCCTCTTGGCCTTGTCTTTTTCCTACTGTTGAGAATGGCTGACAGGGAAAACCACCTGTGAACAAATCAAAGTCTGGACACTGACGATTATTATTCGGGTCAATTTTTGTTATATCACCTAAATTTCGTACATTAGGAAAATTATACTGGTACAACTCTATTGCATCTTCATCTACCTCTGAAAACCCAATAATTCTGTGCCGAACTCCAGAACGCCTAAGCCCGAAAGTAGCTCCACCATATCCGGCAAAGCCTTCAAAAACTCTTATTATTTTATGTCTTGGTAATCTATGCATGCTCTATTTATTATTCTGCCTAATAAACGATTTAAGAAAATCATTTACATATAACGTTTTTTATAATCTATTGTTCTCTTTTTTCTTATCTTCAATTTTAGTATAGTGATTGTATATCATTATTATACAATCTAGCTTCTGCTAATAAATCTAAGTAGGATTTTACAAAAATGCCCTCAAATTCCAGCCCCTTCCGAATAATTTCCGCACCTGGCTTACCGATATGATAATCTTGATAAGGCCTGATGGATGGGTAAGGGTGAACACTGAACTCTTTGCAAAATGCTGGATTGTCTTTTGTGTAAAGATTGAATCCTTCCCAAAATCTCTGATAGCTTTCTTGCAGTGCCGTTATGGGTTTATCAGTCTTCTGTACCGCCATCTTTATTTCCGCATTTTGGGGCACAAAAAAGCCCCCTTTTCAATTGAAAGGGGGGCGCGGAAGAGACAGTGTTTAACCAAGGCTTACGACGGCCCACATCAGACAACAATCTTACTGTCCACGCCCCTGTTTAGAGCGCGAACATCCAATTGCTTGCCTAACTGATGTGTTTCCTGAGGTCGTAATTCTGGTTAATCAGTCAACCAAGGATGTTCTTATTTCAACTTATTATTAGTTTGTCTCTATATCTTGTTGATTATGTTAAGAATAAGATTTTGTGCAAAGGTAGTAAATTGTTTTTTTAAAACAAAAAGATTTGCATTTCGTTTTTCAAGAATTTGTGTTGAAGTTTCGGAAGTCCTCAACTTCATAGGTTATGAGGTCTTTAGGTTATGAGGTGATATTTGCTCAAATATGTCGTTAGCCATACATATATCAACTTAAAACCTGCAAGCGAAGCGACCTATAAACCATAAAACCAGACGAAACTGGAGCTTGCGACTACTTGCTGATGAGCCATGCAAATAAAGTTGAGTAACATAAAAACGCTTCGCTTAAAAAAATAAAAAGCCTCCTCATACTCCTCACCTCCGTAGAATTTTTGTTTTTGAACGCGAATTGCCTTGAATGAACATGGTTTTTCAGAAAATACAGAAAGAACCAAGGACGAACAGTCCTAAAAGTCCTAAAAGTCCGTAGAATAGATAAGGGGGCGGGGAGGTTGTGAAAAGATTTTGTCACGAATTGGAGAATTTGAAAATTTTTTTACGTGAATTTTAGGGTATTAGAGACGATGCTGCTCGCATCGAATTAGACCCCACCCCGCCCTGCGGGCACCCCTCCCCTGGTAATGGGAGGGGAGTGCCTGACGGACACAAGATAATACAACACAAGATAATACGCAAGAAGGTGGACTAAATGGAGAGCAGATTGGTCGCCACCAAGTGAGCGGAGCGAACATAGATAATCGCAACTATGTTGCGTAGAAAATCACCCGACCTTATGAATGGCCGGGTTCCTTAGTGAAAGAGCACCGAGTAGGTGCGGTTGAGCCCCATCCCGATGTCGGGAGGGGGACGGGGGGTGGGTAGGTACCC
>OMXV01000066.1 GCA_900315075.1 uncultured Prevotellaceae bacterium | reverse complement strand
GGTACTGCAATGCAATGCGGGAGAGTAGGTGACCGCCCTCTTTCAGTTGAAAGTCCGCCCCGGGGCTCCATGAGGAGACCCGGGGCGGCTTTTGGTTTTAAAACTCCCTGTGCTTTTGTTTTTTCTGTATATGGCGGTTTTGCTGCAACAAATAGTTAAAATTCTGCCTAAACAATATAGTTTTAATTTTTTTTTCGTATTTTTGCACGCTAAATATCTATTTTTCAATGAGAAGACTTTCCATTCTGATATTTTTTGTTTTTACATCGATAGTTGTAATGGCAAATCCCATTACACAGCGACAAGCCAAGGCAAAAGCAAAGGCTTTTGCCCAATTGCATTTGCAAATACCGAATGGCAATCTGAATTTGGCTTATCGCACACATCAGAATGTGGAAAACGCAAATATCTATATCTATAATATCGGTGAGAACAACGGGTATGTAGTTGTGTCTGGCGACGACCGTATGGAAGGTATTCTCGGATATGTGGACCAGGGGACATTCGATTATGATAAAATGCCTGAAAACATGCTGGTATGGCTAAAAAACTATGAGGAATGTCTCGGCATACTCGATATGCAAAAAGTCAGACCACGTAAGGTCACTCATCATCCCACCACTGTGGTGGAACCTATGATAACATCGAAATGGGGACAAAGAGCACCCTACAATTCACAATGCCCTAAAATTTACGGCATACAGACACCTGTGGGATGTACTGCCACGGCTTTAGCACAAGTAATGCGCTATCATCGCTACCCCACCGACTATTGCCAAACTATCCCTGAATATACAATCAGTGGTACAACCAATAAGATGGAAGAACTGCCACCGGTGCAGTTCGATTGGGATAATATGCCTGATGAGATAACTACCGATTCACCACAGGAATGTATAGATGCCATATCACAACTGATGCTTTATTGTGGTCATGCACATGATATGAATTATTCTGTTTCCGGCTCAGGTGCATATTCTTATCTAATACCTCAAAGAGTGCCCATGTATTTCGGATATGCAAATACTATGCACTATGTCTATCGCAAGTCGTATAGCGAACAGGAATGGGATAGCCTTTTAGTCAAGGAACTCGTAAACAATAGGCCCATTATCTATACAGCATATAATAGTCAGTTGATAGGACATACTTTTATCTGTGATGGTTATGATGGTAATGGTATGTACCACATCAACTGGGGATGGAATGGGGTAGGAGATGGCTATTTCCGTATCTCAGAGGCGTTCTCTACAGACGAAAACCTGAGTACTCATGTGAAAAACTATCATCTCAGTATAGACCAGACAGCCATACTCGGACTGCAACCCACAGGTGAGGATGACTATGTGGCACCGACGGAATTCTTGTATGCTTTCAGCCGACCAAGTCTGAAGGAGGGGCAGCATTATGAGCGTGCATCCCAAAGTAGTGACTTCACAGGTATTACTTTTAAACAAAGGTTTAATAACACGACTGCTAAAGTAACGTCATACAGTTATGGCATGGCCATTTGCAATGATAACAATCAGGTTATTAAATTATTAGGGAATGGCAGGTCATCCATCGACCCAGAGGTAGCCAAAAGTTTCGAAGTGAAAAACATCTCTTTCGGTAATGGTATGGCCGACGGGCACTATACCATCAAGGCTGTCTATAAACGCACTTCCAGTTCTAACTGGACAGTCATGGGAGGGACAGACAAAAACTATATCGATATGGTGATCAATGGACTGGAGATGACACTCACACCTGTTCCTAAAGCCAATTTTGTCGTCAATGACCTCAGAAAGGATAATAGTTTTGTGACCATTCAACTTGAAAATCCCGACGAGGATTTTTATGGGCCCCTGTATATTAGAAGATACAATGCTTCGTCAGGCATCATCGAGGAAATAGCCTCAGATTACATCGCTTTCGACGCTTTGTCGAGTGAGGACTTCGATATCTATGTGGAGGATAAGAAAAACTTAGATATCTATAATGATATCTTCTATTTCTCGGTAGATGAGTATAATACACAATACTTCTATTCCAGCCTTTCCACAGCATCAATTGATATTGACAAGACATTCGAAATCATTAACCATGGCACTGAACCTCTTTCCGTAGTAGGCGACCGCATTATGCTGAAACTCACTTTGGAAAACAAAAGTTTAGTGGAATATGATAACTATGTCATCACCGATTTGGTGGAAGAAACAGAGAATAGTGTCGTACATACGATTTCCGAGGTGGTAAACCTGGCTGTTGGCGAGAAAAAGGAGTATATGTATGAAATACCCCTCTCCGACTACGAGAAGACTTATCGTCTGCGTGCCACCCATAAAAAAGACCTC
Source organism: uncultured Prevotellaceae bacterium (assembly GCA_900315075.1). GTDB lineage: Bacteria > Bacteroidota > Bacteroidia > Bacteroidales > Bacteroidaceae > Prevotella. Next base: position 6,977 of record OMXV01000066.1, on the reverse strand, counting down.
TCTTCATGGGATGGTGATTCTATTACAGGACTGACAGTTCACAAGGGTGCCATCTATTGGACTAAGAATGGGGAAATCAAGACACAGCTTGCTGCTTCCAACTTCAAAGTTCCTGAGGAGGCCCTTGCCATTAATCTACGTGGTGGAGCTTATTCATCAAGAGTCACACCCAATAGCAACCCCAATACCATCTATATGCTTGAAACGACGCTTCCGAATGGACTGAAAGGCAAAAATTACGTTGATGCGTCGAACAAAGGCAAAGTTTTACAGCTGACAGATAGTTGCAACTATTTTATCCCTTGTGAGATGTCTTTCTCTGGCAAAGTATCCTATACACGTACCTTGCCCGACGACAGCCTCAAATGGGATGCCATCTCATTACCCTTCTCACCGCAGACCGTCACTGCCGATGGTGAGAGTGTTAAGTGGAGTAAGAATGAGGATGATGAGGAGGGTTGCTTCTGGTTGATGAATTTCGACGGTATCGACAACGACTCCATTCTCACAACCTATGCTGAGACCTTCGAGGCATATACACCATATCTCTTTGCCACATCACAGTCGTTGGCTGGCAAGACCATGTCTTTCGAGGCAAATAAAATTGTACTCGCACCCACAAAGAATATGGCGGTAGAAAGGGGTGACACTATCCTGCATGGCACACATTGCATGGTCAACGAACCAGGAGCATTTGTGTTTAGCGATGGATACGTCGTTTATGTAGAGGAAGGGGCCGATGTGCCAGCCTTCCGGGCTTACCTTACCATTGGTACACTTCCAGAACAGATACCTGATACCTTAGGAGTATCACCTTCGCTTGTCAAACCAGTCGAACCCATTGAGGAGCCGACACTTTTAGGGGATGTCAACGACGATGGTATCGTCAATATCAATGATGTAATGACGTTGGTCAACTATATCGTAGGAGAAGTTCCCAGCAAGTTTGCCAAGAAAAATGCTGACTTAGACAGTGACGGACAGTATAGCGTAACAGATGTGATATTGCTTGTCAATTTACTGACATCCTCTCCTACGCCCTCAGACCCTTCAGACGATACTCCTTCAGACGATACTCCTACGGATGATAACCCCACGGATGATAATCCCACTGACGATAACCCCACGGATGATACCCCCTCAGATGATAATCCATCGGATGACCCTTCTACAGGAGGGGAGTAATCTTGAGTGATACCGACCCTGAAAGGGGAGTCTCTCAATAACTTTTTCCACTTAATGGATGGTCGTATGCTAAAAAGAGCATGGATATGGTTGAGGAGAATCAAATACTGCCGTGGTTTTGGTGTGCAGTCACCCACCGACTATCGATTCATTCGCTATGTCATCAATGAACATTGGCCGTATTACAAATACGAAACGCTGAAAAAAGATATCCGTCACGTCAATAGCGACACAAGACGGCTCTGCCGGCTCTATTTCAGAATTGCCAATCATTGCCAGGCAGAACAATTTATTGATATAGCTTCTGATACCACAGCATACGAGGAATATGTAAAAGCTGGATGTAGAAAGACAAAGACAGTAAGAATCAATCTCACCGATGCGTTTGATACAAAAAAACGTGTCATCATCGCAAGGATAGATGCCAACAGTGTGACATCTGAGGTGCTTGAAAAGCTGATTGCAGTGGCTGAGGAAGGGTCTGTCGTTATTCTGCAAGGCATCTACGATTCGAAGGAGGCACGACAAACATGGCAAGAGGCTATCGGGCATGAGAGGGCAGGGGTGACCTACGACCTATATTACTGCGGGCTGTTGCTCTGTGTCAGACGGCAGTTTAAAAAACACTACAAAGTAAACTTTTAAAATATAAGCTATGAAAATTACAAGAGTCTATACTAAAACAGGTGACGAGGGCACAACAGCTCTTGTGGGTGGATACCGAGTGAAGAAAACCAATGCCCGTATCGAGGCATATGGCACCGTCGATGAGTTGAGTGCTAATCTGGGCCTGCTGGCATCCTTTATGAAGGATGGCGATGACAAGACGTTGATTATACGTACACAACGAAACCTCTTTACTGTTTGTTCCAATCTGGCTACCGACAAGTCGAAAATGCCAGTGGCATCATCCTATACACTCGACCCGGGAGAAGTGGAAATCCTTGAGAATGAAATCGACCAGATCAATGCCAGCATACCACCACAAAATGCATTCATACTTCCTGGTGGTTCGCACGAGGCAGCATTCGCACATGTCTGCCGAACGGTGTGCAGAAGGGCCGAGCGTAGAATCTTCTTTATGCACGAATCCACTCCCGTCGATGCAGAAATACTAAGATATATGAACCGCCTTTCTGATTATCTCTTCGTTCTCGCCAGAAAATTAAACTTTATTGACGGTGTGAGAGAAAAAATTTGGAAGAAACCTTTGAAATAAATAGAATAATCATTACTTTTGCGCTCTATTTTATTAACCTGTAAAAATTTTGGAATATGTATTGGACACTGGAACTTGCATCAAAACTTGAAGACGCACCCTGGCCAGCTACTAAAGAGGAATTGATTGATTATGCTATCAGGTCAGGTGCTCCACTCGAAGTATTGGAGAACCTACAGGAAATAGAGGATGAAGGCGATGTATATGAGAGCATCGAAGATATATGGCCAGACTATCCCACTAAGGAGGATTTTCTTTTCAACGAGGATGAATATTAAGGCTAAAATCAACAAAAGACGTTGGGAAACAGCCTAATATAGAGGATGCTGGGGGACAAGAAAAACCTCAGCATCCTCTTTTTTCGTCTTTTATGGTGTAGTGTGTGAGGTACAATATGCGCTCACACATTTTTTATGACTCTAATTTTTAAAAGTATTCAAAAAAGATTGTATCTTTGTAGAGCAAATTAAACAATCTATGAAAAAATAAATGATTACAGGCGAGATAAAAAACCGAATCGACAGCATATGGGACACCTTTTGGACCGGTGGTATCACCAATTCCCTTACCATCTTGGAGCAGATGACCTATCTGTTCTTCATGAAGATGCTCGATGATGCGCAGCGCACAAAAGAGGCAAATGCCAATGCTTTTGGTGTTGTTGTGAAAGACCCAACCTTCAAACAGGGTATGTGGCACAATCCCGAAACCGACAGGGATGTGGACTACAACGACCTACGATGGAGCGTGTTCAAGAACAAGGAACCTGAGACCATGTTCCGTACTGTCAGTAAGGATGCTTTTATCTTCATCAAGACACTCAACGAGGGTAAGGAATCGGCATACAGCCGCTTCATGGAGAATGCCACGTTCTTGATTCAAAGTCCACGCACGCTGACCAAGATAGTGGAGGGTATCGACCACCTCGATATGAACAACCGAGACACGATGGGCGATACCTATGAGTATATCTTAGGTAAGATGGCGGCATCGGGCAACAACGGTCAATTCCGCACTCCACGGCATATCATCCGTATGATGGTCGAAATCATGCAGCCGACACTGAAAGACACTATTTGCGACCCTGCGATGGGCAGTGCAGGCTTTATTGTGGAAAGTGCCAAATACATCAAGGAGCATTATCAGAAGGAACTGTTGAAGCGTGAGCATGCCGACCACTACAAGAATGGTATGTTCCACGGTTTCGACACCGACTTCACCATGCTGCGTATCGGTGCGATGAACCTTATGCTGCATGGTGCTGACAACCCCGATATCCAATATCGAGACAGTCTATCGACCGACAACCCCGATACCGACCGCTATACGCTCTGTTTGGCTAACCCACCCTTCACAGGAAGCCTCGACTATGAGGCGGTGAGCAAGTCGTTGCTTGCCATCACCAAGACGAAGAAAACCGAACTGCTGTTTGTCAGTCTGTTCATCCGTATGTTGCAGATGGGTGGTCGCTGTGCAAGTATCGTTCCCGATGGGGTGTTGTTTGGCAATAGTACAGCGCATAAAGCATTGCGCAAAGAACTGATTGACAACCAACGATTGCAAGCGGTCATATCCATGCCATCGGGCGTGTTTCAACCCTATTCGGGCGTTTCAACCGCTGTTTTAGTGTTCACCAAGACCAACGCAGGTGGCACGGACAAGGTGTGGTTTTACGATATGAAAGCCGATGGCTATACCCTCGACCAAAAGCGGACGGAGTGCCAAGAAAACGATATCTCCGATGTCATTGCTCGCTTCAAGAACCTTGATGCTGAGACAGACCGCACCCGCAAAGAACAATCGTTCCTCGTTCCTGTGGATGAAATACGCAACAACGACTACGACCTCTCCATCAACAAATATAAGGAGGTGGAGCGTGTCAAAGTAGAATACGATGCGCCCGAAGTCATCTTTGACAGGATTGCTTCTCTTCAAGAGGAAATCAACAAGGCAATGGATGAATTTAAGGAGAAGTATCTATGAAAGAGGGATGGACATATAAGAAATTGGGGGAGGTGGCTACTATTATTGGAGGAAGTACCCCTAAATCAAATATAGAGGAATATTGGGGAGGCTCTCATTATTGGGTTACACCTGCTGACTTAAAAGGAAATAAATATCAAGGTGCTACTCCGAGAACCATCACAAATTTGGCAATACAAAAAACAAACCTTCAACTTCTACCAACAGGAACTGTTTTATTGTCTTCACGTGCACCAATAGGAAAAGTTGCTATAACTACCGTTCCAATGTATTGCAATCAAGGATTTAAAAATGTTGTTTGCTCTGAACAACTTTTAAACGAGTTTGTCTATTGGTATCTATTAAACAAAACCGACTATTTGAATTCTTTAGGCAGAGGGGCAACATTTAAGGAAATATCAAAGAAAGCAACAGAACAAATCTCCATTCCCGTTCCACCCCTCTCAGAGCAGCAGCGTATCGTTTCAGAACTTGACCTTCTGTCGAGTATCATCGAGAAGAAAAAGGCACAACTGAAAGAATATGACCAACTCGCCCAATCCATCTTCTATGATATGTTCGGAGACCCTGTGTCGAATGAAAAAGGATGGGATATTTTGGAATTATCTACTATTTGTGATGTTCGAGATGGGACTCACGATTCTCCTAAATATGTCGAAATTGGATATCCTTTAATTACATCTAAAAATGTAATAAATGGTACAATATCTTTTGAAAATGTTAACTTAATTTCGGAAGATGATTTAAATGCAATAAATGTAAGGTCAAGAGTAGATGAGGGAGATATTATCATGCCAATGATTGGGACAATCGGTAATCCTGTTGTTGTCCATAAGTCAAGGGAGTTCGCTATTAAGAATGTTGCATTAATTAAATTTTCGAAATCAAATCTTGTTATTAACATTTATATTCAAAAGTTACTTGATAGCGATATCTATAGTAATTTCATAAAAGAACAGAATAGAGGTGGTACTCAGAAATTTGTCTCGCTTAAAGCCATACGACAATTACCCATCCCCCTTCCCCCTCTCCCCCTCCAACAATCCTTTGCCTCAAAGATAGAAGCCATAGAGCGTCAAAAGGCTCTTGTTCAGCAATCCATCACCGAGACAGAGACCCTGTTCAACAGCCGAATGGACTATTGGTTTTCATGATGGTAGTGATGCAGCCGCTATCAATGGAGAAGAAAATAAAGCGTAACGCCAGTGACAGACGAGCAATTTATAGCAAAAGGGAAATACGCCGGAGAGAAAAATGCTTCGATGAAACGCCGTGATATCCATCACGACTATACGGCGCGGCGTATGTATATGATTACGCTGGAAGTGGAAGGGCGCCGCCCCGTCTTTGGGCATCTCGTAGGCAATCCCTTTGCGCAACGAGGCAGCAGCGATGAGTCGCGTATCGAACTGTCGGCACTGGGCAAAGCCGTACAAACCGAATGGCTGAACATTCACCTCCATTACCCGCAAATAGAGGTAATGGCCATTCAGATGATGCCCGACCATCTGCACGGCATCCTCTATGTGAGGGAGCCTCTGCCCGTGCATTTAGGAAAGGTGATTTCGGGGTTTAAAACAGGGTGCCGCAAAGCACAAAGGGCTTTGGAGGCTGCGGCAAAGCCGCAGCATACGGAAAAACAGATGGCGAATGGCTCAGCAGAGCAACGGATGGCGAATGGCTCAGCAGAGCAACAGATGGCGAATGGCTTAGCAGAGCAACAGATGGCGAACGGCACAGCAGAGCAACGGATGGTGAATGGCATGGCAGCGACAGCAAGAGAGGCAGCGGCTGGAGCATCTGTAGGCGCTGCAAATGGCGTGGTAGAGCACGGCTCGTTGGTTTTTCCGTATGTGACGGCTTCGCCGTCGCCAAAGGTAATCTCCCCCTACCAGCCACTCTTTGCAAAAGGGTATAACGACTTGATACTCCGCTCTTTTGAAGAGCTTCAGAGATGGAAGAACTACCTCAGTGACAACCCTCGCCGCCTGATGATGAAGCGCGCACGCCCAGAATGGCTGCGCCCCTTCTTTGGCCTGCATATAGGTTCGCATGTCTATAGTGGCATAGGCAACCGCAGTCTGCTTACCTCACCCTCTCGAATAGCGGTGCGTGTGTCAAGGCGAAGGAGCGACAGCGAGATAGCGGTAGAAACCACCCGTTATCTCAGTGCTGCCCGACAGGGTGCCATCCTCGTATCGCCTGCTATCTCTCCAGGTGAAAAGCGCGTGATGCGGGCCGCTTTCGATGCCGGTCTGCCCATCATTGTCATCATGGAAAACGGCTTCACACCATTGTCGAAGCCTCATGGAGAACAGTTTGATGCCTGTGCAAGAGGCCTACTACTGATGCTTGCTCCATGGGAGCACCATAATGAGAAAAAGAAAATCACTGCAGAGCAATGCCAGCAAATGAACCTGATGGCATTGGAAATTTGCGGACAACAATAGCATGATATGAGAAACTTCGACTATCTTCAAGACTTAGGTCTGACCGAACTGCATCAGTTCTGTTCGGCAGCCGAGGAATTGCAAGTCAGCAATCCCGACCTCAGTGCCATCAGCGCAAGAAAAGCATTGGAGTATATGGT
>OMXV01000080.1 GCA_900315075.1 uncultured Prevotellaceae bacterium | reverse complement strand
AATATAAATACTGGGGCTGCCAGACAGTCCCAAGAGTCCCCAAAGTCCGTAGAATAGATTCCGTAGAACAGATAAGGAGGGGGCGGGGTGGTTGTGAAAAAGGGATACATATTTATCATTTCGGCCGTTCATTGCCTTTTTTCCACTTTTTCCCCGCCTTTTTCATGGATTTTGAATAATAATGACTATATTTGTGGCCTATAAATGAGACACAGCGCATACCATAGCTGTATCAGCAACGCTGCAAAATATCTGTTGACTAAACCTAATATAGAGATTATTATGACACCTCAAAAACTATTCCTTGGATTCATACTGCCTTGTGTACAATTTCTATTGCTGACATCATGCGACACACAGAAATGGTCGGAGCATCAGGTGGACTCGTTCGTGCTTGTCGAACAAAAGGGTGGCCCCACTCTTGGTTACTCTGCATCATCTGGAGTAAAAACGCTCATCATCGACGGATACGCCTTTAAAGACTTAAACCGAAACGACTCGCTTGATATCTATGAAGACTGGCGACTCACACCCGAGGAACGTGCTGCCGACCTTGCCTCCCAACTGTCTGTGGAAGAGATTGCCGGTTTGATGCTATACAGCAGCCATCAAGCAGTGCCTATGATAGAAAGTATGGGGTTCGGTGCTTCCACCTACGACGGGAAATCATTCGAGGAGAGTGGTGCGAAACCATCCGACTTATCGGACGACCAGAAAAAGTTTCTCAGCGACGACCACCTGCGCGCCGTTCTCATGACCAGAGTTGAGAGTCCCGAGATGGCAGCCACTTGGAACAACAACATGCAGGCATTTGTAGAAGGTCTTGACCATGGCATCCCCGTGAGCATCAGTTCTGACCCACGACATGAGGCAAAGGCTACCACTGAGTTCAACGCCGGGGCAGGTGGACACATTTCACAATGGCCCACATCCCTCGGATTGGCGGCATCGTTCGACCCACAGTTGATGCACCGCTTTGGCGAAATAGCCTCAGAGGAATATAGGGCACTTGGTATCACCACGGCATTGTCGCCACAGGTAGATATTGCCACAGAGCCACGCTGGTTCCGCTTCGATGGCACATTCGGCGAAGACCCACAGTTATCTACCGATATGGCACGTGCCTACTGCGACGCCTTCCAGACCACCCCGGAGGCCAAAGGATGGGGAAACAAGAGCGTCAACGCAATGGTGAAGCACTGGTATGGCTATGGCGCTCAGGAAGGTGGACGCGACTCCCACTTTGCCTCAGGGAAGTATGCTGTCTATCCCGGCAACAACCGAGCCATGCATAAACGTTCTTTTGTAGAGGGAGCCTTCAAACTTGAGGGAGGCACACAGATGGCATCGGCAGTGATGCCTATCTATAGCATTCTATGGAACCAGGACCCATCGGGTGAAAACGTGGGAGGCAGCTTCAGCAAATGGATGATAGAGGCGCAACTCCGACAGGAGGCGAAGTTCGAGGGCGTGGTATGCACCGACTGGGGTATCACCAAGGACATGAAAGTTCTCCACAGTCCAATCGGCGGCAAGCCATGGGGTGTGGAACAATTATCGGAGGCCGAACGGCATTACAAAATTCTGCAAGCAGGAGTTGACCAGTTCGGTGGCAATAATGAGATTGGACCAGTGCTGGAAGCATACCAGATGTGGTGCAAAGAGCAAGGTGAAGAGAGTGCCCGCCAGCGCTTCGAGGTGTCTGCCCAAAGATTATTGCTAAACATGTTTCGCGTAGGACTCTTCGAAAATCCCTATCTCACATTAGAAGAGACACGGAATACCGTAGGCAACCCTGACTTCATGAAAGAGGGGTACGAGGCGCAACTGAAATCGGTCGTGATGCTGAAAAACCAATCCAAGGCACTACCGCAAAGCGAGAAGAAAAAGGTGTTTGTGCCCAAGCGCCATTTCCCTGCCATTCCCGGCATGTGGGGTGGCATCTCTGAGGAAAAAACCGAAGAACCCATCGACTTGGCTGTATTGGCCAAATACTATGATGTGGTGGAACAGCCTGAAAAAGCAGACTTCGCACTCTGCCTGATTCAGGAGCCAAGCACGGGTATCGGTTACAGCCTCGACGACGTGAAAAGGGGTGGCAACGGCTATATGCCGCTCAGCCTTCAGTATGAAGACTATACTGCCACGTACGCACGTGATGTGAGCATCGCTGGCGGCGACCCCATGGAAAAAACCAACAACCGCAGCTTCAAGGGTAAGACGGTGAAGACATACAACCGTGACGACATGCTCATGGTACAAAAAACAAAAGAAGCAATGGGCGACAAACCTGTGATCGTAGTGATAGAAACAGGGCGTCCTGTAGTGCTTTCGGAGATTGAACCGTATGCTGATGCCTTGCTCATTTCCTTCAAAGTGCAACATCAAGCCTTGCTTGAAATCATCAGTGGAAAAGCCGAGCCATCAGCTCTCCTGCCGATGCAAATGCCTGCCGATATGAAAACTGTGGAGGAACAGCAAGAGGATGTACCACGTGATATGCGTTGCTATCAAGACGCTAATAGTCATACTTACGACTTCGCATTCGGAATGAATTGGAGTGGTGTCATTGACGATGAACGAGTGAAAAAATACAAATAATTGAAGTTTCGTAAGTCCTCAACTTCAAGGTTATGAGGTCTTTAGGCTATAAGGTTATGAGGTGAGATTTGCTCAAAATATGTCGTTAGCCATACATATATCACCTTAAAACCTGCAAGCGAAGCGACCTAAAAACCATAAAACCAGACGAAACTGGAGCTTACGACTGCTTGCTGATGAGTTATGCGAATAAAGTTGAGTAAAAAATTAATAATTATGAAAAGACTTTTGACATTCTTACTTGCCATGACATGCCTATCGATGATTCCAGCCATGGCACAAAACACGCAGAAATCGAAAACAAGGCTCACTTACATCCGTAATGCCTACAAGGCTGCACAGGACAATGCCAGAGGCTCTGAAGACAACAGTGTCACCGTGGTAAAACGTGAAAAGGACAACGGCGAAGTCTCTGTCGAGACGTTAAACTTCTTCTACCTCGTCGATGTTGTGGAAGGACCGGAAATTCCTTTCTACAAACTAAACCTGCTGAACCGCTCGATCAAGGGTGTCATAAATCAGTACGAGGAATTTCTCTTCGATGCTGAGACTGAAGATCTCATCTTCTATTTCATCAACTGGGAGATAGAAAAGGGCGTGAAATGTGAGACCCGCTACTACGTGGGTGCCGCCGACGATGGCACAGGACTGCAAGTGACCAAATACACCGACACAAAGACCGGCAAAGACGTCACCGACAAATACAAAGACTACATCGGCATGCCATGGGACGAGGGTTTCCTCTTCCGCTTCGCTCACGATATGCAAGAAGCCTTCAACCGCCTCACGCTTCGGGGGTGGGATTGAGAGAAAGGTATTTTTTAGTTAGGAGTTAGAAGTGTATTTAGTTAGGAGTTAGAAGTTAGGAGTTAGAAGTTAGGAGTTAGAAGTGTCTAGTCGCGACATCGATGTCACCCACGGTAGGGACATACCCCGTGTATGTCCGAAAAAGGGTAGTTAAAAGGTAGTTAAAAAGTAGTTAAAGGGACAATACCACAGCCAATCACTTCTAACTCTTAACCACTATTATGTAGTTGACAAGTAAACGAGTTGACAAGTTGACCAGTTATTTGATTCCTTAGTAACAACTATGAGCAGTAGTGGTAATCTCTTACCTCTCAGCCCTAAGCCACTTCTAACTCCTAACTCCTAACTAAATTAAACCCCTAACTAAATATTAGCTTGTGTCCGCCAGGCACTCCCCTCCCATTACAAGGGGAGGGGTGCCCGTAGGGCGGGGTGGGGCTTCATTCGATGCGATAGCATCGTCTCAAATTCCTAAAAATTCATGGTCATTCTCGGCAATTCGTGTTCAAAAACAAAAATTCTACGGAGGTGAGGAGTATGAAGAGGTTTTTCTATCTTTTTGTGAGTGCCTTTGGCACTTTTTCATTCATTCTTTTTTTAGCCTTTTTCCCCTTTTTCTTAAGCGAAGCGTTTTTTTATCATATTCATTTTCACCACCCCCACCCTCTCCTTATCTGTTCTACGAAATCTATTCTACGGACTTTGGGGACTATAGGGACTGGCAAGCTGCCCCAGTATTTATATGTCTCCTCATACTCCTCACCTCCGTAGCGATATGATTCGATGCGAATAGCATCGTCTTTAATTTCTGCATTTTATGTTACCAACCAAGGAAAATCATCTTTTTAACACAACTTTAACGTTGTAAAGTATTTTCTTCCGGTTGAAATCATCTCCTATC
>OMXV01000065.1 GCA_900315075.1 uncultured Prevotellaceae bacterium | reverse complement strand
TGTTGAGGGTGGAAAGTGGCATCCGTCAAAGAGACTCAGATATATTGAGGAACTATGCGATGCCTTGGGGATATAGTGCCTAAATCTGAGGTTTCTTTACTTATTCTATGTCAGCGTTATATGAAGGAAAAGGTATTTTCACCTGAGTTGCATGTGATATCAAACTTGTACGCAAGAGAAACATCCAACCCTGCGATTTCTTCTTGGTGAGGGATTATGCCAACTGATGAAGAGTGTGTACAAAGCAGTCTTTTATGACTGCTTTTATGTTATAACGAGGTCAAACCCTATATAATTGCCTTTTGCTTTAGCATCCCATAACTCAAGTTGGATTCGTGACAAAAGACAATTAAATGCGGTCATAAGGCAGATTTATTCGTGATTCTTGTTTTTTTTATGTAATTTTGCCAACAAATATTGTGAAAAACGGATAAAGACAAGCGGTAATGAATGACGAGAAAATCTTGCAAAAGAGCACATTGAGAATAAGCAAAGTCGTTCTCATGATAATAGCATTAGGAGCCTGCCTAAAGATGTCGGGCACAGAAATAATTCAGACAGAACATCTTACATTTTACTATCCCCATTTCACTTCCATCGACCTGTCATTGGGAAATATGCCCACCCCAAGCGACTCCCGAGTGGATTTCTGCTGCGAGGCAGCATTCACAGGCCAACGTCTGCCGTCATTCAGCCACTCAAATGTCGCCGACAACCATGTGAGTGGTGGAAAATGGCACAAAGGATATAACTGTCGGGACAACACGGGAGCATTCGTGTGGTATCAAGGAAAATGGGAATTTATGGAGAAAAAGAGATTCCTCACCGAAAAGCCCAATTGTCAGATGGCCTTCTGTCAGCATTTGCTTATCCTCAATGGAAAACAAACACCTATGTGGGAGCGGATGCGCAAAAACCGTACCCGCTACAGAGCACTGTGTGAGAAAGACGGTCGTCTTTGCCTTGTTGAGTCGAGAAAAGTCATCACATTAGAGTTTTTCATCAGATGTCTGATGGAAAATCAAATCACCAATGCCATCTACTTAGACATGGGGGCAGGATGGAACTACGCCTGGTACCGTGATGTTAATGGTACCACCTGCGAGTTGTTCCCAGAAAGCAAGAATGCTGCCGACTACCGATATCGCACCAACTGGGTGACATTCTATCGGTAGGAACAGATAGTCCCCACACTATCTGATGACAATTAACCATAATCAAAACGACACAAACAAAATGAAAGAGAGAATTGCATTTGTAGATTATATACGTGTAGTGGCTTGTTTCTTGGTGATGATAGTACACGCCAGCGAGAATTTTTATGTTCATCACGACAACATATCATTGGTGGCCAATGAGAGCAACCGACTTTGGGTGTCATTCTACGATGGAGCATTAGGCCGTATATCCGTTCCATTGTTCATGATTGTCTCTGCATTTCTTCTCGTTCCCATGAAACAAGACATGACCATGAGCCAATTCTATCGCCGTCGTTTCATGCGCATCCTGCCGCCATTCGTTCTCTTCCTCATACTCTATGCCCTTCTACCAATGGCATGGAATGGCAGCACATGGGAACAAACTATGACCGACTTACGGATGCTGCCTTTCAACTTCCCGGCCTGGGGTGGTCATCTGTGGTTTATGTATCCACTCATCAGTCTCTACCTCATCATTCCAATAGTTTCTCCGTGGCTGCAACAGGCCAGTGCAAAAAACGAGCTCATTTTTCTTGGTATCTTCCTTGTCTCTACCCTCATGCCATGGCTTCATCGTTTCGTTTCCCCTGAATTATGGGGTGAGTGTTTCTGGAATCAGTTCTCCGCCTTATGGTATTGCTCTGGTTTCTTAGGCTATCTGGTATTAGCACATTTCATTCGTGTACATATCCATTGGTCGAATGCCAAACGTCTGAAAGTCGGCACAGCATGCTTCCTGATAGGTGCCGCCTTTACGGCATGGAGTTTCTGGTGGAAAGGTGTGCCAGGTGAGATGATGGAGACACCTATGCTGGAATGGTCGTGGGAGTTTTGCACCCCCAATGTCGTATTGGCTACCTTCGGTGTATTCCTATTGTTCACCTGTATCAAGAAAGCACCCACATGGATCAACAACTTGGCGAAACTGACCTTCGGCATGTACCTGATGCACATATTCTTCCTTTATCACATTTCCCAGTGGTTGATCGGTGATGATGTGGCAAATCCACTACTACCTGTTTGGCTCGTCATACCCCTCATCGGGCTGATAACATATATATGTTGTGCAATAACCACCAAACTGCTGTCACTGCTTCCAGGTAGTAAATATTTCGTTGGATGCTAAGTCTGTATAAGTCAGAAGGGAAGCACTACTTAGCGTATTTATAGTAATACCAATAGGTGTTACCATAAGTACGCCGGATATAGTTGGCAACGGTGTTCTTAGGGTAGGTTTTCTCCATCTCACAAAATTCCTTGAAATCAGTTTCAAGTACGGGGTCGTGTCCTTCGGCGTATGGTTTTCCAGTCTGATAGTTGTGCAGTATGATAGCCTCGGCATAATGTCGGGGCATAACAGAATCGGGATATACTTTATAGATGACATTTGTAAAATCCACGAGTTTTCTGTCAAGGAGATATCCAGCCAACCGATAGTCCATCTTGGCACTGTCGGTAGCGGCAAAAGCTAAGATGACTGAGTCGGGAAGCAACATAGTATGCGAAGCGTCACCATCTGGCAAGAGTGCTTTTGCCCCCCCTGAGAGCGGATAATGGAACAGTCTGTCGCCCAATGTTCCCACCTTTGTAAGGGCATGCACTCGGAGCATGGTGAGCGAAGGGTCTGTTGCGAGCGATTTTTCTCCCACTTTCAATGCCTTTCGGTACTCCCCCTTGGCGATAAGCCTCTCCATGCGCACCCGATAATGGAAAATATCGTTTCCATTGCTGAACAGTCCCACAATTACGAACATCACCGCCATGGTCATGAGATTGATCCACACAGTGCGTGCGAAGATACTCCGGCTGCGGTCCTCGGGTTCGTAGGGCTGTATCTTTCTAAGCCAAATCACCAATGCCACGAATGCGAGAATCAATAATGGAAAAGCTATCAGCCAACCTCCAAAAGAGAAATGCTTGTCGATATTAGGACTGACATCCGTGATGACAGTGAGGATAAGTAGCGAGGGAAAATAAGTGAAAGCATGAGCCCTTCGCCTTAGCTTTGCAACATACATGACAGCACATTGCAACAAATATAGGGTGAGGGTGATAAGAATGGCTCCCACCATATTTCCATAATGTGTTTTGCCGCCTGAGAGCACAAATTGCGCTACTGCAAGCAATTCCCCCTGATAGTAATAGAGATAAACAAAAGAGAATACACAGAAGGCGATAGCACACGCCATCTGTGTATAAAACTCTATCGTATCTTTTCTACTATGTCCTCCTATCAGATATAGCATCTGTTTTTATTATCTGGAGTTTAAAGAGGAGTTTAAAGGGGAGTTATAGAGGTGTTACAGAGGTGTTATAAGGGAGTTAAAGGGACGAATGCCCAAATGATTTGAGATTCTCACATCCCTCAACTCCTAACTTCTAACTCCTAACTTCTAACTCCTAACTTCTAACTCCTAACTCCTAACTTCTAACTCCTAACTCCTAACTCTTAGTTCTTTCTCAGTACGACTGCAGAGCGTGCAGGGATGTAGAGTTTAAGCCACTCTTTGTGGTCTCCTACATACAGAGGATCGAAGTTGGTGAAGTGCATCACAGAGTCATCGGCCAGTCCATTGCCACCAAACTCCTTCGCATCGGTGTTGAGCACAACCTCGTAAGCCCCTGCTGGCACAAGGAATCCATAGTCGGTGAAGGAGCGTGTAGGACTGAAATTGAACACGAATACCAAGTCGCCACGCATGAAAGCGAGCACCTGGTCGCCATCGTTATGCCAGATTTCCTGAACGGGAGTCTTCTGGAAATTCTTCTGACTCTTGATAACTTCCAACATCTTCTGGTCGAAGTCACCCAACCAGTGATAGCAAAGGTCGTGATTATCAACAAGGTTCCATTGGCGGCGAGCATACTTGTGACTCCATCCGTTGCCCTCGCGTGGGAAGTCTATCCACTCGGGATGTCCAAACTCATTGCCCATGAAGTTGAGGTAGCCACCATTGATAGCAGCAGCCGTTACCAATCGTATCATCTTATGCAGTGCGATACCACGGTGTGCCATGTCATTCTCATCACCTTTCTTAAAATGCCAGTACATATCGGCATCGATAAGACGGAAGATGATGGTCTTGTCGCCCACGAGTGCCTGGTCATGGCTCTCGCAGTAACTGATAGTCTTCTCATCTGGCCGGCGGTTTTTGACCTCCCAGAAGATAGAACTTGGTTTCCAGTTCTCGTCACTTAGTTCCTTGATGGTCTTTATCCAATAGTCGGGGATATTCATGGCCATGCGATAATCAAAGCCGAAGCCGCCATCCTCAAACTTGGCAGCCAGTCCGGGCATGCCACTTACCTCCTCGGCGATGGTCACAGCGTGTGGGTTGACCTCATGAATCAACTTGTTGGCCAGAGTGAGGTAGCAGATAGCATTATCGTCCTCATGCCCGTTGAAATAGTCACCATAGTTGCAGAATGCCTCTCCCAGTCCGTGGCTATAGTATAGCATGGAAGTCACGCCATCGAAACGGAATCCATCGAAATGATATTCCTCCAACCAGTATTTGCAGTTGGAGAGCAGGAAATGAATGACATCATCCTTACCATAATCGAAGCAGAGTGAGTCCCATGCCGGATGTTCATGGCGGTCACCAGGATAGAAATACTGATTGGGGTCGCCAGCGAGGTTTCCGAGACCTTCAACCTCATTTTTCACAGCATGTGAGTGCACAATATCCATAATCACAGCCACACCATTCTGATGGGCTGTATCGATAAGCTGCTTCAACTCCTCAGGTGTACCAAAACGGCTGGAGGCAGCAAAGAACGAACTGACATGGTAACCGAAAGAGCCATAATAGGGATGCTCCTGAATAGCCATAATCTGGATGCAGTTGTAGCCATCCTTGATGATTCGTGGCAACACATTCTCACGGAATTCTGTATAGGAACCCACTTTCTCGGCATCCTGCGACATACCGATATGGCACTCGTAGATGAGAAGCGGGTTGACATTAGCCTTGAATTTCTTTTTCTTCCACTCGTATGGGGTCTCAGGATTCCACACCTGTGCTGAGAAAATTTTGGTATTATCGTCCTGGACCACACGCTGTGCCCATGCCGGAATTCTCTCGCCCTCTCCTCCGTTCCAGTGAACGTGCATCTTATAGAGGTCGCCATGCTTCATGGCCTTATTGGAGAGTTTAAGTTCCCAGTTGTCAGTACCGGCAACTCGCTTTGCACGATATTTCTCTGTTTCCTGCCAGTTGTTGAAGTCACCAACGAGATAAATATCGGTGGCATTTGGTGCCCACTCACGGAACACCCATCCACGGGCAGTCTTATGCAATCCGTAGTAATCGTATCCCGATGCGAAATCGGTGAGCGTCCGTTTACCGTTTTGTGTCAATTGGTTCAACTTCCATAGTGCATGGTCGTGTCTGCCGGTGATAGCCTGCTCGTATGGTTCCAGATATGGATCATTGGCCACCAGTCCGATATGCTTTGGTTTTCTCTGTCTTTTTGCTGGCGCAGCAGCCTTTTTTGAGTCTTTTGTTGGCATGGTCAAAAAATAATGAAAATGAGAATTGAAATTTAAAGAGTAGTTGAAAAGTAGTTAGAGAGTGTGAAAATCAGACTATTATTGTCTGTATTCCTATTGAGTTTAATTTTGTTAGTATGTTTTGTTTTCTATGTATGCTTAATATTTCTTACAGCTAAAAACAAGCAACTAACAACTAAAACTAAAGAACAGGTATCTTAAAGATAGCCTTTTTGATTTGACTTTCAGAGGTGATACAGGGTGCATGTCCATCTTGAGGGAAGAAGACGACAAACATTCCCGGCTTACAGGTGACATAGCTTTGTGCCTCTTCCCCTGGGAAGAAAGCGATATCCTTCTCGTCATTGAAATCAGCTTCAGGAAGGTCTTGCGTGGGTGTATATCCGAAGGTTTCTTCTCCCGACAGTGGAACCTGTATATCTATCATCTTCCGATGAATTTCAAGTACAGCCTCACGGGAAGTCTTCCCCTTTGCCTGTTGCACATTGACGAATCCGCCCTCCACACCAATCTCGTGCTTACCTGGTTCAAACTGGCTCAAGTCATTATTATTCAGGAATTCCACCACTTGCTTGAACTGTGGATGTAAAACTGCATAATCCTTGAGGTTTTCTATCTTATCTAATATCATAATACTTAAAGTTTTTGTATCAGTTGTTTTGTACGTGTCTCATACCATCCTCATAATAGCCACGTGCGGTGATTTTGCCGCTACGGTCTTTTTCTATGAAATTACCGTCTCGCTCACCATTTTTATAGCTACCTTCGAAACGCTTGCCATCTTTGGTTTCCTCTATACACTGTCCGTGACGTATTCCTTTGTGGAACTGCCCTCTAAAGCGGTCTCCATTGTGATAGTGTATGATAATCTGACCCTCGAACTGTCCTGCCCGGAAGTCACCTTCGAAGACATCGCCATTTTTCTTGGTGAGCTTGCCATGCCCATTCTGCATATCCTTGCTCCAAAAACCATCATAGACGTCGCCATTGTTCCAGCGAAACACTCCCTTTCCCGACCTGTCGCCGTTGAGGAATGCACCGTTATAGGTATCGCCGTTGTGGTATTTCACCACACCGTTTCCAGTGCGCTCTCCCATGTCGTAAGTGCCCTGATAGACATCGCCATTGGCAAAGGTATATGTTCCCTGCCCATGTGGCAGGTCTCCGTTCCAGGTGCCATTATACACATCACCTCCTTCATAGTGGTTGATGCCTTTTCCTTTTCTTTCACCAGCCACCCATGAACCTTGGTAATAGATGCCGTTACCCCAATTAAAGACACCGAAACCGTCTTTGAGGTCATTCTTCCATCCTCCGTCATAATATTGTCCTGTGGAGAAAGTATATTTTCCACGCCCTTGACGTTTACCTTCTACCCACTGTCCATCATAGACATCACCATTGTAGTAGTACATGGTGCCTTTTCCATTATACTGGTCTCGGTACCATGCACCGACATACTTGCTTCCGTCCATCTTATAGTAAGTACCCTGACCATGCATTTGGTCCTGGAACCAGTCGCCATCGTATTTTTCGCCATCAGCGTAAGAAAAGACTCCTTTCCCATTACGCTTTCCCTTGACGAACTGCCCTTCATAGACATCGCCGTTGGGATAGACAACTTTTCCTTTTCCGTGTGGTTTATTGGCGACTATCTCCCCTTGGTACTTGCCTCCATCTCTTGTACTGCAGGAGCCAACTACAACATTCTGAGCCTCAACGTGATAGACAGCGAGAGACATCAGCAAAGATATGATAGTAACAACGATTTTCATTTCCAATTTACAAAATCCGTGTCAAAATTAGGAAAAAAAAATGAAATCGAGAAATACTTTAGCAATTTTTATGCGATAAAGGTGCGTATTTAGTTTTTTTAGGGCGGATGGTTAACAAATTAGCGACTGCGGGCACACATAACGTATGCCCGCAGTCGCTATAATCTTCAATTGTCAATCTTCAATCTTCAATCTTTAATCTTCAATCTTTAATCTTCAATCTTTAATCTTCAACACACTTGACTTCCCGGCTTCACCTCACGCAGGATGGTGGTGACGCTGAGATTGCCGTCGTAATTCTCGGCCGAGAGAATCATACCCTGACTTTCAATGCCTCTGATTTTACGCGGTGCGAGGTTGGCGATGAAGAGCACGTCACGGCCAATAAGTTCCTCTGGCTGATAGAATTTCGCAATACCACTGAGGATGGTTCGTTGCTGTCCGCTGCCATCGTCGATAGTGAATTTAAGCAATTTGTCGGCCTTTTTCACTTTCTCACAATTCAGCACCCTACCCACACGGATGTCCATTTTCTCGAAGAGCTCGAAATCAATAGTGGGCTTGATTTCCTTTGCCTTGTAATTGGCTGCCTCATTAGCTTTCTTGGCATCATCGAGTTTCTTGAGTTGGAATGCGATGACCTCATCTTCGATTTTCTCGAACAGCAGTGCCGGCTCAGCCAGTTGATGACCAGGTTTCAGGATGTCAGTCTGTCCCAGCTGCTCCCATTCAAACTGGTCGATGTTGAGCATATCACGCAGTTTTTTGCTGCTGAAAGGCAGGAAGGGCTCAAAGGCAATAGCGAGGTTGGCCACCAATTGTAGCGAGATATAGAGGATGGTCTCCACACGCTTGGGGTCGGTCTTCCATACTTTCCATGGCTCGCACTCTGTGATGTACCTGTTGCCAATACGTGCTAAGTTCATGGCTTCCTTCTGTGCCTCACGGAACTTAAAGATATCGAGCAGACTCTCCACCTTCTCTTTCACATCCTTAAATTCGTCGAGTGCCTGACGATCGACATCAAGCAGTTCGCCACACTCTGGCACCACGCCACCCCAATATTTCTTGGTCAGCTGAAGGGCACGGTTGACGAAGTTGCCATAGACCGCCACCAATTCATTGTTGTTGCGGTCCTGGAAATCTTTCCATGTGAAATTGTTGTCTTTTGTTTCGGGTGCGTTGGCTGTTAGCACATAGCGCAGCACATCTTGCTTTCCTGGCAATTCCTTCAAGTATTCATCGAGCCAAACAGCCCAATTACGTGAAGTAGAGATTTTATCGTCCTCCAGATTAAGGAACTCATTTGCCGGTACATTGTCGGGCATGATGTATTTGCCATGAGCACGCATCATCACTGGGAAGATGATGCAGTGGAAGACGATGTTGTCCTTGCCGATGAAATGCACAAGGCGTGTATCCTCATCCTGCCACCACTTCTGCCATGTTCCCCATTTCTCGGGCTCTTTCTCACACAATTCCTTGGTGTTGGAGATATAGCCGATGGGCGCATCAAACCACACATAGAGCACTTTGCCCTCTGCGCCCTCCACAGGCACGGGGATGCCCCAGTTGAGGTCGCGAGTCATAGCACGCGGTTGCAGGTCCATATCGAGCCACGATTTGCACTGTCCATAGACATTCGAGCGCCACTCTTTGTGGTCTTCGAGTATCCACTGCTTGAGCCACTCTTGGTAGTTGTTAAGAGGAAGGTACCAGTTTTTGGTTTCTTTCAAGACCGGTTTCGACCCGCTGATAGTGGATTTTGGGTTGATGAGTTCTGTTGGTGCCAGGTCGCGCCCGCATTTCTCACATTGGTCGCCGTATGCGCCCTCGCTGTGACAATGTGGGCATTCACCGGTGATATACCTGTCGGCGAGGAACTGGTGTGCCTCCTCATCGTAGTATTGTGTGGTGACCTCTTCGGTCAATTTGCCCTCATCGTAGAGTTTGCGGAAGAATTCTGCAGCAAACTGGTGGTGTGTCTTTGATGTGGTGCGAGAATAGATATCGAAAGAGATGCCAAACTGCTCGAATGAATCCTTGATAATCTGATGGTATCTATCGACAACATCCTGTGGGGTGATGCCTTCTTTCCTTGCACGGATAGTAATGGGCACACCATGCTCATCGCTACCGCCGATGAAGACCACCTCTTGTTTTTTAAGTCTTAGATACCTCACGTAGATATCAGCAGGCACATATACTCCTGCGAGATGTCCGATATGCACACCTCCGTTGGCGTATGGCAGGGCTGCCGTCACGGTGGTACGCTTAAAGTTTTTCTTTTCCATTTTAACCGATTATTTAAATTTGGCGGCAAAGTTACGAAAATTTCGATTAAGTGAACAAATAGAAAGCTTGTTTTCTTTTCTAACGTGAGAAATTTATATAAAAAAACGAGAGCAGAACAAAATGGATTGATTCTTTTTTTATTTCGAGATAAGTCGTAGGGACATACCCCGTGTATGTCCGAATAACGAATTATTAGAGGTGAGAGGTGAGAGGCAAGAGGTTAGAGATTACCATTTGTGACTCACAGACTTACCCCGTGTATGTCCGAAAAACGATATTAATTGATAAGTCACGAATTTGAGAATTAGAGAATTGTTTTTCAACATGAATTCCCAGAGATTGACCATGAATTAAAATGCATGAATTATGGGATGCTAAAGCATCGGAATTATCGCTATCAACTCTATTCTATCAGAAGAAGGACGAATTGTCCTTCAAGTCCTAAAAGTCCGTAGAAACGATATAAGAATAATCAATAAAAAAGAACTGACGTTGAAAAAGATAGAAAAAGGAAGAAAAAACGCCAAAGGCATTCAGAAAAAGAATTAAAAATGAGCTTCTCACAACATTATCCTTTTACTCCCTTGATCCGGAGATTCATCATACAACAGATGATCATGAAGGTTTTTCCATCTTTTTGAGAGTGCCTTGGCACTTTTTCATTCTTCTTTTTTCCAACTTTTTATTCTTTTTCTTAAGCGTAGCGGTTTTTAATTATCTATGAGAGTGG
>OMXV01000035.1 GCA_900315075.1 uncultured Prevotellaceae bacterium | reverse complement strand
GGGATTAATCCGCCTTTCGGCGGGCTATACCGCGGTTCGGGGCAGGTTGGATACGCGTTACTCACCCGTGCGCCGGTCGCCACCAGGGATGGCAAGCCAACCCAGTGATGCCCCTCGACTTGCATGTGTTAAGCCTGTAGCTAGCGTTCATCCTGAGCCAGGATCAAACTCTCCATTGTAAAAATATCTTGCGGCCGGTACAACCAGACCCCGGAAGGGGGAATGCACGCCACTGCCAAAAATAAGGAAGGGCGGCACTGCCTCTTGTACTACTTCTAATGTCTCCATGTAAATCTTTCAAAGAACGACGTCCGGCCTCACTATGCCCAGGGGGCGTTTTTTGACCGAAAGCGGATGCAAAGGTATAACAAAAAACAACACGCTCCAAATTTTCAGGCAACTTTTTTACGAAAATAACAAAAGTTTTCGGAATATTTGACAAAATCAATGCAAAATGAGAAAAAAAGAAGGAAAAGAGGGGAAAAAGGGGAGGAAAAGGGACATTTCCTGTTTACATCACATTAGGAGTTTGGGAGTTTGGACAATCCCTATTTGTACTATCTACGCCATTCATCCCATTAGCTAAACTATTTTCTTCGTCTTTGACGGTTTCTCACTCGCAATTCTTATAAAAAATGTATAAATGGTGGTTATATAGAAAATTTTGTGTAAGTTTGGGGCGTGAATATGAGAAAAATACTATTAGCTGCCCTATCTGGCTTTTTGCTTCATGGTAATTATAGCCAAGCACAAGAATATAGCTATAACGTGAAGTTTACTGTCTCAAAGAAGAACTTTGTAGATAGCATCCCCATTGAATTTCACAATGGGAGGATTATCTTGAAAGCATTTTCTGGTGACAGAGAATACCGGTTCTTACTGGATACGGGAAGTAGCCAAGGTGTCATTTACGAAAATAGTATGTTTAACTATGTTCGTAAACGTGGAACTATCACCTCACACGATGCAAATGGCACGAGTCATAAGATTATGACAGTTGAATATCCTCGTTTTCGTATTGGCAGCCTTGTAATTGAAGGCTACTGTGGTTCGCTCCTACCCCGTCAGAGCAACTCCGACAGCCATGACGCTATCATTGGTTTCGATATTATCAACAAAGGTCTCCTTGCTAAGATAGACATTGCTTCGGGTATGCTGATATTAACCGACAACCGCCGATTTTTTGACCGTGAAGTTGGATATGTAATGAAATATCGTCTGCTCCGCTGGGTTCCCAATGTGAAACTATCTCCTTTTCCCAACTGCACCGATGAGGCCCGTTTCGACACAGGAAGCCGTCGTCTCTACGAGATGAGCAATCGCAGTTGCACTACTTTTTCGAAGGCCATTTATGAGTTTGGTTCACAAATTGAAGGAATCACTCATGGTAGCCGCACGATAGCCAGTTTTGGCAAAGAAGATCATGCCCAGATGGCGTTTTTACATTTAGACCGCGTGATGATGGGTGGTTTTTCTTTTACCGACTACCACACAATTACCACACAAGGCAATTCCAGAATCGGTAGCGAGTTGCTGAACTATGGTAGTGTAATTATTAATCCTTTCCGCAAAGAAATTACTTTTTGCCCTTATAAAGATGAAGGTTATTATGAGGTGTGCAACAAGCAAATGGACATTGCTTTTGTTCCAATGAACGGGAAAGCCAGCGTAGGCATCATCTGGGAAGGTAGTCGCCACTTTCGTAATGGTTTTCGCCAAGGCGATGTTATCCTCTCAATCAACGGAGCTCCCATTGATACTTTTGATTTGTTCTTATCCTATCCTTTCGTTGAAGGTTACACCTACACTTTTATGGTTCGTGGAGCAGATGGCTTAATTAGGACGGTTGAAAGTGAAAGGTGAAGTTGGTTAGGAATTAGAAGTTGGGAATCTACCCAAGTTATTGAGTGATTCGCAAAAACACAATAGAGGGCGGTAAGAAACCGCCCTCTATTTATTATAATAAGGTGTAGATAATCGAATTTAATAATCCAAGAACTTAAAAAACTTAAGAACTTAAAAAATTACTCATTATCTGGTGCTTGTTCAATCAGCTCCATGAACTGGTCAAGTTTTGGTGTGATGATAATCTGTGTGCGACGGTTACGCTGTTTTCCGACCTCTGTGTCGTTGGTTGCGATTGGATTGTATTCGCCACGTCCACCAGCGGTGAGTCGTTTGGGATCAACACCATAGTTGTTTTGCAGATACTGCACAACACTGGAAGCGCGCAGACAACTGAGGTCCCAGTTGTTACGGATATTTGTTTTGCTGATAGGCACATCGTCGGTATTACCTTCCACGAGCACGTCATAGTCTTTATAATCCATGATGATTTTTGCAATCTTGCTCAACGTCTCTTCAGCACGTTCGTTGATTACATAATCAGCTTTCTTGAAGAGCATATTGTCAGCAAGCGAGATATAGACGACACCTTTAAGTACCTGCACATCCACCTCTTTCAATTCCTCTTTGCTGAGCGAACGTGTGAGGTTATTAGTGAGTACCATATTGAGTGAGTCACTCTTACTCTTTACCTCAACAAGATGACGGATATACTGGTTTGACTCATTGATTTGATCAACCAGTTTTTCAATGCTAACATTGTTCTGATTGGCATTGATAAGACTCTTATCGAGAGATTTCTGCAATTGTGCATACGCTTTCTTTGTCTGTTCAAGTTGCTCTTCAAGGCTTTGCACACGCGTGTTACTGGCTGCAAGTTGTTCTTTGACGTCCTGATAGCTGCTTGTCAATGACCGGTTTTCACTCTGGCAATTTTCAAGTTCTCTTTTGCTCACACAACTTGTGAAAAGCATACCTGTGGCCAGCAATGTTAGTAAAAGAAGATTTTTTCTCATATTTTCCTGAATTAAAATGAATACTTTAAACCTTTATATAATTATCAGATTTCTCATAATATGACGAATTATTTGTCAAAATGTTGCGTAAGATTAGAGAATTTTAACCATGCTGTGCATTGTTTATTGATTATTAACGAAATAAATGGCGGCCGCATTCATCAGGAGCAGCCACCATTTGTAGTTCAGATTCAGGGAATCACAGGGTATTTCCCTACTTGACGTCCCTTCTACGTTACTTGATGCAGAATTTCTTACCGTTTATGATATAGATTCCCTTAGGAAATGATTTCAGCTGGTCGTAAATGTCAGTAGAGGGAGAGAGCCGACTCACAAGGCGCCCGTCGAGGGCATAGACAGCATAGTCAGCAAGCTGGTTATCGTCATTGATAATGTCAGGTATTGACATAGGCACGGTATTAACAAGGTATTTACCACCATCCTGATCTTTAGAAATCTCGAAGAAGGTGTCTTTACGGATGTCATTGACATCTACCGTCTGCGGTGAACCTGAACCTGTGCTGAACACGAAGCATACGCAGTCTTCCTCGTTATTGATGGTAAAGGTCTTATAGAACCACTTCTTTCCCTCAATGGTGGTAGAGGTGGTCACTTTGTCGCCTGGCCAGTTGCTATTTGACGGAGAATGTGAGCCGTCGCCGCCCCATGTCCAGAAGTTGATGTAATCGTTCCATCCCACCTGTTCGCCATTGCAATAGACGGTAATTGAGTATTTATCAAATGGGATGTATTCCACGGCATTATATTGCCGTGTGACAACACCTGCCACTGAGCCATTAATAAGCAGTCCCACTTTGAGTGTAGTCGTCCCTATTGGAATGGTCACCTTTGCACCACTCTGCACCTTAGTAGAAGATGCTGTAGGCTCTGAGCCATCTGTGGTATAGACTAATTGTGCATCCGCATTGTCGGAGACAGCGGTAAGCGTAGCCTGCTGTTCACCTTTGTATTCACCGGATGCCAGATCAACCCAAGCCGTGTTGAGCGACTTGTTCAGGTAATAGGCATAGTGGTAACCTGAAAGCACCTTAACGTAGTTGCCGTTAGTGGGCGTATAAACATTAGCCTGATTTCCCACGACGGCAAGCAATTTACTATCTACGATGACCGCATAATAGTTCTGGCTGCTGGCAACATTGATGGCATTGCTCTGACTATGGATACCAGCAGCTTTTCTCACATCAATCATCGCCTTGATATCCTGCTTGCAGTCAATCCAGTGTTTGTAGAACACACATGGTGTACCTGGCATGGCGAGCAAAAAGGCATTAGCTGCCAGTGTATCCTTTCGGATAGGATCCTGAGCTGCATTAGCGCGTTTCTCCGTATCGTGATTTTCTACAAAGGTGATAGCATAGCGTTTGTAATTGTTGTCGGAGATGAGGCTGGCATTAGAAAGTTTGCGCCAGTCGCCAGCGATAGCATCGCGCACAGTATAACGGAAAGGAAAATCGAAGGCTGCACTCTGAATGGCACCATCTACTTTGGTGGCATTAATCCACGACTTCACGCTATTGGCATTACCATCCCAGTATTCTCCCACGGAGTAGGTTGGGTTGGCATCGTAGTTATACATACCTGTAAACGAACCGGCGTAGCCCTTTACCATATCGTAGCGGAATCCCACATAGCCAAAATCGTTGAGCAACATCTTCAGATATGCCTTCACATTATTCTGTACATTCTCACTGTAATGGTCGAGGTCGCGCATGCCATCCCATCCCTCACCACTATCATTCTTGGAACTGAGACTGTATCCATTGGCGGTGGCCCATGTCTTGGTAGCACCTCCGTCGTCGTTGGCACATATGTCGGTCGATTTGAGTTCATAAGTCACATCGTTGTAAGTCTCACGGGGAAAATCCACCCAGTTGGAGACATTCTTGCGGTGGTTGACCACCACATCGGCAATGGTGCCAATACCTTTGTTTTTAAAAGTTGTAATAAGGTTACGCAGTTCTGACTCTGTGCCAAAAGAGCTGTTGTAATTGGAAAACCAGTAAAGGTCGTCGTAGCCCATGGACTGCCCACCACAGTTGGCGCTTTGTGGTATCCAAACAAGGCTGAAATAGGGAGCGAGTTCATCTGCCTGCTCTTGCAGGTAAGTCCATTTGCTGTCTTTGAAAGAGTCCCAGTAGAACCCTTGGAGCATGACACCATTGTAATTCTCTGGCCATCCCTGCGCCGAGATGGTGTTGCTGGATGCCATGGTAAGCATCATCACGAAAAGTGTAAAAAATTTCTTCATAGGTCTGGGGTATTAAATCTGAATGCAAATATATAAAAGATTTTCCAACTCTTTATGTATAGAGGTAAGATTTTTCACAAAGGTACAAATGCAAACGATTGCATGCTTGAGGAATCACCAAGAAGTGTTTCTGTGCCTACAGTCCGACCTACTGACAAAGCCAAGATAGTAAAAAACTCAAGGGTGCCCTATTGAGCACCCTTGAGTTGGTCATAATTTTCAATCTTTAAAACTCAATTTTTAATGAAATCGAGAGATTATTCACCCACGACGATGACGCAGCGATTGCGGTCGTTCTCAGCGAAGGGCTGTACGGTATCGCCGAACGATTCCACAGTCATGCGACTTGCTGGGATGCCCTTATCCTGCAGAGCCTTAGCCACTTTTTCTGCACGTGCCTTGGCATACCCCACATTGATAGTGGGATTACCTGTGCCACGGTCAGCATATCCCTTAACAGAGATACTCTTGTTGGGATACTTGTTACACCATGCCACAATCTTGTTGAGAGTGGTCTCTGGATCAGGATCCGACTCACGGATAAGATAGAAGAATGTCTCCTTCAGTGGCTCTTCCTTGACAACGGGTTTGGGCTCTGGTTTAGGCTCTGGTTTAGGCTCAACCACAGGCTCTGGTTTCGGTTCTTCCACCACTGGTGGTGGCGGTGGCAGCACCACAGGAGCAGCCTTCTTCTTCATGCCAAACTTGATTGACACACCGAGCAGTGCAGCTATCTGCCAGTCGGGATCATAATTGGCTTTCAGGTTAAAACAATCGTTCTTATAGTTAGCATCCAATTCGAGGTTAACACCAAAGTTGCGGCTGAAGTTATACTCAAACTGTGTACCAAAACGTCCATTATATGAACTGTGCTTCGTACCACACAGATCGGGTCCAACATAGAAATTGTTACCGCGTGTCATGTCGGCCACAATACCTTTGTACTCATCGAAATCCCATCCATAATTCACACCGAAACCAGCCAGAAGAATCCAATTGAAACGTTGTGAGGCACGGTTGGGGTTGATGATGTTCGACATATTCATCAATAAGTCGATGTCACCAGTGATGGCCTTGAAAGTGTAGTCAGCGTCGGCAGCCAGTCCTGGGAATCTTTCCTGCTGGAATCCACCCTTGACGTCATACCCCTGGAAGTGCAGACGGGCACCCACCTTGGGGTTAAAATAGCGCCCGAATGAGACAGCGAACTGCGGTGTGACGAGGTCCATGAAGTCGTAGTGAGTGAGGGTTGCCTGAGCACCTCCCTGCAGCGAGATGAAATTGTGTGGGTAGTACTCGTCGGCCTCATTATCCTGTGCGCATGCGGCTGTGGACACTCCGAAAAGGAGTGCCACAACTGCTGCTATGTTAAAAAACTTTTTCATATTCGCCAAATGTTTTAGTTATTACTGTTTCACAATAGTGGCATACATCTTGTCGCTCTGGGCACGGCTGGGATACAACTTGATAGTGTATGTGCCAGCCTCGCTGATGCGCAGGTTGGGGCCATTCTCTTGAAGGTCGTTGATGTCGCCTCCCATATTGATGTCCCATGTTCCATTGGTAGTGAACTTGAACTCGTCGGCATTGAGTGCTGTGGTAATTTCCCAGCAGTCATCAGCCATATTATAATTCATAACGACGTACGAACCAGCATCCCATCCGGCAGGAGTAGCAGGTCCTACGAGTCCCCAGGTGACCTTCGTGGCATTCAACGAACCGTTGGCCACATCGGCAACGAGCCTGTAGTATCCTGGTTCGGTGCAGTTGATGTTGCCACCTGTGCCAGATTGTCCTGTGAACATGGAGCCGTAGCTTGAGAAGCTGTCGTAGTTGTATTCAGCATTCCAGTTACGCTCTTTGGTGAACTTGAACTCGCCGTCCATGTAAGCATAGCCCACATAGATACCGTCGAAGTTGGCGGAGCGCAATGCCGGTGCCAATTCCGGAGTCCATCCCCATTCCGGCATACCGGGTGCGGAGGTGTTGTACTTCTGGGCATTTCCAGGCACGTAAATGAACTCCTCGAAGTTGAGCGGAGTAATCTCATAGGTCATGGTCATCATGTTGACAGAGAAGCGGTAGAACGCTGCCGAGCCGTCGACGCAGAACGAGTGTTCGCCGCCGAGGTTGTAGCGACGGTCGAATGAGCCACTGAGGTCTTTGCTGTCACCTGTGGTGCCAAAGAGTTGGTTCCAGTCACCATTACCCACTGCATCGATAGCATCCTCATCGCCGAATGCGAACCACATCTCGCCTCCTGTGCTGGCGAAGGTGTAGGTAAAGACTGGGTCTTCAAAGACGCTCTTGTCGCTGTGTGAGAACTTCTGGTCCTTAGAATTGTTCCACTCACCAGGTCCACCGATGAGGTAGTAATTATCGGCGATGTTGAGTGGTTCAATCTTATAGGTGTAGTCCATCATGTTGAGTGTCACCTTGATGAGTCTATATCCAGCTCCCACATGGAACGAGTGGTCACCACCGAGGTTGTAACGATAGTCGAACGAACCGCTGAGGTCCTCGCTCTCGCCCTTTGTACCAAAGAGTTTCGACCAGTCGTCGTTGGCAATAGCCTCGCAGGCCTCATCGTCACCGAATGCGAACCAAGTGTCAGACTCTGGGTTCACGTTCATAATAACGGTGAATACTGGGTCTTCATATACATCCAGGTCGCTGTGGTTGAACTTCAGCATCTTGTTGACAGCCGACTCTTTCCAGTCGTTAGGACCACCAACGAGGTAGTAGTTCTGTGAGATATGCGGAGCCTTTGGAATCACTGTAATGTGGAAGACATCGGATGTGGCGGTCTTCACTGTCGTAACGCCATTGCCAAGCCACATACTGACGGTGGCATCCACAACACGCTCCACAGGGCGTTTGCCATATAAATTTGTCACATAGTCCTGCAGGTCGGATGAGAGCATGGTGCCATCAGCATTAATATCGAATACCTGATCACCAATGGTGATGGAGTACGATGGAGCATATGCTGGGTCGCTAGCCGAAGGTGGGTTGATGGTGCATACCTTGACGCGCTCGTCTGTGATTTGGTTGAAATCGATGACGCCCACTGTTGTGATGCTTCCGTCTCCGAAGGAAACTGTTTCGGGCTGTGCTACCACCTGTGGGTCAGCCCAGTCTTTGTAGTCGTCGGTGCATGCCACCAACGATGCTACAAGCGCCATTCCCAATAATATTTTCTTTGTCATAATTGTAGTCTTAAAAATGATTATTTCGATAGATCGATAAGCATGTAGTCGCCAGTGATATCATTGAAGAGGAAGAGATACTTGCCCTCTGGCACGACGAGGTTGCCATCGCCGTCACCTTCTCCTGCGAGTCCGCTCTTATATCCCCAGTTGGTCTCCCAACTGCCTGGAATCTTCACTTTGAGTTTGTCGCCGCCGTTCACCTCACACTTCCAGATGTGGTTTTCGGCTCCATCGAGTGTGAACACCGGTGTCATGTCTGTGTCGCCCCACTCATTGAATGTGCCAGCTACGCAAAGTTGTGAATAGACCTTCACTGGATCCTCGTATCTGTTGATGGTGATGTCATTGGTCCTTGTATCCACCTGGATGGTGTAGTAACCAGCCTCTGCAATACCGATATTGTGGTTGTCTCCGTCGGCGTCGATAAGGAAACTACCTGGGTTCTTCACATTGGTGTAGTTGAGCTGTGAATCCCAGTTGCCTGGCACAAGCACAAACTTGAACTGTCCATCCTCGGGGAAGTAACCTGTAAACGAGGTGAGACCGCCACCTGTTGTAGCATCATACTGCTCGTTGGGCACGAGGAACATTGGCACGAGTCCGTTGCCTACCGTTCCATTGCTCCAGGAATCTGTACCGATACAGTTACCCACCATGTACCATATGATTGGCTCAGCAGGTTTCAGCTCGATGTAGTATGGCACAGCCTTCATGTTGACCACATTCGAGTAGATAGTCTTATACTCATGGAATCCTGCGTCCTGGATAGAAGCCTTCACACGAATAGCAAGATCGAGGATTGCAGGCACCTTGGAGGCATCTTCCCAGAGGAAAAGTTGCACGAGTTTGCGGTCGATAGTCTCGGTATTAATTTCCACATTCTGACCGTTGTTGTAGGTTTCGTCGAGTGTGAAGAAGTCGGCCCCCGTGTTGTCCTCGAGGTTGGCATCATACTCTTTGTTGAACGAGCCAGTAGGTGAAATTTGCACTTTGTAAGTGGGCACCACAGGTGCATCGAAATCATTGTATGGTCTTGGCTGTGACCATGTGAGTGCCACAGTCTGCGATCTTTGCAGATCCACGTTACCGTTGACAGCAGGGGTATTTAGTACAAACTGTGTGGGCTGTACCAATGTAGGGTTCGACTCATTGTCGTCCTCGCATGCTGTCAATGCAAATGCGCCGGCAAGCAGCAGCATTGTCAATTGATATATCTTTTTCATATTTCTATATTCTAAATGCTATAATTCTTACAGACGAAGCACATTAATATCCAGGATTCTGCTTGAGGTTGGGGTTGGCGTTGACATCCTCATCAGGTAGAGCAAAGAGGTTGAGGTCGGCAGAGAATGCCGCACCATTTTGTGCGCCGGCTTTCCACTCCCAGAGATACTTGCCGCTGTTGGCACCACCATAGTATCCGTAGCGGATAAGGTCGGTGCGGCGGAATCCCTCGAAGTAAAGTTCACGTGAACGCTCGTCGAGAATCTGGTCTACAGTATAGCTATTGGCCGATGTGGTGTGTGCACGCTCACGAAGTGCATTGATATATGCAGTACCAGCATTTGAAGTGGTACCTCCATTGAGACGGGCATCTGCCTCTGCTGCGATGAGGTAAGCCTCAGCGGAACGCATGAGGAAGAAGTCGGTGTCGATAAACTGCGAGTTGTGGGAACTACCACCAGAGGCGTATGTGTTGCGGAACTTACCTACAGCATATCCAGAAGTAAATTCTGTAGGTATATTTACCATCAGTTCATGGCCGATTCCGAAGAAGAGAGCACGGTCGTCGCCAGCTGCGACAGCCATGTCACGAATGCCCACCTGTGGTGCATCGTTGTTGGGGAAGAACTTAGCCACAAACTGGCTGCGAGCACGGTTTCCTGCCCATGCCTCACTGGTACCAAAGTTAGCCTCTATGTCCATATCGAGATTCCATGTGGAAGCCATAAGGAAAAGCGATGTACACCAGGCCGTGGTTTTTGTTCCATCTTGCAAGAGTGGCAGGATAGCCTCTTGTGAAGCACCATTGCTACCATTGTCACCCATGAAGAGCATTTGGTAGGCACTCCAACCATTCATACCTTGTGTCCAAAGTTTGTGAGGTCCGTTGATGACTTTCTCGGCATATTCCTTAGCATCTGCCCAGCGAGCGGAGCCAGTATAAACTTCGGCATTGAGGTAAAGTCTTGCCAACAGCAGATTGGCAGCATCCTGGTCGGCACGTCCATACCCCTGGTCGGTGTCCTTACGTGCTGCGGGAGCCAGCATCTGGTCTTTCACTTCAAGTAATTCGCTCTCAATCCACTTGAAGAGTTCAGCACGGCTGATTTGCTCTGGTGGAGTGGACATCAACTTAGTAGCGAAAGGCACGTTGCCAAAAGCATCCATCAGATGATAGTAGTACATAGCGCGGAGGAAACGTACCTCAGCCTCACGTGTGGCATCCATGCCAGCACACACCTCAAGATAGTGGTTGCAATAGGCAATGCCGGTGTAAAGACGATAGTAGAAGCCTTTGAGCATGGGGTGCGAGGCATCATACTGGTTGTAATTGAGCGCTGGAATACCAGGGTCGCCCCATGCGCAGATTGCCTCATCGGTGGTTAATTCGTTGGAGTTGAACAACTGGCGTACAAAACCTGCAGTACCACCATCAAGTCCGTCGATATCGCAGTCGCCTCCTTGTCCACCTTGTCCCTGCAGTGCCAAGTTGGCGTAGCATTTGGTATAGAGCGCAGCCTCATCGGGCACCATTGTCTTACTGGGGTCGATAGGTGTGACATCCAGGTCGCCAGTACAAGAACTCAGGCCTGCAACAACCAAGGCTGCTGCTGGAATCAGATTTTTGATATATCTTAAGTTCATAGTTGTAATCTTTAATAATGTTATCATTTCTAAACCTTGGTCACCATTAGAAGTTGAGGTTCACACCCACCTGCAAGGTGAAAGGACGTGGGTACATATTATTGTCAATACCTCCATAGACCTCTGGGTCGATACCCTTGTACTTGGTGACGGTGAAGACATTGGTAGCCGAAGCGTAGATACGTCCAGTGATGCCATTGTATGCGCCGCCTTTGAAGAGGTTGTCGAATGAGTAGCCCAGTGTGATATTGTCGCACTTGAGGAATGAGGCGTTGTGTACGAAGTAGTCGGAAAGTTGATGGTCGTAGGTTGACCAGTTGCGCTCCACGGCACCTGGAATGACATTCTGCAGATAGCCGAACGAAGAGTCATAGCGTTTCGACACATTTGAATATCCAGCCTCCTTGTCCCAATAGACATAGTTGTCAAAACTTGCACGGAGTCCGAAACCGAAGTCCCAGTTCCAGAACTGGAAGCGTGAACTCAGACCTGCTGTGTAAGGAGCGTCAGGACTCTTGTAGAGATAGCGGTCGGAGTCGTTGATAATGCCGTCGGCATTGCGGTCGACATAAACACCCTCGAGAGGCAGTCCATTGTCGTTATATACTTGTTGGTACACATAGAAAGATCTCTTGGGATATCCCACGGTATTTGCCTGTACATAGTTACCTGTACCGGCCGAGATACCACCAGTGAGGATGAGCGACGACTCGCCGGTGAGTTCAGTGATTTCGTTTTTGTTATATGTGAAGTTGGCTGTAACTTCCCACTGGAAATTCTCTGAGGCGACAGGACGTACGGTCAATGAAGCCTCCACACCCTTATTCTCGAGTGAACCGATATTGGATACCACCTGATTACGGAAGTTGGAGCCTGCCGATACAGAAGCCCAGTTAATCAGGTCGGTAGTCTTACGATGATAAACATCGACGCTACCGGTGACGCGGTTGCGGAAGAACGAGAAGTCAAGACCGATGTTCTTGGTGGTAGTTGTCTCCCATTTCAGGTCGGGATTGTATGCATCAGGGCGATAAAGCAGACCTTGGTCGTTGACACCAACGATAGGATAGCGTCCGTCGATATTGGTGTTGTTGACATTATAGGTAGCGAAATAATTGTAATCGCCGATACCTTCCTGCTGTCCAGTCTTACCCCAACCGAGACGCAGTTTCAACTCGTCTATGCCACTGATATTTTTGAGGAATGGCAACTCATTGATTTTCCAACCAAATGCAAATGATGGGAAGGTTGCCCAGTGCTCCTTGAAACGAGAAGAACCGTCACGACGTACGGTGGCAGTCAGCATAAGTTGATCCCAGGCAATGTAGTTGGCACGTCCGAAGAAACTGACGAGGTAGTTCTCTGTCTTCCAGATACCTGTTGAAGGATTGTAGGGCTTTCCTGCAGCGGGTTCTGTAGTGCCGTCGTCATGAGTGATGACCTGGTTGGTGGTCTTAGGATACAATCCTGCATAGTATGAGTTGCCCCAGTGCTTTGAATGGCTCCACTCATAACCACCCATGATGTCGAAATGCTGTGTCTCGAGGAAATCCTTATAATATTGTGCGTATGCGGTATAAGTAAGGTTATATTTATGTTCCTTGCTAAATCCGCTGTTTCCATAATAGAAGTTGGATGGTCCCCAGTTAGCATAATCGGTGTCCTGCTTACCATTTGCCCAGTCGCCACTGGCATTCATGTGCAGGCGCAGGTCCTCAAATCCATGAATTTGGTAGTCAACCTCCACATTGCCCATATAGTCGTACGAATTGGCACGGTCGTTCTTCTCATAGAGACGTGAAACAGGGTTGGCTGCGGTGTTGCGGTTCCACAAAGTTGGATAGTTTTCATCCTTCAGCGAGGTACCTGCATCTGTCCACTGCCAGTAGCCATGATAGTTGCGATATTGGTCGTCGGTAGAGGTTACTGGATGTGTGGGATCCATACGGGTAGCATCGCCAATGGCAGCCTCGTTGGCATAGCGGTTGTGTGCGTACATGAACTTACCATTGATGTTGAACTTCAGGTGATCCTGGAAGAATGAGGGGTTCAGTGTCACACTGGTGGTCACACGTTGGAAGTTAGAGGTCTTGAGGATACCATTCTGGTCGGTGTAACCGGCACTGATACGATAGGGCATATTGGCAAGTCCTCCCTGCAAGGTGACGTTGTGGTCATGCGACACAGCACCGTGGAAGAGTTCCTCCTGCCAGTCGGTATCAGCATTGCCCAACAGTGACGCAGCCTCGGAGTCGGCACCATAATAATTTTTAATAAACCGAGTGTACTCAGCGGCATCAAGCACTTCGAGTTTGTTGCGCTTGACTGAATACGAGACATTACCATTGTAACTCACTTTTGGAGCCATGCCGGCACGTCCCTTCTTGGTGGTAATGATAATGACACCGTTAGAACCACGGCTACCATAGATGGCGGTAGCAGAGGCATCCTTCAACACGGTAAAACTCTCGATATCATTCGGGTTGACCATTGTGAGGGGGTTGGCGGCACCTTTCACACCCACATTATCCATAGCGAGACCATCGATGACGATTAATGGGTCATCACTGGCGTTGAGGGATGAACCACCACGGATACGGATAGTAGCGCCACCACCAGGTGTACCACCACCATTGGTCACATTGACACCAGCAATCTTACCTTGGATCATGTCCTGTGCATTGGTAATCATACCATGGTTTTTCTCATCTGGCTTCAAGGCTGTGACCGAACCAGTGAGGTCGTTTTTCTTTGCCACACCATAACCGATAACCACCACCTCATTGAGTGAGTGTGTGTCGTCCTGGAGTAGCACCTCCACATGAGGAGCAGCGGCCACCTCTGCCGTCTCATACCCGATGTATGACACCTGCAGTACGTCGCCACTCTTTGCTTCAATCTCGAAGTTACCGTCAAAGTCGGTTACCACTCCGCCCGTTTGCCCTGCAATACGGACTGTAGCTCCGATAATGTCTTCGCCGGTAGCATCTTTCACATGGCCATTGACAGTAAATGTCTGAGCAAAGGCCGTTGCGGTGAGGAATAAGCCAAAGACTATGGCCATTATCCTCAGAGGCAATTTGATTTTTACCTGCTTCATCATTTTAGCTATTAAGTTAACGAATTTATTAGTAGTTTTTGATACGTTTATCCAAATACGTTATTTCTCATCATGCAAAATTAGTATACATTTTGTTACGTTGTTCTAAATTAACAAAAAAAATTGATTTATGTCAATGCAATCGTTTGCACAAATAATATTCATTTTTAATAATATGTATGGTACACTTTATTAAAGTTTTATCTATTTTTGCGGTATGAAAACGAATGAGCACGTTCCAATTACGATGAAAGACATCGCCCAGGCACTTGGAGTGTCGGTGGCGACTGTGTCTCGTGCGCTGAACGACAGCCCTCGAATCAGTGCGGAGCGCAAGGAAGCTATCAAGGCCTATGCCCGCGAGCACAACTTCGCCCCGAATATGATTGCCGAGTCTCTGCGCCACAGCCGCGTGCACCCCATACACATCATCGGTGTTATCGTGCCCCAAATCAATCATTTTTATTTCTCATCCATTCTCAGTGGCATCGAAGAAGAGGCTTCTGCTCGTGGTTATCAGTTGATGGTAGCTCAGAGCGACGAGTTGTATGAAAGAGAGGTTCGTATCTGCCAGTCTTTTTATAAAAGTAAGGTATGTGGTATCATTGTCTCGCAAGCCAAGGACACTACTCACTATGAACATTTCCAACAGCTAATGAACAATGGTGTGCCACTGGTGTTTTTCGACCGCATCTGCACGGGAGTAGATTCCAGCCGTGTAGTCGTAGACGACTATATGGGAGCCATGACCGCTGTTAACCATTTGATAGAAACAGGGTGTCGTAGGATAGCCTTTTACACCTCGCCGAAAAAGATGGAGATTACCAAAAACCGTTACAATGGCTATCACGATGCGTTGCGCCGCCATGGTCTTAGTTTAGACGAGCGATACATCCGCCTTTGCGACAACCGCACTGATGCCGAGATAATTACCCCAGAATTACTGCAGATGCCCGACCGTCCTGATGCTTTTTTCGCCGTGAACGACGATACTGCTATTGGCATTCTCTATACAGCCAAGCGGATGGGTCTGCGTGTGCCTGACGATGTATCGATTTGTGGTTTCACCAATGGTGAGCGTGCCATTGCCTGCGACCCTATGCTCACCACTGTGGAGCAGCGAGGCAAGGTGGTAGGTGAAGAAGCCGCCAATATATTAATAGGTAAGGTGGAGGGGTTCATCCCCATGGAGAAAGTAGAGAAACGCATTGTACGCACACGCCTCATTGTGAGGGGAACGACGAGATAGCAATAGAAGCCTTAGGAATACTAGAAATACTTGGAATACTAGAAAAAATAAACTAAAAACCAAATAATATGAAGACAAAACCAGATTTAAGTTTTTGGAAGCTATGGAACCTTAGTTTTGGTTTCTTCGGCGTACAGATAGCATATGCGCTGCAGAGTGGGAATATCAGTCGTATATTCCGCACTTTAGGTGCCGACCCACATTCGCTTAGTTTCTTTTGGGTGTTACCACCTCTGATGGGAATCATTGTGCAACCGATTGTCGGAACGCTCTCTGATAATACCTGGTGCCGCTGGGGCCGCCGAATCCCCTACCTTTTTGTAGGCGCGGCTGTTGCTGTTGCTGTGATGTGTCTGCTACCCAATGCTGGCTCATTCGGTATGTCGGTCAAGACTGCGCTCATTTTTGGACTCTTTGCACTTATGTTGCTCGACACCTCCATCAACATGGCCATGCAACCATTCAAGATGCTCGTAGGCGACATGGTGAATGAGAAACAGAAAGCCAAGGCCTATAGCATCCAGTCTTTCCTCTGTAACGCAGGTTCGGTAATGGGTTTCTTGTTCCCATTCATCTTTACTTGGATTGGTCTGAGCAATGTGGCTCCCGACGGTGTCGTGCCCGACTCTGTCATTTGGTCATTCTATATCGGTGCCTTGATATTGATTCTTTGCGTGCTTTACACCACCTCGAAAGTAAAAGAATGGAATCCTACTGAGTATGCACAATACAACGGAGTCACAGAGACAAAGAAAGAGAAGGGTGACTGGTTCTCACTGCTTCGCAATGCCCCATCTACATTCTGGAAAGTTGGTCTGGTACAATTCTTCTGCTGGGCAGCATTCCTCTATATGTGGACATACGTGGTCGATGCAGTGTCTGAGACGGTTTGGGGGACAACAGAAGCAAGCTCTGAGTCTTATCAGGTTGCAGGAAACTGGACAGGTGTGCTCTATGCTATCCAAGCCATGGCCAGTGTGCTATGGGCAACAGTTTTGCCACGTTTCAAAAATATCAAGATGGCTTACGCTGTCAGTCTGATTATCGGTGGCATTGGATTTGCCATGATACCCTATGTACACAATCAGTATCTTATGATAATCCCATTTGTATTCATTGGGGCTGCCTGGGCAGCCATGCTTGCCATGCCTTTCACCATTGTCACCAATGCATTGCAGGGCTACGGCCACATGGGTGCTTACCTTGGTCTCTTTAATGGAACAATTTGCCTACCCCAAATTGTCGCAGCCCTTTGCGGTGGTTTGGTATTCAAGTTGGTTGGCTCACATCAAAGCACCATGATGATTGTATCAGGCGTGTTGCTGGCTATCGGAGCCTGCTGCGTCAGCTTCATCAAAGAAAAGAAAGTGGCCTAAGGTAACATCAGTGTAAACGATTGCATAACATTAATGCATTTGTTGCACATTACCATTGTAATAAAATAATCAGAACATTCTATAAAACCTTTCTATCATCATGAACCTAATTTTTAATATCGACTACAAGACTACCTTTGGTGAGGAGTTGGTACTCAATATTCTCTCCCCAGAAGGTGAAAACAAGCAAGAAGTCGCCGAATGCGCCATGACGACACTCGACGGCGAGCGTTGGACATGCGTACTGAATAATTTCCTAAAATCCAGTCCATCCATCAACTATTATTATAGTGTTAAGCGTGAGGGGAAGACCATCCGCGAGGAATGGACCCTGGAGCCACATCGTTTGGAGCTGACAGCCTCGAAAGCCCACACCTATACGATTTACGACCACTGGCTCGACATCCCCGAGAATGCCTATCTATACAGTTCGGCTATGACCGACTGTATCAACCGACGCGAGCACATCAAACCCCAGAATCAAATGTTTGCCCGCACTGTCAGGTTGAAAGTCCGCGCTCCCCAACTACGTCGTGGCGAGCATCTCGCCGTCATTGGCAACGACCCTATCCTTGGCAGTTGGTCACCCACGAGTGCCATCCCAATGAATGAGCACAATTTCAATGAATGGATTGTCGATATCGATGCCAAGAAATTATCATATCCACGTTTTGAATTCAAGTTTGCCGTCCTCGACGAGGACATCGACGTGACCCCTATCTGGGAGAATGGCAACAACCGCATCATCACCATCCCCGACATGGTCGATGGCGATGCCGTGGTGTACGAACTCCCCGAAGCCTTCTTCGAAATATATAATTTGAAGTGCGCCGGCACCCTCGTACCCGTGTTCTCACTCCGTTCCGAGAGCAGTTTTGGCGTGGGCGACTTCGGCGACCTACGCAAGATGGTTGACTGGGTGGCACACACCCGCCAACGTCTGCTCCAGATTCTGCCAATCAACGACACCACTATCACTCACACCTGGACAGACTCCTATCCATACAGTTGCATCAGTATCTTCGCCTTGCATCCACAGTATGCCGACCTAACAGCCTTGCCACCTCTTGCCGATGAAAAAAAGCGTGCCGAATACGAGGCGCTGCGACAGGAGTTGAACGCCCTGCCACAAATCGACTATGAGCGTGTAAATGCTGCCAAGACTGCCTATTTGAGGGATTTGTTTGCCCAGGAGTGGAAAGGCACCGTCTCTACGACTGCATACAAACAATTTTTTGAGCGCAGCAAGCAATGGCTCGTTCCCTACGCTCAATATTGTATGCTTCGCGACAAATATGGCACAGCCGACTTCAGTCAGTGGCCCGACCACAACATGTGGGATGAGGCAGACCGCCAGAGCCTCTCATCACCCCGCAACAAAGCATATAAAGAGGTGGCATTCTTCTATTATGTGCAGTATATTCTCAATATGCAGATGGAAGACGTGCATGCCTATGCTCGCAAGCGCGGTGTCATCCTCAAGGGCGACATCCCTATCGGTGTCAACCGCCATGGTTGCGACGTGTGGCAGGAACCCCGATACTTCAATCTCAATGGTCAGGCCGGCGCCCCACCCGATGACTTCTCTGCCAACGGACAAAACTGGGGTTTCCCAACCTACAACTGGGAAGAAATGCTTGCCGATGACTGTGCCTGGTGGGTGCGCCGTTTCTCCAATATGTCACATTTCTTCGATGCCTACCGTATCGACCACGTATTAGGATTCTTCCGTATATGGGAAATTCCCATTCACTCCGTACATGGTCTGCTCGGACAATTCTCACCTTCGCTCAGCATGACGCGCGAAGAAATCGAGGCCTATGGTCTGCGTTTCCAAGAGCAGTTCTTTACCGAGCCATTCATCAACGACCAAGTGCTCGACAGTATCTTCCATGAATATGCCGACGAAGTGAGGGCAAACTATGTAGAGCCTAAGGGCGACGGCATGTATCGTATGCGTGAAGCGTTTGACACCCAACGTAAGGTCGAGGCTGCTTTTGCCGGTAAGAGCAGCGAGAAAGACATCATGCTGCGCGACGGTCTCTATGCCCTCATCAGTGATGTACTTTTCGTGCGCGACCATCGTGATGACAACAAATTCCATCCCCGCATCTCTGTGCAATTCGACTTCATCTACCAGTCGCTCGACGACCACGACAAGCATGTCTTCAACCGCCTCTACAATGACTATTACTATCGTCGCAACAACCAGTTCTGGTATCGCGAGGCCATGCGCAAACTACCAAAATTAGTGAACGCCACTCGTATGCTCGTCTGTGCAGAAGACCTCGGCATGGTGCCCGACTGCGTGCCATGGGTAATGAACGAATTGCGTATCCTCAGCCTCGAACTACAGTCGATGCCCAAAGACCCGCAGGTGAGATTTGGCCATCTCTCCCGCAACCCCTATCGTTCGGTATGCACCATCTCCAGCCACGACATGCCTACACTACGTCAATGGTGGGACGAAGATGCAGCACGTACCGAGGAATACTACAACACCATGCTCTACCGTGGCGGCAATGCCCCACACCCATTGCCAGGTTGGCTTGCTCGCGACATCATCTCACGCCATCTTACCAGTCCGTCGATGCTCTGCATCATCTCCATCCAAGACTGGCTTGCCATCGACGAGAAACTTCGTCTGCAAGATGCCAATGCCGAGCGTATCAATATCCCCGCCAACCCACGACACTACTGGCGCTATCGCATGCACCTCACCATCGAACAACTGATGGCCAGCCACCAGTTCAACGACAA
This sequence comes from uncultured Prevotellaceae bacterium, assembly GCA_900315075.1. GTDB lineage: Bacteria > Bacteroidota > Bacteroidia > Bacteroidales > Bacteroidaceae > Prevotella. The sequence continues at coordinate 21,492 of OMXV01000035.1, read as the reverse complement.
CATCACCGAACTGATTGTGCAAAGCGGAAGATAACAAGGGATGAGAAGCAAGAGGTGAGAGGTAAGAGATTACCTAGTACCCCACAGATGTAAACCCTTCCCCCTTCCGGGAGGGGGAAGGACAAATCTTATGGTTGTTTACACTTATAAATAATTCTAATTAAATAAACTCTCATAATGAAAAAAGCCTATTTCCTATTTCTAACATTGCTGTCTCTGAACGTGACAGCCCAGACTGTCACATCCCCCAATGGGAACGTACGACTTACATTCACACTGGACCAAGGCCGTCCCACCTATGAGATGACCTATAAAGAAAAGGCCGTGGTGAAACCCAGCCATTTAGGTCTGGAACTGGCACCCGATAAGCATGCCAGCAAAGGCATGAACGAAACCGACTTGATGGACGGTTTTACCGTTGCCGAGACCAAGACCAGCACCTTCGACGAGACATGGAAGCCAGTATGGGGTGAAACTGCCACCATCCGCAATCACTACAATGAACTCGCCGTGTCACTCGACCAACCTTCCACAAAGAGAAAAATGACTATCCGATTCCGCGTGTATGATGATGGTATCGGCCTACGTTATGAATTTCCTCAACAACGAGAGCTCAACTATTTCCTCATCAAAGAAGAGCATACTGAGTTTGCCATGGCAGGTGACCACGTAGCCTGGTGGCTCCCCGGCGACTACGACACCCAGGAACAGGAGACACAGCAGACACGCCTCTCTGAAATTCGCGATAGAATGAACCATGCCGTCAACTGGGGCAACTCCTCAGTGGCAGTCTTCTCTGAAACAGGTGTACAGACCTCCTTACAGATGAAATCCGACGACGGACTGTATATCAACATCCACGAGGCTGCCTGTCTCGACTATGCCACTATGCACCTTGAGTTGGTTGACCAACAGACTCGCGCGCTATCCACCAAGTTGGGCGGCGGCAGCAATGCCTACACCCCCGCCCCCACTCCATCAAAGTATCCACTGCCCGCTCCCTTCACTTTTGTAAGCCATCTCACCCCCGATGCCACCGGTCTGAAAGGAGCCATGCAGACACCCTGCGAGACACCTTGGCGCACGGTGATGGTTTCCGACGATGCCCGCGATATGCTTTCCTCCAACCTTATCCTCAACCTCAACGAACCCTGTAAGATTGAGGACACCTCGTGGATTCATCCCACGAAATACTGCGGTGTGTGGTGGGAAATGATTGTCGGCAAAAGCTCTTGGAACTACACCGATGAATTTCCAAGCATCAAACTCGACAACATCAACTGGAGCAAGGTAAAACCCAACGGCCGTCATGCCGCCAACAACGAAAAAGTGAAACGTTACATCGACTTCGCTGCCAAGAACGGCCTCGATGAAGTCCTCGTCGAGGGATGGAACGTTGGATGGGAGGACTGGGCTAATATGTGGAAGCGCGATGTCTTCGACTTTGTCACCCCCTACCCCGACTTCGATATCAAGATGCTCAATGAGTATGCTCATTCGAAAGGTGTGAAAATCCTTATGCACCATGAGACCTCATCGTCAACCCAGAACTATGAGCGCCATATCAAGGAAGCCTTTGAATTGATGAACAAATATGGCTATGATGCGGTTAAGACAGGCTATGTGGGCGATATCATCCCCCGTGGCGACCACCACTATTCACAGTCGATGAACAACCATTACCTCTATGTGGTACAAGAAGCCGCCAAGCACCATATTATGGTGAATGGCCATGAAGCCACCCGCCCGACAGGTATCTGCCGCACTTATCCTAACTTAGTGGGCAACGAGAGTGCCCGTGGCACCGAATACGAAGCATTCGGAGGCAGCCGTCCCGACCACACCTGCATACTGCCCTTCACCCGTCTGCAAGGCGGTCCGATGGACTATACCCCAGGCATCTTCGTCACCAAACTTTCAGAATGGAGCAACAACCAATCATGGGCACGTATTACCATTGCTGGCACGCTGGCACTCTACCTGACGATGTACTCTCCTCTGCAGATGGCTGCCGACCTGCCCGAACATTACGAGCGCCCCGACCTCGCCCCCGCCTTCCAATTCATCCGCGATGTTGCCGTTGACTGGGACGACAGTAAATACCTGGAGGCAGAACCTGCCGACTACATCACCGTGGCCCGCAAAGCAAAAGGCACCGACAATTGGTTTGTTGGTGGCAAGTGTGATGAAAACGGTCATACAGCCGTAGTGAAGCTCGACTTCCTCGATAAAGGTCGTAAATACGACTGTACCATCTATGCTGATGCCAAGGATGCCCACTACGAGACCAATCCACAAGCCTATACCATTACCCATAAAACCGTGAAGAAGGGAGATGTGCTAAAACTCAAAGAGGCTCCCGGCGGAGGATTTGCCGTATCACTAATTGCAAAATAGGAACCAGATTCTCTAGAAATACTAGAAACACTAGAAATACTAGGAATACTAGCCCATCTAGAAAACCTAGAAAAAACAATCCACCCCTATGAATAAAAAGACTCTACTGATCGCCCTGATGACCATTCTATCCGGCCCGACGATATCAGCACAAGATTTTCACTTCCAAGAAGTGACCTTAGGAGACACTGAGACCACCTTTCAGTTGTTTGCCCCCTCAGATGCTAAGAGTGTGAAACTACGTCTCTACGACGACGGCATGGGTGGCAAACCCATCCGCACCATCAAAATGAAGCTAAACAACGGAGTGTGGACTGCCACTGTGAAACAACGTCGGGAGGCCATGAAAGGTAAATTCTATACCTTTGATGTAACGGGCACGAAAAAAGTATGGAATGAGACACCCGGCGTATTTGCCAAAGCCGTCGGTGTGAACGGCAAGCGTGGTTGTATCCTTGACCTGCGAGACACCGACCCTGTCGGCTGGCAGAACGATGTACGCCCCACCACAAAGTCACCGGCCGACCTCGTCATCTATGAGATGCATCACCGCGATTTCTCCATCGCCCAGAAGCAAGCCAAATATCCTGGCAAGTTCCTCGCCCTTACCGAGCCCTGGGCTATCCAGCATTTAAAGTCATTAGGTGTGAATGCCATCCATATTCTACCATCCTACGACTATGGTTCGGTAGATGAGACACGTCTCGGCCCCGACTTTCCTCCTCAGTACAACTGGGGATACGACCCTGTGAACTACAATGTGCCCGAGGGTGGTTATTCTACCAACCCCTACGACCCCGTTACACGCATTAGGGAGTTTAAGCAGATGGTTCAGGCCTTGCACCTTGCAGGCATCCGCGTTATTCTCGACGTGGTGTATAACCACACCTACGACATTGAGCACAGCAATTTCCAGCGCACCTATCCCGACTATTATTATCGTAAGACCGACGATGGACAGTATAGCAATGGTTCCGGCTGCGGCAATGAGACCGCCTCCGACCGTCCAATGATGCGGAGGTTTATGATTGAGTCGGTGAAATACTGGATTAACGAATACCATATCGACGGTTTCCGATTCGACCTCATGGGTGTCCACGACATCGAGACGATGAATGCCATCCGAAATGCTGTCGATGAGATAGACCCCTCGATTTTCATCTATGGCGAGGGTTGGAGTGCCGGCACATGTGCCTACCCGCAGGAAAAACTGGCTATGAAAGCCCATATTCAGCAAATGCCACGAATTGCTGCCTTCTCCGACGAGATACGCGATGGACTCCGTGGACCGTTCAGCGACGACACCAAGGGAGCCTTTCTCGCTGGCATCCCCGGTGAGGAAGAAAGTATTAAGTTTGGCATCGTTGGGGCTATCAGCCATCCCCAGGTGGATATGTCGAAGGTAAACTACTCCAAAGAAGTATGGGCATCACAGCCCACACAGATGATTTCATATGTGAGTTGCCATGACGACATGTGTTTGGTAGATCGTCTAAAAGCAAGCATCCCTACACTCACACTCTCTGCACCGTTGACCCAGGCCCAAACGGACGAACTGATTCGTCTCGATCTCCTGGCACAGACGGCGGTGTTCACTTCACAGGGTGTGCCCTTCATGCTCAGCGGTGAGGAGATGATGCGCGACAAAAAAGGCGTACACAACTCCTTTGAGTCACCGGATGAAATCAACCACCTTGATTGGAATAACCTCGATCGTTATCCACAGGTGTTCGACTATTACAAAGGACTCATCGCCCTTCGTAAGCATCATCCCGCCTTCCGACTTGGTGATGCATCGAAAGTACGCCAGTCATTAGAATTCCTTCCCACACAGCCCTGCATGGTAGCATTCCATCTGAAAGACCATGCCGGTAGCGATGCCTGGGGTGACATCATCGTTGTCCTCAACGGCAGTCGTGAACAGCGTACCATCCAAGTGGATGACGCCACCTATACCGTGGTATGCGAAAACGGCAAAATCGATGAACAGGGCCTCCGCACCGTCAGCGGTTCATCGATAGAAGTAGCTCCACAGGGTGCGATGATTCTCAAGAAGTGAGAGGATAATCAGAGGTAAGAGGTGAGAGGTAAGAGATTACCTTTCCCTATCTCTACCGATTGTCCCTGTGAATCTCTATCTTCAATTCTCAAATCAATTTAGCATTTGTCCCTTTAACTCCTATTTAACTCCCCTTTAACTACTCTTTAACTACTTTTCATTTTTCAATCTTCAATAATATAGTCTCCCTAACCCCCTTTTAACTCCTCTTCAATATGAAAAGACTACTATTATTAATCGGTCTGATGCTCTGCATCACCAGCACGATGAAAGCAGCCATGAAAATAGACCACATCGAACCCGCCAACTGGTTTGTTGGCATGAAAAACCCATCGCTACAACTGATGGTGTATGGTCAGGACGTGAAAAACGCTACTGTGAGCGTGGATTATCCCGGTGTGCAGGTGGATAGCGTCGTTCAACTCGACAGCCCCAACTATCTGCTTGTCTATCTGAACCTCAGCGGGGCACAACCCGGTGAGATGACCATTTCCCTGAAAGACGGCCGTCGCACGCAGAAAGTGAAATTTCCACTGCTTCAACGTGAGATGAGCGGTGACCGACACATGGGTTTCACGAATGCCGACGTGCTCTATATGCTCATGCCCGACCGTTTCGCCAGCGGCAGCGATGCCAATGACCAAATCAAAGGCATGATGACCTACAAGAACGACCGTAGCCAGCCCAGTCTGCGCCATGGCGGCGACCTTGAGGGCATCCGTCAGCATTTAGACTACTTCAATGAGTTAGGTGTCACCGCTCTGTGGTTCACCCCCGTATTAGAGAACAACTCTCCCGATGCTAACGGTTTCAGCACCTACCACGGTTATGCCACCACCGACTACTACAAGGTGGACCCCCGTTTCGGCACCAACGACGAATACCGCCGACTTATCGATGAGGCCCACCAGCACGGTCTGAAAGTGGTAATGGACATGATTTTCAACCACTGTGGTTTTGACCACCCTTGGGTAAAAGACATGCCCTCGAAAGACTGGTTTAATCTACCTGAATGGTTAGAGCAATCGGGGGGCACCTCCGACCCAAGAGGCACATCATTTCTTCAGACCAGTTATAAGCTCACCCCTGTGATGGACCCCTACGCCTCAGAAGTCGATCTTCGTGAAACTACCGAGGGGTGGTTTGTACCCACCATGCCTGACCTCAACCAGCGCAATCAACATGTGATGAATTACCTCATACAGAACAGCATCTGGTGGATAGAGACTGTTGGAATCGATGGCATCCGCATGGACACATACCCTTATGCCGATGCCGAGGGTATGGCACGGTGGATGAAAACCATCGACGAGGAGTACCCCAATTTCAACACTGTGGGAGAGACTTGGGTCACCGAACCCGCCTACACTGCTGCCTGGCAGAAGGACTCGCGCCTAAGCGACCACAACTCCTATCTGAAAACCGTGATGGACTTCAGCTTCTTCGAAAAACTCAGTCAGGCCAAGAACGAGGAGACCGACGGCTGGTGGAATGGCCTCAACCGCATCTATAACAGCCTTGTCTATGACTACCTCTACCCTAACCCATCGAGCGTCATGGCATTCATCGAAAACCACGATACCGACCGTTTCCTTGGCAATGGCAAGGACTCCCTCGCCCTAAAACAAGCCTTAGCGTTGCTACTTACCATCAACCGCACACCGCAACTCTATTACGGCACCGAGATTCTGATGAATGGCACCAAGGAAGTGACCGACGGCAATGTGCGCAAAGACTTCCCCGGCGGTTTTCCGGGCGACAAGAAGAATGCCTTCACTGCTGAAGGACGCACAAAAGCCGAAAACGACATGTTTAACTGGTGCAGCCGTCTGCTTCACTGGCGACAGGGCAACGATGTCATCATCAAGGGCCGTCAGACGCAGTTCATCCCCTGGAAGGGTGTCTATGTCATCGCCCGTCGATACCAAGGCAAGACGGTGCTGACCATTCTTAACGGCACCACCGCACCCGCCAAGCTCGAAGTAGCGCGCTATGCGGAAGTCATCGGTCAAACTACCACAGCCCGCGACGTCATCACCCAACGCTCCGTCCGCCTTGACCACGATATCAGCCTGCGCCCACGCCAGACGCTGATTATCGAGTTCTAATGATTATAAAAAACACAGACACACAGAGGCACTGAGAATTTTTATCTCTGTGCCTCTGTTTTTTCCTTATAGGTTTGATTCGTTCGCATTAAAACTAAAATGCAGTATCTTTTGTTAAGTTTCATTATTTTCCCACATATTTTTGAGTAATTAAATGTTTTTGCGTATTTTTGCACTTTAATTTAAAAGTTGACGAGTTGATTGTTTTAAATGATACAGATTTTAGACGTTAGGCATCAGAACAAATAACTCATAAATTCATAAACTCAAAAACTTATAAACTCAACACTCATGAGAATCGGTTTTGATAACGACAAATATGTGCGGATACAGTCGGAGCACATCAGAGAGCGCATTTCACAGTTTGACGGCAAATTGTATATGGAATTGGGCGGCAAGCTCTTCGATGACCATCATGCCTCTCGGGTGCTTCCCGGCTTCAAACCCGACAGCAAACTCTCTATGCTTCAAAAACTCTGCGACAGCATCGAAATCGTGATTGTCATCAGCGCTGAGGACATAGAAAAAAACAAGATGCGTGCTGACCTTGGCATCACCTACGACGAAGACGTACTACGACTGCGCACCGAGTTTCAGAAGCGTGGATTTATGGTGGGTTCCGTGGTTATTACCCACTACACTGGTCAGCAAGCCGCCGACCTCTACCGCCAGCGGCTTCAGCGGATGGGCATCAAAACCTATATCCACTACCTAATCGAAGGCTATCCCCATAACGTGGCACTGATAGCCTCCGACAACGGCTTCGGCAAAAATGAGTTTGTGGAGACCGAGCGTCCATTGGTTGTTGTCACCGCCCCTGGTCCTGGCAGCGGCAAGATGGCTGTCTGCCTCAGCCAACTCTATGGTGAGAATAAACGCGGTGTTCATGCCGGCTATGCCAAGTTTGAGACCTTCCCCGTATGGAGTCTTCCCCTGAAACATCCCGTCAATGTTGCCTACGAAGCCGCCACTGCCGACCTCAACGATGTCAATATGATTGACCCGTTCCACCTGGATGCTTACGGCAAGGTGGCCATCAACTACAACCGCGACATCGAGATATACCCTGTGCTCAACGCCCTCTTCGAGGGTATCTACGGTGAGAATCCCTACAAGTCGCCCACAGACATGGGTGTCAATATGGTGGGTTTCTGCATCTGCGACGACGAGGTGTGCTGCAAAGCCTCCAAGGACGAGATTATCCGCCGCTACTATGCTGCCACCAACAAACTGGCCGATGGTGCCTGCAACGACAGCGAGGTACACAAAATCCAAATGCTCTTCAACCAGTTGAAAATCAGCACTACCGACCGCCGTACAACCGTTGCAGCCCTTGAACGCAAGGAGACAAGCGGTCATACCTCTGCCGCCATTGAATTAGAGGATGGCACTATCATCACCTCGCAATCGAGTCCGCTACTTGGCTGTTGTGCTGCCCTTTTGCTCAATGCCACCAAACATCTGGCAGGCATCGACCATGAGGTCAAGCTCATTCCACAAAGTATGATTGAACCTATCCAAAAGACAAAAATCGAATATTTGGGCGGCCGCAACCCACGTCTTCATACCGACGAGGTATTGGTAGCCCTCTCCGTACTTTCACCTCATGACGACAACTGCCGCCGTGCATTGGAAAGTCTTCCCCTTTTGCGCGGCTGCCAGATACACTGCACTGTAATGCTGAGTGAAATCGACCGCAAAATCCTTAAGAAACTCGGCTGCGACCTCACATGCGAGCCAATCAGGAAGAGACCATAGAAAATTGAAAATTACGCCGTCGCAGCATCCATCTATTGCAGACCAAAGAACACTAACCATCTTTCCAACCACTCAAAACCAAAATCTATGCACAACCAACACAAACTGTCAGTTGCAATTTTAATGCTGCTATGCCTCCCTGTCTATCTCTTTGCCCAAAACGTAGAACTACGAGGTTTGAAAAACAACATGCGCTACGATAGCGAGGATGAATATGACCAGCACAACTACTACATCGGTTGGGATGCCGAACAAGGAAAAGCTATCTTCAAGACCGACCAAGGAGTGTTTTCCATGCAGGTGACAGGCAACAGCGTGAGTATACCCGTACAGCTTACTGACAACAACTTGCAATACGGTAACTCCGGTGCCCTCTACTATGACGGCATGCTATATACCATCTTCTCACACGAGAACGAAGACCAAGAGATGGAGTTTGTGGTACGCCTCTGGGACCTTGAGACAGGTCTGATGGTTTCCCAGAAAATCTATCCGAAGTCTGCCAACCTCGAATCCCGTGGTTTGGCATATAATCCTACAGACGGTAAAGTCTATGGGCTCTTCCATCTCACTAACATCCCCGTGACATTCGAGACAGGACTGAGTCCTGACGAGGAAGTGGATGCAGGCTACTGCCTCTGTACAATCGACCTCAATACGATGGAGCTCACCCCCATTACCCCAGGGCTTTACTACGACAACTTCGTCTTCCTCGCCATTTCTCCAGAAGGACGTATTTTCTCGATGACATCCAGCGGCACACTTGTGGAGTTCGACGCCACAACAGGTTTGATGATGGGCGAATGGACCACAGATGAAGATGGTTATCAGGTATTCCACAACAAATTCGAACACTCTGGCGTACAGTCACAGTTCAAGCGCCAGGCTGCCTGCTTCGATAAAAATACGGGCAAGCTCTACTGGAACGGTTTTGTGAACAACGGCATGGGCTACAATGAATGGGGGTCCTATGGTCCACTCTCCGACAAAGACTGGAAAACCAATGGCAAGTACGACACCGCCCTCTATGAGGTGGACATCAACACTGGCGCAGCCACCCTTATCGACAAAATCACCTACCGCATCACCTACTCTTGTATGTGGGTAGAAGGTGGTGATGCCACCGAGGGAGTGAACCAGGGCGAAAGCATTACTATCGCCGACAACGGTATGTGCACCTATTGCTCCAACAATGACCTCGACTTCAGTGGTCTGACAGCATTCCAAGCCTATATCGCCACAAGCTATAATACCGCTACACAAACCATCACCGTGCAACATGTCAACGAGGCGAAGGCAGGCACAGGACTATTCCTGAAAGGCATACCCGGCACCTATAAAGTGCCTTATTGCACTTCATACGAATACGCACTTAATATGCTGAAAGGTGTGACAGAGACGAAGCAGGTGGAACCTACCGAAGGCGAATATTCCAATTTCATCCTCAATCCATCAAGGACCGACAGCAGCAGTCCTTATTTCATCCGCTTAGAGTCGGCTACAGACATCGCTGCCAACAGTGCCTATCTGCAAATCCCCACTTCCATCCTCAATGGAAATGCCAATATCGTAGGCATCTCCTTTGAAGAAGGTGTGACAGGCATCAGTAGCATAGCATCTGATACCCGCGACGACGCTTATTATTCCCTCACGGGTGTAAGAGTAACAAACCCAACCAAAGGCGTCTATATCCACAAGGGGAAGAAAGTGATCGTTGAGGATTGAAAATTGAAGATTGAAAATTAAGGATTGAAGATTGAATTTGGAGTTACAGGAGTTCAGAAGTACAGACAATACCACAGCCTCGATAAGGACAAAAACATATATCTTGTCAACTCGTCAACTTGTTTACTTGTCAACTCGTTTACTTGTCAACTCGTCAACTTGTTTACTTGTCAACTTGTTTACTTGTCAACTAATCATCAGATTGAGGATTGAGGATTGAGGATTGAGAATTGAGGGTTGAAAATGAAAGATTGAAAAGTAGTCAAAGGGGAGTTATAAGGGTGTTAAAAAGGGGTTAAAGGACATTACTTCTTCACCCGTTTAATCCACTCCCTACATTATTAAAAGTATTGAAAGAAGGGGGATGTGCCATCAGACACCTCCCCCTCTTTATTTTTGAAAGTATTAAATCCTTATTCTGCCAATGCGGGATCCCCACCTCCGGCATATCCACCGAGGTCTTTCAGATGTGTTTCCACACTTGTGAGAATCTCTCCACTACCAGCCAAAATTGTCTGCTCGGCTGCCATCTGGAGCACCTTTGTCCTTGGTGCCTCATACTGACGATGCAGTTCTGTATTTACACTACTTTTTTTCATATTATGATGTTTTTATTTATTTGTTACTTGATGACTACTTTCTTACCATTATTAATATAGATACCATGTGTTGGGCGAGTGGTGGAAACGCCCTGTACTGAGTAATATATACGGGAATCAGCTGCCTGGTCGGAAATGACCGACACGATACCATCAGCATCATCCTCCATGTTCAGTGCAATGCTGTTGGCCTGTGCAGCATCACCTAACAGATGGAAGTAGCAACGCATTGCGGGCAGTGGATTGGTGGTAGCAGGATAGTAGAACTTGTTGTTGATGATAAACAAATAGCTCTTATCACCCAATGGGAGCGGTGTGGCATTGAGTACACCTGTCATTGTGCAGTTGCCAAAGTTGAGTGTAAGCGGGTCGTCGCTATTGATGGTAACGCCATCAAATTGTGGAGCATCTACAGCACCTGCCACTCTAAGTAGATAAGGTCTGCCAGCCAGCACTTCTGTCACTTTATTGAAATTCATATCCAATATCTGTTCGGAGGCGTTCCATGCGCAACCTGTCATTTCCTGAATATCCACATCGTCGCCGAAGGCTTCCTTCAACTGCTCTGCGCTGATATCGAAGGGGACGCAGAGGGAATACCATTTCTCGGGCTGGCAGGTGTATTCCTCTAACTCCACATCCACCGTCATGCCGTCGTACTCGCTCAGAGGAACCTCATTGTCACCGTTGCTGAGAGTTACCAATGGAGTAGTGTTACCAAGCGTGAAATAGCCAGACTTCCATTGGAAATAGTTGCCAGAAGTATCAACACCATAATCAAAGCCTTCGGGAGCAATGATGAGACAAGGTTTCTCAACAGTACCAACTTCTTCACAAGCATCATTATTGAGATTACTCATAGTGGAAGAGATACTTAGGGTTTTAAGGTTAGCACAACCAACGAACATTCCTGATGAATCAGTCCAAAAATAAGCACCAGTAGCTTTAGATGTGTCAAAATTGCTGACATCGAGTGTTTCCAAACTACTACAATATGCAAAAGTATAAAGGAAACCTTCCACTTTTGAAGTATTAAAACTACTCAAATTGATACTCTTCAGGTTACTGCACCCCGAAAACATCTGATTCATATTTTCCACGTTGGATGTATCGAAATTTCTTAAGTCAAGTTCTTGTAAACTAGTGCAATAAGCAAACATATTCATCATATTGAAAACCTTAGAAGTATCAAAATGGCTTAAATCAATATCTGTCAAGCTACTACAGCCATAGAACATCATCGACATTTCTTCAACATTCGATGTGTTCAAGTATTCCAATCCCTCAATAGTTGTCAAGCTGCTCATATCTTTAAACCAACTTGCAGTTTTTGTGGGACGGGCATCTGCAAATGATGGATCTATAACAACCTTATTTACGTCTGTTAAGGTTTGTACTTCGGTGTTTCCATTCCAGTTTATCCATTTAGCAAATCCATATTGATTAAATTCGTCCGTTTCATAAACCTGGCCTTCACGAGTTGATTTCAAATCATCATAATAAAAGGTAAAAGTGCCATTATTATATACAGCATACGCTTCTTTCTCAGTAGGTGTAACAGAAGTAGGAATATAAGCATTACCCAACTTGAAATAGCCAGAACACCATTCGAAATAGTCGCCAGAAGTATCCACCCCAAAGTCATAGCCTTCAGGATAATTGATGACACAAGGATCCTCAGGAGTGCCTACTTGCTCACATTCGTATGTAGAAAAAGACAGACCTTCTGCTATAGTGACAGATTTAAGAGATCTACAACAATTGAACATCCCCCAACAACCACTCAATCCCCAATTCTCTAAACTTGAACAATCAAAGTTGCTAAAATCGAGACTGGTAAGGCTATAACAATCACCGAACATCGAATCCATTCTTTTCACATTTGAAGTATTGAAATGACTAAGATCAACTTCTTTTAATTCTGAACACCAATAAAACATATGGGACATATCTGTCACTTCAGATGTATTCAAATATTGTAAGCCTTCTATACTTATCACATTCATTCCAAAAAACCAGTAAGATGTGGATGTTGGACGTGCATCAGCAAATGACGGGTCAAAAACAACATATTGTACATATGGTATACTCGTAGTAACCCTATTGTTATTAATGTTTACCCATGAAGGATACTGGTTAAATTCACCGACCTGAATCTCATCTGTACTAAAGATTTGTCCCTCCCTACTATCTTTCAATTCATCATAATAGAATGTGAAGGTGTAAGTACCTACATCACCTGACACAACAGCATACGCTTCCTGGCACCACGCATTTTGGGGGAGTAGTGATAGGAGCACCATTCCAAAAATAAAAGATAAAAATTTTCTCATAAGGTTAATTTATTAGATTAATAATTATAGTAAAAGTGATTGTTCCAGTGTATTATTATTGCTGTCTTTGTAATCAATATAAAGATGCCGCAAAATTAATTAAAGAATGTCAAATTACCCCCCCGTTAGTTAAAATAGGTTAACGTCAAGTTAAATAAATATAATCTCCAGAGGAATTTCAACAATATAATTATAAAAATTCCATAATAGGATTTGTATAATTGAAATATAATAATTACTTTTGCAGATGAAAAACCGAAACATCATGAGAAAAGTAGATAATCCCTTTGTGACTTCTGGCAAGATTAAGCCCAAATACTTCTGCGACAGACAGGCTGAGAGTGCCGAACTGGTAAAATCTATAACCAACGACAACAATCTAATGCTCATTTCTCCACGGCGTATGGGTAAGACCGGACTGATACATTTTTGTTATGACCAATATCTATCGGAAGACTACCAAACCTTCTTCATCGACATCCTCCACACAACGAGCCTTCAAGAGTTTGCTTATATATTTGGCAGACAAGTTTATGAGGCAATCTGCCCAAGAAGTAAGAAATGGGCATTGGCATTTGTACAAACCCTGAAATCTCTTAGTGGCCAATTCGGTTTCGACCCTCTCACCTACCTACCCACATTCAACCTACAGTTAGGGGACATTATACATCCTGAAATTGTGTTAGAAGAAATCTTTCAATATTTGGAACAAGCAGACAAGCCTTGTGTTGTGGCTTTTGACGAATTTCAACAAGTGGCCAATTACAAAGAGAAAAATATTGAGGCACTACTGCGGTCACATATACAAAATGCCACCAATACCCATTTCATTTTCGCTGGCAGTGAATTTCATATTATGCAAGAGATGTTTCTATCAAATGCCCGACCTTTTTACAACAGTGCAGACACACTGGTACTGAAAGCTATTGACATAGAAAAATACACAGAGTTTGTGAGTCATCATCTACAAGAGAATCATCGTAGTATCGCAAAGAAGGATATAGAAAAGGTGTATCACCTGTTCCGTGGCAACACCTATGCCATGCAAAAGACTTTCAATGAAGTATTTGCCAACACCGAAGAAACTGAAAACTGCGACATTGACACAATAGAGAAAGCCATCAACCATGTGATAGACACAAAGGAACCTCTCTTCAGAGAAATTCTCTCCAACATCCCTGAAAAACATAAGCCATTACTATATGCTATTGCCAGGGAGGGGGAAGTAACACAAATCTTATCAGCAAAATTTATCCACGCCCACAGGCTGACATCCGCCAGCAACGTACAACACTCCACCCGTCAACTGATAGAGCGAGGTATCATCACTAAACACGAAGGGAGATATTCACTCAACGAGGCATTTTTCGCCCTGTGGATCAACAGATTGTATGGAAGTGCTACACTTTCTGAAATACTGAAGAACGTATAATAATCTGTTGATAAAAGGACATACAAGGATATGTTCACTGAATTACCACAGCAGTAGCAATCCGGCGAAGCCAGCAAAAAGAATCATGCGGATGGGATTGATTTTCATCACTCTCACGCCCACAAAGGTGGCGAGGAAAAGGGCGACACTGATGCAAAAGCGCCAAGGGTCGTCGGTAAATGACGAGAAGTTCTCTTTATTCATTAAGAGCAGTGCAGCCGCAGCCAACAATCCCACAACGGCGGGGCGAAGGCCGAGGAAGACATTCTGCACCACAGGATGACTCATATATTTCATAAACATCTTGGCGATGAGAATCATCAGGATAAATGAAGGTAGCACCAGTGCGAAAGTAGCTGTAAAACTTCCCAATACCGCCATAGTCTCACCCATCCCAGCATTTTTCACTGCCGCATATCCACAATACGTGGCGGAGTTGATACCGATAGGTCCCGGCGTCATCTGACTAATAGCCACGATATTGGTAAACTGCTCCGACGACATCCACGCATGATTGCGCACCACCTCGGTCTGGATGAGTGACAACATTCCGTAGCCACCACCAAAGCCAAAGAGACCGATTTCGAAAAACGTGATGAAGAGTGACAGGAAGAGCATTTATATTGAAGATTGATAATTGAAAATTGAAGATTGAAAAGTAGTTAAAGGGTAGTTAAAGAGGAGTAAAAGGGTAGTTAAAGGGACATTACCATTGGAAATTGAAAATTGAAGATTGATGATTGAAGATTGATGATTGAAGATTGAAGATTATTGTTATATCGTTATGACGACGCACTCCTAACTTCTAACTCCTAACTTCTAACTAAAACACCCTCTCACCCCTAACTTTTTACTTCTCACCACTGAAAAACTTTCCATACAGATACCCGCCAAGTGCGGCAACGATGATGACGATGACGGGATTGACACCCATGAGCCAGATGGCGAGGGCGCTGAGAATAGGAATCCAACAGTTGTAGAGAGAGATTTTTGCCTTGCTTGCCAAGTTGAATGTGGGAGCTGCAATGAGTGCCACCACCGCAGGGCGAATACCACGGAAGATAGCCTCCACCACAGGATTGTCCTGAATCTTGGTGAAGAACATCGCTATAAGCAGGATGATGATAAACGAGGGCAATGCAGTGCCAATGGCAGAACTGATAGCACCCTTTTTCTTCCTCAGTTTATAGCCGATGAAACAACTCATGTTGATGGCGAAGACCCCCGGGCACACCTGTGCGATGGCGATGACATCAAGAAATTCCTCTTTAGAGAGCCATTTGTGCTTATCCACCACCTCACTCTCAATCAACGGAATCATGGCGTATCCACCCCCGAGGGTGAATGCGCCAATCTTGAAGAAGGTTCGGAAACTATCCCAATAGAATCGATCCATATTTGAGGTTATGAGGTTATGAGGTCGCTTCGCTGGCAGGTTATGAGGTTATGAGGTCGCTTCGCTGGCAGGTTATGAGGTTGTGAGGTCGCTTCGCTGGCAGGTTATGAGGTTGTGAGGTCGCTTCGCTGGCAGGTTCTGAGGTCAAAGATGTCTTTCTACTCATAGGATTTCGGACATACACAGGGTATGTCCACATTCTATCTATCTGCAAAGCGACATACACAGGGTATGTCCCTACTTTTGTTTCTCAATCCAACGGCGAGCATTGACGAAAGCCTCAATCCATGGAGTGATTTCGTCATAGCGACGATTGACGGGATACCAGCCGCACTGCCAGGGGAAGATAGCTCTCTCGAGATGTGGCATCATAGCCAAGTGACGGCCATCGGCACTACAGATACCAGCGACATCGTAGTCGGAGCCATTGGGATTGGCGGGATAGCCAGAATAGTTATATTTCGCTACGATATGGTATTTGTCCTCTGTTTCTGGCAGAGAGAATTTCCCCTCGCCATGAGCCACCCAGATGCCTAATTTACAGCCACTAAGCGACCCCATCATCACACTGTTGTTCTCGGGAATAGTCAGTCCAACGAACCCACTTTCAAACTTGTGAGAATTGTTGTGAAGCATGCGTGCCCGTTTGTCATGGTCGGGATTAATCAGATTAAGTTCCACCATCAGCTGACACCCATTGCAGATACCCAACGACAAGGTGTCGGGACGGGCATAGAAGCGCTCCAGCGCCTCCTTTGCCTTTGGATTGTAGAGGAAGGCACCGGCCCATCCTTTGGCACTGCCAAGGACGTCGCTATTAGAGAATCCTCCACAGAAGACAATCATCGAGATGTCGTCGAGCGTCTCACGACCAGTGATGAGATCAGTCATCATCACATCCTTCACGTCAAAGCCAGCGAGATAGAGCGAATAAGCCATCTCACGCTCACCATTGGTACCTTTCTCACGGATGATGGCAGCCTTTACACCAGAGGGATTTCTACGTTTTGCCGAGAGATAATACTGCACTAACTTTCCCTTGAAGGCACCTTTGAAACGCATCTCGAGCGGTTGGTTCTTATAGTTCTCAAAACGCTCGCGCGCACATCCGTTCTTGCTCTGCTTACGGTCAAGCAGATAGGAGGTCTTGTACCAAACATCCCTCAACGCATCGATGTCAAAAGCATGCTCCCAACCATCTTTCTTGATTGTGATGGTGCGCTCCTTGGGTGCTGGATAACCGATTTTAGCAAATCCCACACCCACATCCTCGAGGTATTCCTTCAATTCATACTTATGCTCATCGCTCACCTGAATGACAACACCCGGATTCTCGGCGAAGAGGATACGTACCAGGTCATCGTCTTTCATGTTGTAGAGATTGATATGCATACCACCCTTCTTGTTGGCGAAGCACATCTCCAAGAGCGTAGTGATAAGACCACCGGCACTGATATCGTGACCAGCCATAACCCAACCCTTGCGAATCATATACTGCACAGCCTCGAAGCACTCCGCAAAATACAAAGGCTGCTGTACCGTGGGCACCTCATCACCCACATGTCCGAGCGACTGTGCCAACGCTGAGCCACCGAGATGCAGGCGGTCGAAACTGAAGTCGATATGATAGAGCGACGAATTCTTGTCGTTGACGAGCACCGGCGACACCACTTTACGAACGTCGGACACCTCGCCACCGGCAGAGACGATGACCGTTCCCGGCGAGATGATTTTCTCGCCATTGGGATATTGCTGACTGAGCGATAGCGAGTCTTTTCCTGTCGGCACATTGATATGCAGTGCGCAGCAGAAGTCACTCAAAGCCTTGACGGCAGCATAGAGACGCGCATCCTCACCCTCTTGTGAGCGGCATGGCCACATCCAGTTGGCAGAGAGCGACAGGCTCTTCATGCCATCTGCGAGTGGTGCCCACACAATATTGGTAAGCGACTCCGCCACGGAGAGCACACTACCAGCCTCGGGAGATACCAGTCCAGCCTGTGGGGCATGTCCGAGTGCAGTGGCGATACCTTTACGGCCACGATAGTCGAGAGCCACCACACCACAGTCGGAAAGCGGCAACTGCAACTCGCCCTGGCACTGCTGTCGGGCGATTTTTCCTGTCACCGAGCGGTCCACCTTGTTGGTGAGCCAGTCTTTGCATGCCACGGCTTCAAGTTGCAGCACACGATTTAAGTATTCATCGATTTTATCGACAGAAACAGCGACTGGGCTGTATTTCCGCTCCACAGTATTGTCGCGCATGACGGTCTTTGGCGAATGTCCAAACATCTGTGCCACATCGAGGTCGAAGGGTCGCACGCCATCAGCCTGTTGGAAAGCGAAATGTGCGTCGCCCGTCGTCTCGCCAACCACATACATCGGTGCTCGTTCACGCTCAGCGATACGTTTCACATGCTCGATATGCTGTTCGTCGATGAGCAGTCCCATACGTTCCTGACTTTCATTGGCGATGATTTCCTTGGCAGAAAGTGTCTGGTCGCCAATGGGCAGTTTCGACATGTCGATAAGTCCGCCACAATCCTCCACCAGTTCTGAGAGACAGTTCAGATGTCCTGCTGAGCCATGGTCGTGTATACTCACTACGGGATTGGTATCCTCTTCGCAGAGTGCACGAACCAAGTTATAAGCTCGTTTCTGCATTTCAGGGTTGGCACGCTGCACAGCATTGAGTTCGATACCGTTGGAATAACGTCCCGTATCCACCGAAGACACTGAACCGCCACCCAGTCCGATGCGATAGTTATCGCCGCCTACAACCACAATTTTGTTGCCTTTCTGTGGTTCTTTCTTCAGACAGTCACGGCGTGTGCCATATCCCACGCCACCAGCCAGCATAATCACTTTGTCGTAGGCATATTTCTCTTGGTTTTCTTGATGTTCGAAAGTGAGTACAGAACCACAAATGAGTGGTTGTCCGAACTTATTTCCGAAGTCTGAAGCACCGTTGGATGCCTTGATGAGGATTTGTTCAGGTGACTGATAAAGCCATTGTCTGACAGGCAGGATGTCCTCCCAATCGCGCTCAGCATCAGCCTCCCCATTGTCGTCCTTAAGCCGTGGATAGGCTGTCATATATACTGCAGTGCCGGCGATAGGCCATGAACCTACGCCGCCTCCCATACGGTCGCGAATCTCACCGCCAGTACCGGTGGCAGCCCCATTGAACGGTTCCACAGTAGTAGGGAAATTGTGTGTTTCAGCTTTCAGTGAGATGACACTCTCAACATCCTTCACTTCGAAATAGTCGGAAGTGGATTGGTCGTGTGGTGCAAACTGCTCTACGACAGGTCCACGTGCAAATGCCACATTGTCCTTATAAGCCGAGAGTATATTGTTGGGGTTTTCCTTTGTGGTTTTCTTTATCATGGCAAAGAGAGATGATTCCATCTCCTTACCATCGATGATAAATGTGCCACCAAAAATTTTGTGGCGGCAATGCTCGGAGTTGATTTGGGCAAAGCCAAAGATTTCGGAGTCGGTGAGCGGACGGTTTAGTTGTCGCTCTATATCGTGCAAGTATTCTATCTCCTCGGGGGAGAGTGCTAGTCCCTCCTGCTCATTATATTCCTCCAGGTTCTCCACATGGCGGATAGGCTCCGGTGTGTGATGAACGGTAAAGATTTCCTGGTTGAGTCCCTTATACATACGTTGCAGCATAGGGTCGTGGTCGGCATTTGCAGAACTGACGGGGAAATACTCCTCGATACGCTCAATGCCTTTCAGACTCATGTTCTGGGTGATTTCCACGGCATTGGTACTCCATGGAGTGATCATCTCTCGCCGTGGACCGACGAAAAATCCGTCGATAGTCTCACAGTCTATCCATTTAGCATCTCCATACAGCCATGCCAGCCGAGCTTTCTCGTCTTCTGTCAAAGCATGGTTTGTCTTGGTGGCAATGATGGTCTTGCCTGTAGTCTCGAAAAAATAGATCATTGGTGTTATTTATTGTTTTTTATTACTTTTCTTCCATTGGTCACATAGATTCCGGCAGGTAAATTCTCCAGAGTGTTGCCATCTTCTGTCTGTTGGCGCACCTGTCTTCCATCAATGGTATATACATTTGTGTTTGTACGTGACGTAGTGGTTATGTCACTCACCGCATTGTCAATAAGGAAATCCTTCAGCACATAGAGAGCAGGTTCGGCTCGGCCTGTTTGATTGTCAAACAACCCTGCATTATACCAGTTATCGGTGACGCGCTGGGTATTCCAGTCTAATCCTTTCTCATTGGCCTCCATCCACCACCAGAAGAGTCCACAGACATTGGGATGGCTCTCCAACTTTGAAAGCAATGCGTTGGTAAAAGCCTTCTGGCCCTCACCATTGATAGGATATTGTGACGAAAGGTCGTAGGAGACATTGCTGGGCTGCCAGTCATGGTAATAGCCCACCTCTACGAGCATGATTTTCTTTTCCGGGAAGCGTGTCTCAAGGTCGTTGAGCGCACTGTTGAGTGTATTAAGCGTGCCATGATAGTAGGGATAGTATGACAATCCAATAATGTCGTAATCCACGTCATAGCTTTTCATTCTGTCGTAGAACGCCTTCAGCACGCCACTGTTTGCCACACGTTCGGTATGGATGATTATTTTCGCTTCGGGGCATACCTCACGACAAGCAGCCCCAGCACGCTTAAGTAGTGTAGTAAAGCGCGGCCAGTTGGCATCGTTGTTAGTATAAACTTTCTTCAGCGCGGAAGTGGCATCGGTTGATTTACCCCAGCACATGCCATAGCTGATTTCATTACCTGTCTGGATGAAATCGGGGGTGGCACCAGCCTCGTTCAACGCAGTGAGCACGTCTTTGGTATATTCGTAGATTTTGTCATACAGTTGCTCATCGCTTAGGTTTTCCCATGCCTTGGGTGTCCATTGTTTCACAGGATCAGCCCATGTATCGGAGTAGTGGAAGTCGAGCATGAAAGCCATACCCGCATCCTTGATTTGCTTTCCCAATGCCTTGACATATTCCAAATCTTGCACAACTCCCTCGCCCTTATGGGTGTCGGATGCATTCTCTGGATTGACAAAAAGCCTCACACGCATAGCATTCATCCCCTGTTCACCAAAATACTGTAAAGGTTGCGGAATAGGGTTGCCGTTTAAATCAAAATAAGTGGCACCATGATTTATATACGAAGGGAGTAATGAGATGTCTCCCCCAACATACTTACCGTCGGCAAACACCGAAAGAGCCCCTACTGAAAGCAGCAAGGTGCTGAAAATCAGGACAAAAAACTTTCTCATGAAATGCTGATGTATAAATAATGTGCAAAAATAGGCAATCTTGCCGACTTAACCAAATGTTTTCTCTGATTTCGTCAATTAGAAAAGAAAGAGATGAAAGGAAATGACAAAAGGATACCTCAAGGCAGTCACATACTTGACATTTTACGAAATTAACATATTTTAATAAAACAAAAGCGTTATTTTAAAAAATTTTATTTACTTTTGTTTTCTAAAGATACTATTTGTTAAGTTTACTAAACCGACTTTGCCTTTTTAATTTTTAAATACTAATCATCATTATTTTTTTAACTTAAACAAAGCCATTTAATCAGGAGCAACATCGCCAAGAACAAGACATACGACGCAGCATACGCATACAACACCAGCTACTGCCTGCCGACAAAGGCACAGTGGGAGGAGCTCATCAGCA
>OMXV01000062.1 GCA_900315075.1 uncultured Prevotellaceae bacterium | reverse complement strand
TGTTGAGGGTGGAAAGTGGCATCCGTCAAAGAGACTCAGATATATTGAGGAACTATGCGATGCCTTGGGGATATAGTGCCTAAATCTGAGGTTTCTTTATTTATACCAAAAAATGATTATCCAAGATATTTCATCAATATCTTGGCATTGCCACTATCGCGGAGTTTTGCAATGCTCTTTTCGCGAATTTGGCGGACACGTTCACGTGTAAGACCCAACTGATCACCAATCTCCTCAAGACCCTTTTCAGGGCGGCCAATGCCAAAGCATTCACGGATAATGGTGATTTCACGATCTTTCAGCACTTTGTTCAAGACAGAGTCCAACTCCAATGCCATCGATTCGTGGTCAACGTAGCGGTCAGTACGGCTGTCATCGCCGCTTGGCATCACGTCGAGCATACAGTTGTCCTCTCCATCTTGGAAAGGAGCATCAATAGAAACGTGATGACCATCAGCCATTAAACTCTGACCGATTTTTTCCTCATCAAGTTTGGTAGCGTCAGAGAGTTCCGACACTGAAGGATGGCGCATGTTCTCCTGCTCAAATTTATTGATTTCATGGTTGATTTTGTTGAGCGAACCTACTTGGTTGAGCGGAAGTCTAACAATGCGGCTTTGTTCAGCAATTGCCTGGAGGATACTCTGACGAATCCACCACACAGCGTAAGAGATGAATTTGAAACCACGGGTTTCGTCGAATTTCTGTGCTGCCTTAATCAATCCAATATTTCCTTCGTCAATCAAATCGGTAAGGGTAAGTCCCTGATGCTGATATTGTTTGGCAACAGATACGACAAACCGCAGGTTTGCTGTTACAAGTTTGTCCTTGGCACGTTCACCCTCTGGACCACCCTTCTTAATCTTTTGGGCCAGTTCGATTTCCTCGTCAATGGAAATCAATGGTGCACGACCAATTTCCACCAGATATTTATCCAGTGCTTCACTTGAACGATTAGTAATACTCTTCTGAATCTTTAATTGTCTCATCTTATCTACCTTAAAAACATCTAAAGGCCTGAAAATCAGGTCGATATCATATTTACATTGCTAAATCGTTGCAAAATTACATAAAATATTGTTACCTTATTTAATTAATTCAAATAATTTATGCTTTTTTGTGTATTTTTATCAATATTTAGCAGTCTAAAAAAGGGCGTTACGGCTGGTATTGTCTGATTTGTGCATAAATTGCATCTATGGTTTATGTAGAATATATTAAAACTCCATAATCTTTCTCAATAATATCGCTCATTTCACATAAAATTCATAGAAATATGCTATCTTTGTACTCAAAGTGCATCTTCTTTCATTGTAGAACTATAGAATTATGGATTGGCAACTGTCAATTTGTAAATGCTTTTTATTTTTGCTTTATAATTGTATCATTCTATTATTTAAGCCTATTTATCTTATGAAAAAAGTAACATTATTATTTGTAATGGCAGTTTTGATTCTGTTCAGCTGCAAGCAAGAACCAAAAGAGGTAATAAATCTTCCACGGACAAAAGCCTCTCCTGAAGTGATCGCTGCTGTGGATTCTTTTGTGGAAGCCACCAAGACACGTCCACAATCGCCTGATTCTATTACACTTCACAGTATCATGATTTTAAAACATGGCAATGTTGTGTATGAAAAATGGTTTAATGGACAGACAGCAGAGACACCACATCCGATGTTCTCTGTCAGTAAGACTTTTACAGCCACTGCGGTTGGACTTGCTATCAGTGAAGGAAAACTTAAACTCACCGACCCAGTAGTGAAATTCTTCCCCGATAAGTTGCCCGAGGAACAAAGTGAGAATCTGAAAGCTATGACCGTTCGCGACCTGCTCACCATGACATGCGGTCATGATGAAGAACCACACAGTCAAAAAATAGACTCTATTGACTGGGTAAAGGCATTTTTGGCATGGCCTGTCAAGCATAAGCCTGGAGAGTACTATCTATATAACTCAATAGGCACTTATATGCTTTCAGCTATTGTTCAGAATGTGACTGGCGAGAAGCTAATCGACTATCTTGACAAACGCCTTTTCAAACCATTACATATTGATCGTCCTGAATGGGAAGAAAGTCCTCAAGGTATCAACTGCGGTGGATGGGGGTTATTTACATGGACCTCATTTGGGAATATCTGCTTCCCGTCTTGTAATTCTATGTTTTGAGGTCTTTAGGTCGCTTCGCTTACAGGTTTTAAGGTGATATATGTATGGCTAACGACATATTTGAGCAAATTTCACCTCACAACCTCATAACACCATGCTACCTCATAACCTAAGAAGTTGAATACTTACGAAATTTTTATTTATTATTTGACAAAGGGTTTCAAACCCTTCACTGCATCTGCGGCGGTGATGCGCTTGCCACCGTTGTCAAGGTCGATGAGGATGTAGCGGTTGTTGCCCATGCCTAACTCTTTCATATATGACAATTGGCGAAGACCGTGACGTGTCTCTATACGTTCCAGCATGTCATGATGCTCCTCTGCGTTCATGGCATAGATGATGTCGATGCAAGCTTGGTCGATGGCAAGGATGTCAGTTGACGACAGGATGCCAACATTGGGTGTCACCACTGGTTCTGCAGCCACACCTTCACAGTCACAAGAGACGGACATATTACGCATCACGTTGACATAGGTGACATGCTCCCCAAAGAAATCGATAGTGGCCTTTGTGGATTCCGTCATGCGCTCCATGAACTCTTCCTTGGCGATGTCCCATTGGTTATCTTGATTGGGTGTGGTGTGAATCCAGGCCTTGCCGATACGTCCGTCGGCACAACCGATACCGATGTTCTTGTTTGAACCGCCGAAGCCACCTTGGGTGTGTCCCTTGAAATGGGTCAGCGCTACCATCGAGTCATAGTTGGTCAGATGGGAACCAACAGACATTTTCTTGAACCACTTACCTCCAACGACAGGCAGTGTCGTGGTGCCCTGTTCGTCAATGATATCTACCGGACAGAATGTCCAGCCATTCACTTCCAACGTCTTGCGGTGTAGTTCTGTAGTATAGCGGTCACCTTCATAATAAGTGTTTGTCTCAATGATACTGGCTTGCGGAAGGTCTTTCTTCATCAATTCCTTCACCCATTCACGGGGAATGATGTTGGGGCCATTCTGCTCGCCAGTATGTAGTTTCACGCCCACATGACCGCAGATTTTCCCGTTAACCTGTTCATATGCCTTTATAAGTCCTTCGGCTGAAAGATTACGAGTGAAATACACGACAGACTCATTGCCTGTCCTTTGTTCGTATGGAACATATTTGTTCCCATCTGTACCTGGAATAGGATTGTTATTGATTTGTGCCATAACGCTATTGGATATTAAGCCTAACAAAACGGTGATAATAATTGTTTTCATAAAGTTGTCTTTTGTCGTTTTCAGTTGCATATCTTATTTTTCACGTACAATCACAAAGAGCCGCTGACAGGATTCAATGGGGATATTCCACATTTTGTCGAACACATGAATGTCCACTGACCTGTTGAAATTATTACAGTCATCTACGTTTCTATATTCATCTACAGAATCCTGAATATAAAAGTGATCCTTGTCGTAGCCCACCACAGGCACATAATGCAGGGTTTTTCCATTGAAAAGCAACACGATGACGGGTATTCCCTTGCTGATAGCGTTCTTCAGGTCGTCGATGGTGCCCGTGTAATACTCAGTCGTGTAGTTGCCATATTGTTCCTCAAAAAGCACTTTGAAGCATTTGGGATAGGCGCCCTCACTGTGTTTACAGGGAAAAGACGGCATGTTGTACAATTCCACTCCGTGGATGTTTTCACCATAGAAACGCAACAGGTAAGCACTGGAGCATCCAGAACATTCGTCGTTGTTCTGTGTGTCGGGTACAGGATTTGGAGATATGATATACGAAGATGGATGGTCGTTCTTGTTTACATAAGTCTCGGGGGCCACTAACCAATTAGCACGGGCGTACGCCTTCTGCTCATCATTCATCTTGTCGAGCATTACCATCAGTTTGCTTAACGAATTGCTCTGATTGTCAGGTTGTCCTTCCTGATTTTGCGCGTAAGCAACTATTATCCAGAAGAGCAACACTACGCTCAAAAAGGGTTTAACCATAGACTTCAAATATATTTATTCTATAATTTTATTCTGTGCAAATATAGAAATAATAAAGGAAAAGTCCTTCGTTTCATCTCAACTTTTTCTTATCTTTAACAAATCTGCTTCCACGTCGTTTGACATTCTGAAACATCGTCATCCTTGAATAATTTGGTACTAATGCAATGTTTGTTTCCAATACTCACCAGCATCGCCACCGTATTCCTCTGTCAGAAGTGCCATGAACAGGTTAGCGTCTTTTCTGATGTCGGTACAGCCATATTGTTCTGGATCACGGTTTACTTTCAAGTAGGTTATTTTGTAACCGCTACTGTATTTCTCATACTTGGCCTCGAAGATGCAGAATCCCGTCCAACTGCGATGATAGTGGATGGTGTCTTCATCACAGTACATGAACCAGTGGTCCTCCATGGCTTCGGGAATGTGACCATACTTGATAATGTGCATCACATCTGTTGGAAGTGTCACATTCAATGGGATGACAGTTTTCTTGTCTGGCATGGGCAGAACTTTCCAGCTGTCTTTTGTTGCCACTTTGGGTTTTGGAGGCATGGGGTTCTCGCCGTTGAATCGCTTGGCGGAATTGCCTGCTCCCATCGTCCACATCGAGATCGCATTCTTCTGCTCGGTGGTAGGTTGGGGACTGTCCATCCCTGCAAACTCATCGGCGAACGGTTTGAAATTTCCTTCTGGGTTATGTTTATGATGTGAGTTGTGGTCGTCAAGGATGGCGAACACGACCTTCTTGTACCTGTTTTTGAACTCTCGTTCGTCCATCACCTCATGGAACAGCCGCGCCACGTGACGGGGAGGGTTACAGAACGCCCCACACCCTAAGGCGCCGAGCACCAGTGAATCATGACCGTTAGCCAGTCCGATGCGGAAGATGGTACGTATTTTATTCTTGACAGGTTCCACAAGATGGCTTGCAATCATATTGTCTGCTGTCAGTTCTGGATGGTTCATGCCCGCCACAGAGATGAACGAGAGGGTGACAGGTGTGTCCAACAGGGCGTATCCTTTTTGCTCGTTCTCACGGAAGTAGGTGGCATAGGGGGTATAGACACCGCCGAAGTTCTTGTCTAATGGGTACTGGTATGAGGATGGCACTATGCCAAATTGTTTGGCGTTGGGAGCGAACTGGTAGAGGGAGCGGAAAAGGTTGGTTCTACGGAACAACGTCTCCTCCTGTGCCCCAGCCCCTAATGTCACGCCCCCACCAGGGATTTGACGGTTGGCCATGTTCAGCACAGCGGGATTGTATCCCTGTTCTTTCAATTGCACTCCGGCATATAGGCAGTCGTTGTTTTGAATCTCCACGATGGTCTGTTCTTTGTTTTGTGGAACATCGGGTGCGTGAAACTCATTTTCGTAGAACACTGTCTTGCACATCATCTCCTTATCTGAAGGGAATAGGACCTGTCTGCCGCTCTCCGTAGTATAGTACCCTCGGTTCACAATCTCTACCGTATTACGAAACTCCTGCACACGAAGTTCTCTCACCAAAGAGTAGGCGTTTTTGTCCCCATTCTTGGCTTTTTCCATCAGTGTACGATAGGTCACCAGAAAGTCTTTCTCGGAGTCCCAGGTGGTAGCTGATGTTGGTGCGCTGTCTTGAAAACGAGACAATACCTCCACGAAGTCTTTGGGCAGGATGACGTTCTCCTGGTCAATGGCTTTTTGGAATAAAGGAGCTATCTCGTTGGGAGTAAAACACGCGATGCCACAGCCAATACGGGTGACAAAAAACTTGTATTCACGATGGATAAGAGCAAATGCGATAAATTCATCCACATATGGCTTGATGGTCTCCACACCGCCTTGCATGGTGGGGATAGCATAGCTTTGTCCTTGTAGTCCCACGCCCTGTCCCCATACAGCGCCAAAACGGTTATAGGCCAGACGTGCAGCACCACCACCATGGGCACCGGCGAGGTTGCTGCCAAAGACGAAGATTTCATTCGGTTTCAGTTCAGTTATTCTCTCTGGAGTAAATTCTCTGTTGTACATGATTAGCATGGTTTGGTTATAATAAATTGATTTTAGGATAGTTTAATAAATGTTTCTTCCAAGCACTTGTAAAGTTATTACAAAAATCCCGTTACAGCAAGAAATAATTGTGATTTGAATAGTTCCATCAACTTTCAGTTCCGATGACGGATATGCTCAAGATGCTTTTGGCATATTCTCGTCGGTGTCTAAATATACTAAGCACTTACAAACACAGTTGCAAATATAATCAATTTACTTCATTTTCCACTCTTATACCTATATAAATCGTTCTAATTCATATTTTTTTTGTAATTTTGCTATCGGGAAAAAAGGTCATAAACTAAACCATTAATAAAAATGGAAAAACAAGAAACTAAGACAAATTTGAGTTATGTAGTTTTCTCTCATGGAAAAGAGAGTGGCCCAAAGGGGGCCGAAGACATCCAAGGTTGAGATAACCCATGGCATCAACGACGAAGTTGTTCCATACGAGAATAGTATCCGATTCGCAAAAGAGCATAAAGGAACAATCCTTCACCTCGTACCCGATGGTCATCGCCTGAAAGCATCGCTTGATTTCCTCGCATGTCAATTCAGAAGGTTTATAAAGGAATTGTCAAAAATCAACCAATAGAAGGCTCCCTCATATTGCACATGTGCAGTCGAGGTCCGACCATTGGGGAATGGACTACCCATTTTTAATTTTTGATGTATAACTAATAACTAATCATCCTATGCAGACATTCTACCACGGATCGTCCGTTCTATTTCCCAAATTCGACCTTTCCCATGCCCTGGAAGGGGATGGAAAGGTGAAGTTCGGCTATGGGGTCTATGTCACCTCACACTACCGCTCCGCAGCACACTATGCCGGAGCTAATCCTGCAGCGGCTCAATTCTATGTCTATACAGTTGAAGTTCCCGACATTCGTGAGGACAATTACATTGGCTTCAAGGAACCGGTTCATCCCAACATCCTCAAACGTGCAGAGGAGAAATTCGGGGAGTCCATTTCTGAAAAGTTTACCAAGGATGGCAAGGACTTCCGGAAGTTCCTTGTCAAGAAACTCACGGGTAAGGTGGACTTGGAAGGTGAGAAGGCGGCTTCGACATTCCTGATCGGTATCGGCGTGGACTTCATCCAGTGGCCATACAACTGGAAGAATCCTTCACTGGGCACGAACAGAGCCATCCTCGATGACAACAACGTAAGAATTATCAGCGTTGACCAGGTGCAACTTGACAATAAGAAACTTCCATACTTTCTTCCCCTACCGCTTCTTATACCTATATAAAACCACTCTAATTCATCCTTTTGTGGTAATTTCGCTGTCCCATAAACAAGATAGACAATAACACAAATATAAAAACCTCTTTCCCCCCCCCATGGCATATATCTTATCATCATTTTAAAAACTACAGAAATGGGAAAAAAGCAATTTGACAACAATCGCAACCAAGGTAATCATTCTAGTAACATCCAACACGAAGAGGGTGATCAGTACCTGAAAAATGACGGCGAAGTGTACACTTTAGTCTATGGCACTGAGTGCCGTGTGTGTGAGCTTGTTTGGGAAGCCTTTAATGAAGAGATTCCAGAAGGATATACGGTTTCTCACATTGACGGTAATAAGCTGAACAATAGGCTCGATAATCTTAAACTGGAGAGATTGTAATATCTCTCCAATCCTTTCTTTTATGAATATCTCGTTACCCAAAGGCCGTATTGCAAGTAAGATTAAAACCAAATCAAAACATATCACACATGCATAACATCATTTTAGGTCAACATGAAGTCTATCCCGCCACTCCGAACGTCTGGTCTTTCAAGCAAGTCAACGATATCGTCAACGGTATCAACCTGCGACTGAGCAACATGGCAGGTGGTTTTCCCTTCGAGTTTAACGGCACGACATGGGAATAAGGTGAACGACGTCGGTGAGTGGCGAGGGCAGAACAACATTGGCAAAATCCTCATGATCTGCCGTGACTGCATCGCCAACGGCACTGAGCCACTCATCGACTACGAACTGTTACGTAGAGCCAATATACATATCCTTGGGGAAAGACTCACATTCTAACCATTTCAACTACAAACGATGGAAATAACAATAGAGATGATTTGGCAAAAATTCAGGGAATATAACCGTCTTTACTTCAACAGAGAGCTTCCCATGCCGCTAGTACAACTGCTGAAGTCGTACCGCATCTGCGGCCAGTTCTCATGCAGCAAGATCATAGGCAGAAGGAGATTAAGAGGTCAGCTTATAAAGATATCATGCTACTACAACTGGCAGGAAGACGCACTGCGCGATGTCCTCGTCCATGAGATGATACACTACTATCTCGCCTACAAGCATATCGACAACGACATCACACATAGCGAGGATTTCCAAAAGATGGCCGAGGAGCTGAACAGCAAATATGGGCTGAACGTGACCGAGAAGGTGGATGGGACAGGATTCAAACGAGCACCATCAGCACCAAAGTTGAGCTATTATCTTACCACTCTTTTCTATTAATGAGATAAGCAAATAACCTAGTAGCGATAAAATCAACAACAACAGGAGGAAACATTATCTGTGAATATGTGGGAATCGGTCATCTCAACAACGAGTTGAGAAGAATTTCCGTATGTTTCCCTAGAAGGAGACGGACATAGCAGATATCTTGAATGAGCATTTCCTGAATAAAAAGAAACCGATACAATTACCACGACAATGGACAGAACAATCAAAATAAAAAGAAAATAAATGGAAATATCATTAGATAAGAATGTAAGGAATGAGTTCCCCGAGAGGAAAATCATTTTGCTCGACGGTAGGGTGGTGGACTGCTACCCACGGCTGGGCGTGAATTTCGAAGGCCTAACACAACCAGAGGATAATCTCCAACAGCCACTTGCGAGAATATCACCCCAAAGCGACAAAGAAAGGGAGGCGGACAAGGAACGATTCATCAAAAACGCTTTCTTCTTCCTCGCCCACAAGGAACGTATCCTGATGGACAGCAGAATGTTCCTTTGCCCAGTGCCCATCACAAGCGGCATGTCCATATCAGGAACATCAGGGTTCGAGAACCCGACATTAGGCATCTATCTCCAGTGGTGGGAGACATGCGCTGGGGCAATGTTCACAGACAAGAAGGGAAGGCGCGGATTGCTGTTCAAGTTGTCGGGAAGCGGCCTGAGCGGCCACAACATCTGCGATGTTGTGCATGAGGATGGAACAACCAAGAATGTGGAGTTACATCCCTTCAAAGACTACAGGGATTCCTTCATCCACATCAACAATACCTACAAGTCCGCCAAGCAGAAATATCAGGCATATTCGCTCCGACAGGTGCTCGACATCCTCGATCACGAGGAAGAGGACGACCGTGACTATGCGCACACCATTAACGAGCAGATGCAGGTGCGTGAGATTTCTGCTCTCAACGAAC
The DNA here is from genome assembly GCA_900315075.1 of uncultured Prevotellaceae bacterium. Classification (GTDB taxonomy): domain Bacteria; phylum Bacteroidota; class Bacteroidia; order Bacteroidales; family Bacteroidaceae; genus Prevotella. The sequence goes on along the minus strand of OMXV01000062.1, from coordinate 2,530 downwards.
TGTTGCATAACCTGATTACCCGCAAGGAGGAATTGGAACACCGCAACAAAGAGTTGGAAAAGGCACTGTTCGATGAGCGTGTCCTTCACTTCTACGACAGATATAAAGATTTGGAGAAACGTATCTTTTCTGAAGTGGAACAACTCCTCCAACAGAAACGTGACCTGAAAATGGCACTTCGGCGTGGTGATTACAACATTCAGACCTATGAGCGGCTGGTCAATGCCATCACCAAGCGCATCAATGAAGCGGAACAAGAACTTACCGAATTTAAAGAAAGGGAGATTCTCAAGGCTTTCCCGGAACATTCCATGTCGTTTTGGCGCATCGAGAGCTATGCCCAACAACTGATAGATAGAAATAACGCAGAAGACCAAACGGAAAACCCGTAATCAGAATCCAAACCACAGCAGATGACAGAGGTGAACAAGCGGGTGTACATGACCCGAATATGTACACTCAACCCCAACAGCCGCCAGTGGATGCGCTGGTTCGGATGCATCAACAGAATCTACGACACTATCCTGAACAATGAAACTGTAACAATATGAATAGCTACAATTCTTTACAAGAAAGGATGCAAGGCCTTCATACCAAGAAGGTTATGTCAGTGTAATTCCCATCTTTTGCAGGGAGATTGGACAATGACCGGACAGATATGTATACGGAATCAGGACCATCGCCATGAAAGCTATGGTCATGATGACAGTCTCACAAATGATAATCATCCAGTTCATATTTCATTATTTCTTTTTCATCCATTTGTCTATTGGCTTGCCCATGAGAATCTTGTTTCTGAGACCTTTCACTGCCGGGGTGTAAAATGATATGTCCATCCCTTCGATAGTGCGTTTCAACTCTCCCATCAACTCAGGATAAAAAGCGCACATGCGGTAAGCGAGTTTCATGCAAACAGCCTGGATGCTGGGGTATTCCTTGACGCGGATCATGTGCTCAAGACAGAAGTCAAGAAAGTCAGTCCGCAAGTCTTCCTCGTTCATTTCCAGACGCTCGATAATATTCAGAGTCAGACGCCTTACTGTAGAATTCTCTGTCCGCATTGCCAAATCTATCAGATTGTTGAGTATCACCTGCAACTCTGATAGTTCATCGACACTGGCCTTGGTCAGTCCCCAAAGAGCACTCCTTGCCACCATGCAATCACCGTCGAAGACGTATTGTCTGGCGAAACCAAGGAAATTTCTCTCTGACTTAATTTCTCGGTAAATCTCTTGGGCGCCACCCTCGCTGAATGTCTGTCGAAGTCTCTCAATTGTTATTGCCATATTGTACTATTGTAATTTGTTTCTCCATCAATCACACGTATATGGTTGAAAAAGCCGGTCTATTTGTGAATGTACATCCTTGACATCTGCTGTTCCCCATCATTATGGACCAAGCAGAGGAACTCCCATCCGTACCGTTCGTAAAAGCTAGTGTGGTCCGTCACAAGGTACAATGGCGTAATTCCCTTTGTTCTGGTATCCTCGACGACCATATTCAACAACTTTCCTGCGATACCCTGACAACGGTACTCCTTTTCGGTATAGACAGCACACACATTTGGCGACAAGTCTTTCCTGTCATGAAAGTCATTTTCGATAACGCCCATACCGCTGACAATTCGGTTGCCATCAAGACACAGATACCATCCGTATTCCGTCTCACCGCCAAGGTAAGCCTCCATACATTTCAGATATGCCGCTTCAGGAACCCTCCATTTGCTGTGAAACCACGCTGCAGCCGAATCCTTCAATTCCGGCCTTTCCCGCAAGGTTACATACTTATATCCACTCAATACCTTTTCTTCCCATTCCTCCAGAAAAGCGAGTTGCTTAGGTGTATGAAACCAATGTTCTCCGTCAGGCATGATGGTGACTTGGCATCTGTGCTGAAGGATGAAATCAGAACCAACATTCTCGCTTACAATCTGGTCCACTTCTGGACGAAGGATGTATGTGGGTGCATCCCAATGAGCAACAGGATTGTTGACAACCCACCCATAATAGTCTTCCTCACGCGTCAGCTGCTCCTCAATATACTTTTTCATGTCCAAAAGTGGAGAGACAAATAGGGCTCTTTCTACTTCTTCCCCTTGAAATGTGAGGAGAGAGAACCATGAACCGATGCTGTTGGCACGTAGAGATACGGACTTCCAGTTTTTGTAGAGATATTCTCGAACTTCATTCAGCAGTGGCAACACTTCCCACGGCTTGCGTTCCAAGGGCAAGTCGATACCCAATACTTGATAGCCTTCCGGTTCGGCCACCTCAGCAAAAGCCAGTGCCTCTTCCTTGTGTCCACGCAACCCATGGATAAAAAGAAACACCTTGTCATTTTGCTCGCCAATGAGCAGGGCAGGTGTCGAACCTATCACAAAATTCACCTTCTTCATCTCATCGATAGCCAAACCGCAAATATGTCCTATTTAACAATAGTTCGGTAAATTATAGTTAAATTCATTAACATTCAAGATAGATTCAATATGAATAAATATCATTTATTTTTACATAAATTAACTTGAAAAATT